>NC_015589.1:610617-915926 GCF_000215085.1 Desulforamulus ruminis DSM 2154
ATTTTTAAAATAAATTGGTCTTTGAACCCTGTTTTAAAAGTGATTCTTTCCGGTTTGTTGATTTATATGGTTTTTGAAGGGATGATTACCTCCACCCTTAGCTATGTTATTGGCCATCATTATGGGCTCTTATTGAACCTTTTGGGAACATCCATCGCTGCCACCGCTTTGGCGGGAATCATCCTGGGGGCCCGCTGGGCCTGGGAGCCGCTGGTGGCCACCCGTGTGGGGCGCTGGTCCGACGGAGCGGCGGGACGTGTGCCGCCATTTATAATTTTCCTGATTCTGGCCTCTGTCAGCATTGCTGTTATTCCTATAAAAATGCCAATTTTTCTTTGGCTGGGTCTGTGTTTATTGATTATGATAACGGCGACTTCCCTTACAACACTGGTGGATTCACTGGCCTCGGATGTGGCCCAGAAGGAATCCTCCATTTCCATATCAACCGCCTATATCGTGGGGGCCGATCTGGGAGCGGCCCTGGGCCCGTTGATTAGTTATCTAATATTAAGATATGAGCAAGGGGTGTTCTATACTTATGTGGGGGCAGCCTTGGCACTGGTGTTGACTGCCATATGGTGGTGTCCCTCTCTAAAAGGGCAGTCAACAAAAGCAAAGAGTTCGGTAGATGATTCCCTTTAAATATCTATGTCGATATGAATGTTTATTTAAAGATTCCTTGGTTAGGAGAATTATTCTTTATTATCTGTTCTTGACGGGAAGCTTTTGATAAATATCAAATAAATCTTTCAATGTTTCTTCGACAACTTTATATCCGCCATTTCCGTTTATTGCAGTATCAAGTCTGGCGTAAATGATCATTAATAAACTCTTGGCATCTGCTTCGTCTAAGTTAATAACTTTCTCTCTTATTTTTTCAATTTGCAACATTAAGAACATCCTCCTAGGGAATGGTTATTATTTGGCCTATTCATTAAAGGCTGTCGGTTATTATAGTTGGCAAATGTTCATATACTAAGTCTATCATTTGTGGCTTGGTGCAGTATAGACGACAGTTTAAAAAGCCCATAAAAGTGACCAAAATTATTGAAAAGGTGTGACGAGGGTCACTTTTTTTTTATTGTTTCTCCTGTAAACTGTAAACTAGCTTCAGAAAAGAATACGAACCCGGAAATCCGCCAACTATTTGTTATTTAATTGTAAGAATTAACCGGCAGGAAAAACGCGAGTCCGGGAAGAATGAAGGTAAAATTAACTTGGTCTTATTATAAATATAAGTTAATCAGGCTCAAAGACCTTCAAGTATCACTAAAACCAAGACCCCAATTTCAAGATTTTTTAGAATAGTAAGTTACTTTTAAAATAGGGATTAAAAAGATGTTATTTATCTCCATATAAAGGAGGTGTTAAATTGCATCCTGTGGTTGACGAAGAAGGCTGTATTGCCTGTGGTACCTGTGCCGCCGTATGTCCGGCGAAGCCCACGGTTTTTGAAGTGGCCGAGGTATCCAAGGTGATGCGCCCGGAAGCTTGTATTGAATGCGGGGCCTGTGAGGAAAATTGTCCTACCGGTTCCATTAAACTAACCAATTAATTAAGATAAAGGAGGAAAAGATATGTTCTGTAACCAATGTGAGCAAACCGCCAAAGGTACCGGCTGTACGGTCAGCGGAGTTTGCGGCAAAAAGCCGGAAGTAGCCGCCCTGCAGGACCTGGTATTACATGCTGTCAAGGGATTATCCCTCTATGCCAATGAGGGACGTAAGGTGGGCGTAGTGGACCAGGAGGTCAATCATTTTACCGTTGAAGCTTTATTTAATACGCTTACCAATGTGAATTTTGATCCCGAGCGTTTTCAAATACTTCTTAACCGTTGTGCGGAATTAGCCGCTCAACTTAAAGAGAAGGTTGCCCGGGCCGGCGGTAATGTCGCCTTTAGCGATCCCGCCGCCAGCTTCCAACCTGCTGCCAGTCTGGAGGACTTGATTAAACAGGGAGAGGCTGTAGGAATGGTTAACGATCATGATGCCGATGCAGATATCCAGTCCTTGCAGCAAATTCTAGTCTATGGCTTAAAAGGAATTTCCGCCTACGCCGACCACGCTAAAATCCTGGGCCAAGAAGATGATATGGTCTATGCCTTCATTCATGAGGCCATGGCCGCTCTAACCAACAAAGGGCTGGGGCTGAACGATTGGGTTGGTCTGGTGCTGAAATGCGGTGAAGTCAACCTGCGTGTAATGGAACTGTTGGATGCAGGAAACACCGGCAAGTTCGGTCACCCGGTACCTACGGAAGTTCCCCTGGGACATAAAAAAGGCAAGTGTATCTTAGTATCCGGCCATGATCTGCAAGACTTGGCCAACCTGCTGGAGCAAACCGAAGGCAAGGGCATTTATGTCTATACCCACGGTGAAATGCTGCCCACCCACGGTTATCCGGAACTGAAGAAATACAAGCACTTCTATGGACATTACGGGACCGCCTGGCAGAATCAGAAGAAGGAGTTTGCTGAGTTCCCCGGCAGCATCCTAATGACCACCAACTGCATTCAGAATCCTCAGGGTTATATGGAAAATATTTTCAGCACCGGTCAAGTTGGCTGGCCCGGCGTCGTCTATGTCAAAAACGGCGACTTTGGACCGGTTATTGAAAGGGCGCTGGCCCTGCCGGGATTTGCCGAAGATGAGGCTAAAGGCAGTGTAATGGTTGGTTTTGCCCGCAATACGGTGATGAGTGTGGCCGGCAAGGTCATCGAAGGAGTCAAAAACGGAGATATTAAACATTTCTTCCTGGTGGCCGGCTGCGATGGTGCCAAACCGGGACGCAACTATTACACCGAATTTGTAGAAAAAGCTCCCAAGGATACGGTCATTTTGACTCTGGCTTGCGGCAAGTTCCGTTTCTTTGATAAGAAACTGGGAGACATCGGGGGTATCCCTCGCCTGCTGGATATTGGGCAGTGCAATGATGCTTACTCCGCCATTCAAATTGCCGTAGCCCTGGCCAATGCCTTTGAATGCGGCGTGAACGACCTGCCGCTGTCCATGGTGCTTTCCTGGTACGAACAAAAGGCGGTTGCTATTTTACTGACCTTGCTGCACCTGGGGATTAAAGATATTCGTCTTGGCCCCAGTTTACCGGCCTTTATTTCCCCCAACGTCCTGGATGTTTTGGTCAAGAACTTCGACATTAAACCCATCACCACACCGGACCAAGACCTGGCTGCCATTCTTAAGCAGTAAGCTTCCGGCAGGCCAAGGCTCCGTGTCGTGAATTACTTTGGTAAAAAATAAATGTCTAAAGAAAGCCCGGATCTCGTATATACGAGATCCGGGTTAATCATTTGTGGCGTTTTATGGGCAGCGGTTAAAAGGAGTATTTCTCCTGATTTTCCCCGGATAAAATCTTCCGGGCGACTCCGGTACGTCCAGCCGTTTCTTCCACCGCCCGGGCTACCACCGGAGCCACCTCTTCATTAAAAACCGAAGGAATAATATGCTCGGGGTTCAACAATTCTTCGGTGACCATGCCGGCCAGGGCGTTTGCTGCGGCCAGACACATCTCATCGTTAATGCTTCGGGCGTGACAATTGAGGGTGCCCCGGAAGACGCCCGGAAAGGCCAGGGCATTGTTGATTTGATTGGGATAGTCGGACCGGCCGGTGGCGATGACCCCGGCGATGTCGTAAATTTCCTCCGGTTGAATCTCCGGGTCCGGGTTGGCCAGAGCGAAAACCACCGGCTGTTTATTCATCCTTTGGATATCTTCCCGTTGCAGCAGCCCGGGTGCCGATACGCCTATAAAGACATCGGCCCCGGCAATGACTTCCTTTAAACTGCCCTGCAGGTTATCCTCATTGGTGTTTTCAGCAATCCATGCTTTAAAGGGATTTTGGGGCTGGGCACCTCTACCAATGGCGCCTTTACGGTCGCAGACAATCATATGCCGGACACCGGCATTTTTCAGGATTTTGGCAATGGCCACCCCGGCAGCCCCGGCGCCGCTCAATACCAGCTTGATTTCCGAAATGGATTTCCTCACCACTTTTAGGGCATTGAGTAAACCGGCCAGGGTTACGATGGCCGTTCCATGCTGGTCGTCATGAAAGACCGGAATGTCTAGCAGGTGCGCTAGTCTTTCTTCAATCTCAAAGCACTTGGGGGCGGCAATGTCCTCCAGATTAATACCGCCAAAGGCGGGAGCAATGGCTACCACCGCATCAATAATCTGCTGAGGCTCGTGAACATCCAGGCAGATGGGCAGGGCATCCACCCCGGAAAATTGTTTAAATAAAAGGGCTTTGCCCTCCATCACCGGCAGGGCCGCAGTGGGACCCAGGTTTCCCAAGCCAAGGATGGCTGAACCGTCGGTTACAATGGCCACGGTGTTTCCCTTCATAGTTAATTTGTAAGCCATATCCGGTTCCCGGGCAATGGTTTCGGAAATGACCGCCACCCCCGGAGTATAAACCAGGGACAGGTCCTCCCAGTTCTGCACAGGCCTTTTGGGGGCCACTTCAATTTTTCCTCCCATGTGCCAGGTAAATACCCTGTCGGCGATTTGGATGATCTGGACATCCGGCAGTTCTTTTAAAGCCCGGGTCAGACCTTCCAGGTCCCCTTTTTGGTGCAGGCGGATCATTAACTTCCTGACCGTATGAGACGGGGAAGCGGAGACCAATTCAATGGCTCCCAGACTTCCGCCCTCCCGGGCAATAACATCCAGTACGCGGGCCAGGGCTCCGGGACGGTTGGCTAATTTTAACTTAATGGTAACATTCAGGGACATAACCATACAAAAACCCCTCAATTCCTAATAAATTATGTTAACCCAAAATTTTTTAAAATAACATTTATTGTTTTAGGATAACCATTATTTTGATTTATTTGTTCTTCATTTATTATCTTATCAATTTTCTCAAGTTAGTTGTAACATATATCATTATTTAGTATAAATTTTACATAATTAAATGGAGTAACCTTGACGATTATATAGAGTTAGTTTGAATAGAAGTTGAAATTTATAATCCCGAGCAAAAAATAAGCTATGCTCCGGTCCAATAGGGCCACCGCTCCGTTTAAAGAGCCAAGTAACTAAACGGAACGGTGGCTCTATTCTGTTCCGCTGTTAAGTCGTTTTATAACAATACTGGTCGAAAATATATGACTCATCTGATTGACCCTGGTGGTAGGGGTTGTTATTATCTCGCTTGGTTGGAAAGCCCATCCTTAATTGAAAAAGCAGAAAAATAAATCGCTTTTAGCTTTTTATAAAATTTTTAAAAATAATTTATAGGCAGTTTAATATCTCCCGTTATAATGGCTTCATAATATTAACTATTTTTAACTTAATTTTAGACAATTGTAAGTATAGTGCCTCGTCATGCTGGGCGATATCTTATTTATATAAAGCTTATTTTTGATTTTAACGAAGGAAAAAATTTTACTTGACAGAACCGGGACCGGTTGATATGTTGTATTTGGAAACTGAAGGAACCAAAGGAGTTTCCTGAGGGAGGTTGACCTTGAAAGAAAAAATTATTCAATCGGCTGCATCTCAGATTATGAAATTTGGCTTTAGAAAGTTCACCGTGGACGACATAGCCAGTGATCTGGGGATTAGTAAAAAAACCATTTATAAATTTTTTGAGAGTAAAAAAGAGATTATCAGCACGGTTGTGGATAGCTACATCGAGAAAGAAAAAGAGGATACCCTTTTGGCTTTAAAGGCCGACGGAAATTGGATTGATAAATTTAAAGAGATGATCTGCTGTGAAAGCGCCCATGAAAAAGCCCCGCCATGGCTAGTGGAGGAACTTCAGCAGTTTTTCCCGGAGGAATGGGCTAAGGCTGATGCGCTGGATCGGTTTAAAATGGAACAGCTTCAAATTCTGTTGACCCAGGGGGTTGAAAAGGGGGTTGTGAGAGGGGACATTCACCCGGCGATCATTGGAATGGCTTTAGGCTGTGCCATCAATGGTTTATTTGACTTTAAATTTTTAAGACAACATGATTTGACCTTTAATCAGGCCATGCAAGGAGTTAAAGAGATTTTTTTACAGGGTATTCTAGAAAATAAACCGGTGCAAAGGGGTAACATGGATTTATGAAAAACAAATGGAAGTTATGGCTGGTACCCGTGGCGGTCATTTTAGCCGTTGGTATCGTCAAGGGAGGAAGTCTCTGGGGTAAAGATCAAAAGCCCCAAAGTCCGGTGGTAACAACGGTGGCGGTAAAGGAAGTGACCAAGGTAAAAAGTGAAAATGCTTTGGAACTGACCGGCAGTATTGAAGCTTTTAACGAAGCCATTATCAGTGCCAAGGTGTCCGGACGGGTAAGTCAGGTGGCGGTGGAAAACGGTGATCAAGCAGTTCCGGGTCAGCCGCTGGTGCTGCTGGAAAGTGAAGATTTTATTCATGCCTTAACTTCCAGCCAGGCTGCCTTAAAGAAAGCGGAGACCGGGTTGGCTACGGCCCGATTGAACTATCAGCGTTTTGAGGAGTTACATAAAGAAGGTGCGGTTTCCCAGAAAGAGTTTGAAGATGTGGAAGCGGCTTTAAAAATGGCCGAAGCGGATGCCAGTTCTGCCGCAGCTGCCGTGGCCACTGCCGAGGAGGCATTGCGCAATGCCACTATCACTTCCTCCCTGGGCGGGCTGGTGGCCAACCGCGACGTTACCACAGGCCAGGTGGTGGTTCCTGGAACCGTCCTGATGGCGGTGGAGGATATCTCATCCGTTTATGCGGTGACTCATATTGAGCAGAAGGACCTGGCTCTGATGAAAAAGGGATTAAAAGCCGAGATTAAGGTGGACAGTTATGCCGACCGGAACTTTGACGGTGTGGTAGAAGTGATAAACCCGGTGGCCAGTAAAGGAGCCAGGGTTTTTGAAACCAAGATAAAAGTGGATAACAAGGACCATTTATTGAAACCAGGCATGTTTGCCAAAGTTAAAGTAAAGACCGGAGAGGCGGTGGATGTCCTGACGGTGCCCCAGGCAGCTCTGACAACCAAGCAGGGGATGTATTTTGTCTTTGTTCCCGATGGAGATAAGGTGAAACGCCTGCAGGTTGAAATCGGCAGGGTCATTGATCAATCAGTTGAAATCAAAAGCGGTTTATCCGAAGGGCAAAAAGTAGTGACAACCAATGTCAACAAATTAAAGGATCAGGATCGCATTAAGATCGCCAAGTAACGGGAGGATAAAATATGTTTCTTACAAACCTCAGTTTAAAGAGGCCGGTTTTTGCAACGGTCACGATCCTGGCCCTTTTAGCCGTGGGAATTATCAGCTATATTGACTTGAATATCAATGACTATCCGGAAGTGGAATTCCCCTATGTGGCCGTTACCGTGGTACAGCCGGGAGCTTCGCCGGAGCAGGTTGAAACAAAAATTGTTCATAAATTGGAAGAGGCTGTGGGCCAGATTTCCGGGGTAAAACACATTTATGCCAGCGCCAGTGAGGGTATAGCTATGGTTTTTGCCGAGTTTTCCCTGGAGACATCGCCGGAAGTGGCGGCCCAGGATGTCCGGGATAAAATTGGCACCATCCGGGGAGATTTGCCCCAGGATATTGAAGAACCCATTATCGCCCGGTATGACCCTTCCTCTCAGCCCATCGTATCCCTGGCCGTTACCGGAGATCTCTCCATGCGGGAGATGACAACCTTAGTGGAAGATCTGGTGAAAAGACGAATTGAAGTGGTTAACGGCGTGGGCTCCATTAGTATTTACGGGGATGTCAAAAGAGAAATACAAATTAACCTGGATAAAGACAAACTGGCGGCCTACGGGTTGACCACTGCCGAGGTGCTGAACAGTCTGCGCAGTGAAAACATGGAGGTGCCTGGCGGCAAAGTGGGCAGTGGCGGCCGGGAAATGACCATCCGGACGGTGGGAAATATCGAACGGGTGGAGGACTTTGCCAATCTGCCGGTAGCCCGGCGTGATGGTGTTCAACTCTACGTCAAAGATATTGCCACCGTAGTAGACGGTGTGGAGGAACAGGACAGTATTTCCCGCTACCAGGGTAAACCGGCCATCGGTCTGGATATTATCAAACAATCCGGAGCCAATACGGTGGAAGTGGGAGAGGAAATTAAGAAAGTCCTGGAGGAATTAAAGAAGGAATTGCCTCCGGGAGTTCATCTGGAGCTGGTCAGAGATAATTCCAGATACATTCGGGATTCGGTGAATGATGTGAGAAATACGCTGATTGAAGGAAGTATACTGGCGGTATTAACGGTATTTATCTTCCTCCGGGATTGGCGCAGCACATTAATCAGCGCCCTGGCCATTCCCAGTTCCATCATTGCCACTTTCTTTGCTATGAAGCTGCTGGGCTTTACCTTAAATTTTATGTCACTGATGTCTCTTTCCCTGGCAGTGGGGCTGTTGATTGACGATGCCATCGTAGTTATTGAGAATATTGTACGCCATTTGCGAATGGGTAAAACCCCCTTTGAGGCAGCCAAAGACGGTACAACGGAAATTGGTCTGGCGGTAACCTCCACCACCTTGACTGTTGTGGCCGTGTTTTTGCCGGTGGGGATGATGACCGGTATTGTAGGCCAATTTTTCAAGCAGTTTGGTATTACGGTTGTCTGCAGTGTTCTGGTATCCCTCTTTGTAGCCTTTACCCTGGTTCCCATGCTTTCATCAAAATACTTGAAGGATGAAGAGCGCCTGCCCTGGGGGCCATTGGGCAAATTTATGAAGTGGTTTAACCGGGGATTTGATAATATAACGGTAAAATACGCCGGGTTCTTAAAAATAGTCCTAAAAAATCGGCTTAAAGTTCTTGGGGTGGCTGCCTTGTTGTTTATTGGCAGTTTAGCGCTGATTCCCTTTTTGGGTTCCACCTTTATGCCCGGTGGAGATTATGCCGAATTATATGTGACAGCGGACCTGGATGCCGGTTTAAATATTCAATCGACCGGCAAGACCACAGAAGAAGTGGAAAAAATCTTAAGAGGATACCCGGAAGTGACGCAGGTTTATTCTACCATTCAAACGGATAAGGCCAATATCTTTGTGAAGCTGGTGGATAAGCACCAGCGGGATATGAGCATTGATGAACTGGCCACAAATATGAGAAAGAAATTAAGCCGGGTTACGGGGGCGCAGGTTGTTGTTAACCAGCAATCCGGGATGACGGAAGGGGCGGCGGTGCAATTCAGACTACTGGGCGACGATCTGGATCAACTGCAGATCTATGCGGAACAGGCTCAGAAGATTATGGAGAGTATTCCCGGGGCAGTAGACGTATCCCGGAGCTACAAGCCGGGTAAACCCGAGGGTCAGGTACAAATTAAACCGGATATGGCCGCAGACCTTGGCATCAGCACGGCAGTGGCTGCCGATACCCTCCATACTCTGTTTAATGGGGTGGTGGTCAGCCAATTTGAGGACGGGGAGGAGCGTTTTGACGTTCGGGTGCGCTTGCAGGAAGAAAATCGCCGGAGTCTGGCGGATTTGAGCAACATTTATCTGCCCAGCAGCCACGACGACTCCATGGTTCCCTTGAGTCAGGTGACGGAAACGGTTTTTGCCACTTCTCCAAGCCAAATCAGCCGTTTTGACCGTACCAAGGAAATTGTTTTATCCTGCAACCTGGAGGGGACTTCTTTAGGCGAATTTAATAAAGTCTTTATGGAGCGAATCGATCAGGAAATGAAAATGGCCCAAGGTTACGACTTCTTTGAGGGCGGTGATGCGGAAATGATGGGTGAAACCTTTACTGTGATGATCCTGGCCCTTATTACCGCCGTGCTATTTATCTTTTTTATTCTGGCAGCCCAATTTGAAAGTTATATTGATCCCTTTTCCATCATGCTGTCCCTGCCCATGGCCGTAGTAGGGGCCATTCTAGGGCTGCTCCTTTTTAACAGTGATCTAAGCATCATGTCTATGATCGGCATTATCATGTTAATGGGTCTGGTTACCAAGAACGCTATTCTGTTGATTGACTTTACCAAGCAGGAACGGGGCAGAGGTGTGGAACGGAACGAAGCCTTGTGTAAAGCTGCATTAACACGCTTACGTCCGATTATCATGACCTCCACCGCCATGATTCTTGGCATGACGCCTTTGGCACTGGCCCTGGGTCCCGGTGCCGAAGGGCGGGCGCCTATGGCTCATGCCATTATTGGCGGGCTGATTACTTCCACCCTATTGACTCTGGTAGTGGTACCCGTTATTTATAGCCTGCTGGATGACTTCAAGCAAAAGAGTCATAAAATAAAGGAACGAGTTTTCTCGCGGTCATCGGATAGCAAGGTTACGGAAGAGACTGTTAAATCCATTTAAAAAAGGGTTAAAAATAAACCGGGGTTTGAGCAAACCCCGGTTTTGTGTGTTGTTCTTTATGCAGGAATACCTTCATCAATTTTTCCGGCTTCCATATCGGCAATGGCTTGATGATATTTTTCTAAATCAAACTCTCCCTGCCATTTGGAAACGGCAATGGTGGCAACGGTGTTACCAACCATGTTGGTTAAGGCCCGGGCTTCGTTCATAAACCGGTCAATACCTAGAATGAGAGCCATGCCTTCTACGGGGATGGTACCCATGCTGGCAAGAGTGGCACCTAATACTACGAAGGCACTGCCCACCACGCCGGCTCCGCCTTTGGAGGTTACCATTAATACTGCCAGAAGCATCAGTTGATGGCTTATATCAATAGGGGTGTTGGTAGCCTGGGCGATAAATACCGCTGCCATGGTGAAATAAATGGCTGCACCGTCCAGGTTAAAGGAGTATCCGGTGGGAATAACCAGACCGGTTACGGATTTAGAGCAGCCCAGCTTCTCCAGTTTTACCAGCAAACGGGGCATTACAGCTTCTGTGGTGGCGGTCCCCAGAGTGATAAGAAGTTCTTCTTTAAAGTATTTGATTAGCTTCCATAGGCTGACACGGGACCATACAGTAACGGCACCTAGAACGAATACGACGAATAAAATACAGGTAAGATAAAAGCCGCCCATTAATTTACCAAGGGACCATAATGATTCGATTCCGTACTTACCGGTGGTAAAACCGATGGCGCCAAAGGCGCCAATGGGAGCGACCTTCATAACAAAGCCAACAATTTTGAATAAAATATCAGAGATATCGTGAAGGAAGGTGTGCATTCTTTGCCCATGTTCACCAAGGCCGGACATGGCAAAAGCAAACAAAATAGCAAACACCAGAACTTGAAGAATATTGCCTTTGGCAAAGGAGTCAACAACATTAGAAGGAATAAGATCCAGAATGAATCCCATGAGGCCGGGGGTGTGTTCCGCAGGTTTAGCGGTGGTTACAATGGAGTCTGCCGCACCTTTCAGGCTGGCCACATCTACGTTCATACCAGCACCAGGTTGGAGCACGTTCACTACAACTAAACCAATGAGCAGGGCAATGGTGGATATAACCTCGAAATATACCAGTGTTTTTATACCCAGTTGGCCTACTTTTTTCAAGTCGCCCACGCCGGCAATTCCTAACACAACCGTTACAAAGACAATGGGTGTAATCACCATCTTAATCAGTTTAATAAACATGTCTCCAAGGGGTTTCGCGCCTACACCCAGCTCAGGATAAAAATGGCCCAGCAAAACACCAAGAACAATGGCAATGATAACTTGTACATATAAAGTGCTGAGCAGTTTTTTTACTTTATTCATTTTTCCGGCCTCCTCTTTTTTAAACCAAGCTGTTTAATTGGTTATTCAGTTCGTTGATCGTCACCGGGGGCACAATATACTTTGTATGCTAAATATTGTGCCAGTGGTAGCCCATTCTGAGCTGCTTAGATACGGGTATCAGTTCTAATTCCTAAATAATATTGGTTAATATCGGTATAATTTAAAAGAAATTACCAATAAATACTTCTGATATAGAATGGATTGCCAAAATAACAGTTGAACTTCCAGGAACGATTAATAAAATTTGTCGAATTATTCACATTGGAGATTTGAAATAAAGGTACTGAAGGTCAGTACCTTTATTTCGTTCAGTCGCCGGATTAAGCGGAACGATACAACTTGGTCAAAACAAACTCCTTATGACCCAGGGTTTCCGCATTGGTCATCCGGCCGTTCAAAGTGCGGATCATGATGTCCATCAGCGCATCCGCCGCTCCGTCCAGATCCATCTCGCCCCGCAGAATGCCGCTCAGATCTACGTCAATGTGCTCCGACATGGTAGATACCGTAATGGGGTTCGCCGATACCTTAATCACCGGCAGAATGGGGTTCCCTACAATGTTCCCCTGGCCGGTGGGGAAGAAGTGGCATACCGCTCCCGCGGCGGCCATCAGGGTTAAGCACTCCGCTGCTGCCGAGGAGGTATCCATAAAGTGCAGCCCTTTCTTCGTGGGCGCTTCCGCCGGAGCCAGCACACCCTGTACTTTCGCCACTTTACCGATCTTCTGAATGTTGCCCAGGGCTTTTTCCTCAATGGTGGTCAAACCCCCGGCAATGTTCCCCTGGGTGGGCTGAGTACCGCACAGATCCACACCCTGGTCCAAAATGAACTGGTTGTAAGCCGTCCAGGTCTTCATGAACTCTTCCCTGATTTCCGGCGTCGCGCAACGCTCCGCGACCAGATGCTCCCCGCCGGTCACTTCAGAAGTTTCCCCGAAGAACAAGGTCAGGCCCATGGGATCCAAACGGTCGTATAAACGGCCGATGGAGGGATTGGCGGCCAGGCCGGAAGTGGTATCCGACTCACCGCACTTGGTGGAAATGGTTAACTCATCAATGCTGCATTCTACTCTTTGCAGTCCGGTGGCATACTGAACGAATTCCTTGGCTTTCCAGGAAGCCTGCTCCACGGTTTTAAAATCCCCGTTGCGCTCAATGGAGAAGCCCGCCACCGGCTTGCCGGTCTTAGCAATGCCTTCCACAATCAGATTGGTCCAGTTGGGTTCAATGCCGATGACCACGACCGCCGCTACGTTGGGGTTGCAGCCGGTGCCGATCAAAGTACGGAAATGCAGTTCCAAATCTTCACCAAACTGCAGACGGCCGTAGGGATGGGGCAGGGCCATGGTGCCCTGGACATGCTTGGCCACCGCTTCACAAGCAGCGTTGGAAATATCGTCCACAGGTAAAATAATGACGTGATTGCGGCAGCCGACGGCGCCGTTCTCCCGGCGATAGCCATAAAAAGTGGGGATAGACATGATTGGGTTTACCACCTTTCCGTTTTTAAATTATGGGTGTGCACATGCTCACCCTTTTTAATGGCCTGTACGGTTTTACCGATGGGCACGTGATACTTGATTACCCTTTCACCGGCAGCGATATCTTTCAGGGCGATTTTGTGGCCCAGGGGAATATCACTGATGGACTGAATCTCAATGGTCTTGTCCGAGTCCTGAACTTTCCCGGTGACCGCTTCGCCGGCTTTAATGTCGGCTACGGCTACACCAACCATGTCTGCCAGGTCGTGTACTAGAAACTTAATCAACGAAAACTCCTCCTTTTGTAGGCAATTGCTTGATAATTTCCACAAAGGTATGTGATATTAGGTATGTTATAATAGGTATGTGGTATTATCATTTCAATTCTAATTAATTTTTTTTGTTAAGTCAAAATTAAAATGTCTCATATATGACCTTGTTCTAAGAAATTCTTCACAATGGTCCTGAAAGGTCCGTGAGAAATCTAAATAATAAAATTTGTCACACTATGGCATATTGTAAAATTGGCTTTGTTCTAATAGAATCTTTTAAATAATGAGAAAATAGGAGATTTGAAATTATAAATAAATAAAATTTTGTCACTACTATATGGCGAATGCTAAACTGCCCATTATTAAAATAAAAACTTAAACAAAAAAGGAAGCGGAAGGATTCATAACTTATCTTGGACAGGGAACCCTAAATTGAAGAAAAATTTGTGGGGTGAATTTTTTGAGACCAGTCATACGGGGAACCGTTTTTATAGGCCTTCTTTTGTTTTTAATTACTTTTCAAGCACCCATAGGCTCTGCAGCAATGGCAGTCAAAAATGATGTTTTCATGATGGTTGAAGAGCTTCCTGCCGTTACCGAGGTGGGAAGCTTTAACCCAGGCCAAGAGCTTAGCTTATCCGCAGCATCCGCCGTGGTGATGGATGCTGACACCGGGCAGGTGCTGTATGCCAAAAATTGCCACCAGCCTAAGCCCATTGCCAGCACGACCAAAATTATGACCGCCTTGGTAGCCATTGAGTGCGCCAGTCTAAAAAGTATTGCCACCATCAGTCCCCATGCCGCCGGTACCGAAGGAAGCAGTATTTATTTAAAGGCCGGAGAAAAATTGGTGCTGGAGGAACTTCTATTTGGGGCGCTTTTGCATTCCGGAAATGATGCCTGCGTTGCCATTGCTGAACACGTGGCTGGCAGAGAGGAAGTTTTCGTTAACTTTATGAATTATAAGGCTTACCGCTTGGGCGCTAAAAATACTCACTTTTGTAATACCAATGGACTGCCCAATGACCAGCATTTCTCATCCGCCTTCGATTTGGCCTTAATAACCTGTAATGCCCTGAAAAACCCGGTTTTCAACAGGATGGTGGCCACCAAAACCCATTCCATTACGGGGCCTGAAGGAAAACGGTTTTTAAGCAATACCAATAAAATGCTCTGGAGCTACCAAGGGGCCAATGGAGTAAAGACCGGGACGACCGACGCCGCCGGCAAATGCTTGGTTTCTTCCGCCACCCGGGACGGACGCCGTTTGATCGCCGTGGTGCTGCACAGTGAGGACCGTTGGGGGGAATCCATCCGATTGCTGAATTATGGCTTTGAAAGGTTCCAGAACCGGACCGTAGCGGTACAGGGAGAGGCTTTTTCGACCATTGGCATTAAAGAGGGAGAGAAGAGAACCGTGCCGGTAAGCGTAGCGCAGAATATTGTGGTTGCTTTACCCGTAGACAAAGAAGAAAAGGTTGAAAGAATTATTATGATGGAACCGGAACTCCGTGCTCCGGTTCGGCCCGGACAGGCGGTTGGCAAGCTGCAAGTATTGGTGGAGGGCGAAATGGTGGGTCAGGCCGATTTAATTACCATGGAGGGAACCCCTAAGCTGCCCGCTTACCAAATGATGTGGCATAAAATTTGGAATAAGATATAAAAAGCATGGTCTGCAAGAGAAGCAGACCATGCTTTTTTAAGCGTATTAAAAATATTTCCCTAAAAACTCATGTTTTGCACAATTACCGCAGGCGCAGGACAAGGTTACGTTAACAAGGTCATTCACATATTTAAAACCCGATTGTTCCAACCATACTTTCACTTCAATATCCTGACCGCCGCATTGATTACAGGACAGCTTAATGCCTTTAGGAAGCGGCATAAAACTGTCTGCTTTGGCCGAGCCTTTCATTTCTTCATCCATCTCAAAATAATGATAGGATAAATTTCGGCATTCTTTCGATGAGCAGAAGATGGTAAGGCAAAGACTTTTCAGTTCTTTATTATTTAAAAATTCAACCTCAGGCAGAATTTCTGCTCCATTGCTGCCGCAGAGGCTGCAAAACTGCTCAAAATCGCCCGGCAGGCTAAAATCATCCAGTTTTTCTGCTGTAAATCTTAAATTCTTAATTGTATTCAATGGTAAAACCACCTTGTAAGAATCATTCCTTATTATAATTTAACAAAATTTTTGGTTTTCCTCTAGGTCTATTGTCTTGTTTATAAAATGTTTTATTTTAATTCATTTTTCAGGGGAAATGGAACAGGCTGCTCTGGATGAGCAGCCTGTTATGTTATGCTTGTTTAGATTTAAACCGGGGAAGCTTAATTTTGCTGAACTTAGCAGGCAGCTTTTTACCCAGATCATCAAAGAGGGTGTAAACTACCGGCACCAGTACCAGTGTAATCAAGGTGGAGAAGGTTAAACCAAAGGCAATTACGATGGCCATGGGCGCCTGGGCCTCGGAACCCTCGCCGCCGCCAAAGGCCATGGGCAGCAAGGCCAGCGTGGTGGTTAAAGCTGTCATCAGAATGGGGCGCAGGCGGACCGGGCCGGCCATTAAAATGGCTTCGTTGCGCTCATGCCCCCGTTTACGCAGCGTGTTAATATAGTCCACCAGCACAATGGCGTTATTTAACACAATCCCGATCAGCATAATGGCCCCGATTAAAGCCGTCACACTGATGGGGTTCCCGGTGACTCCCAGTCCAAAGATAACCCCGATAAAGGTGGGAGGCAGGGAAAACATGATGATAAAGGGCTGGAACAAAGACTCAAACTGGGCGCACATAACCATAAAGACCAGCACCACCGAGAGCATCAGAGCCATTCCCAGACTGGCGAAGGATTCCGCCATATCCTGAGACTGCCCGCCAAATTTAATAGTATATCCTTCCGGCAAAGCCAATTTATTAATTTCTGCGGTGACATCTTTAGTCACGCTACCCACATCCCGGCCCATTACATCGGCGGTAATCCGGACCTCGCGGCTTTGGTCGGTACGGGAAATTTCAGTGGGCGCCTGATGCGACTCCACGCTAGCCACCGCTGATACCGGGACTCTGGCTCCGGTGGGGGAAACAATGGTCAGGTTAGACAAGGTGTCCACACCTTTTCCGGCATCCTCCGGGGTGATCATGCGTACATCCACCTCGTCGTCACCGGTACGCATTTGGCTCACCACTTTCCCGTCAAAGGAAGTACTGACGGCTGAAAGGATTTGGCTGGCTGACAGTCCGTAACGGGCAGCCTGTTCCCGATCTACAACGATCCTCACCTCGGAACGGGCTTCGGTTAAAGAGTTTTCAACGTTGCGGGTTCCTTCAACTCCTTTTACGGTTTCAACCAGCAAGTCTCCCAACTGATTCAGTACATCCAGATCGTCCCCGCGAATAGCGATGTCCACCGCCGTACTGCTGGGACCACCGGAACTATCCGCAAGATCGATGCTTATATCTGCGCCTGGGATATCCATCACTGCCTGGCGCAGTGTCTCCACTGCCTGCTCGGTTGTAATGTTCCGTTCCTCTAAGGGTTTCAGCTTAATATGCAGGCTTGCTTGATCACCGGAGCCGCCTCCGAGGAAAGACAGCATCCCTCCGGTTCCCACCGTGGTAGAGATCCGTTCAATTTCCTTGATCTGATCCCGGGCCAGCTTTTCCAAATCTGTAGCCACCTTGGAGGTTTCCTCCACCTTAGTACCGGTGGGCATCTCGATATTTACGCTGATTTCCCCCTGATCCATGGTAGGTATAAACTCGGTACCAATGAATGGGGTGGCAACAATACTGAGAATCAAAAGAGCCGCGGTCAAACCAACCACTTTTTTACGATTACCCAGAGCCCAGTGCAAAAGTTTTTCGTACCAGACATTTAACTTTTCAATAAACCGTCCGAAAAAAATGACCGGATTTTTCGTTTTACCCTCCGGCAGTACTTCATCCGCCGGGGAAACATTTTTCAACAAACGGGCGGACAGCATGGGAACCAGAGTTAAAGCGGCAAAAAGAGCTGCGATATGCGAGAAGCTTACGGTCAGGGCCATGGGTTTAAATAAAATACCCGCGATGCCCTCCACAAAAATAATGGGCAGAAACACTACGACCTGGGCACCGGCGGAAGCTGTGACCGCTGTACCCACCTCGGCAGTGCCTAATTTAGCTGCTTCAATAATCCCAAAACCGTTTTGGCGATAGCGATAGATACTTTCCAAAACCACCACGGAAAAGTCCACCAGGGAACCTATACCCAGGGCCAGACCTCCCAGAGACAGCATGTTAATGGTTTGTCCGGCAAAATACATCAGCGAGAAGGTGGCAATGATGGAAATAGGTATGGCCAGCCCCACCACCAGCGTGCTGCGGAAGTTGCGTAAAAACAGATAAAGGATGATAACCGCAAAGAGTCCGCCGATCACACCGTGATGGACAACATTATTAATAGAGTCCTGAATAAATTCGGACATGTCAATTATAGTAATGATCTTAACCCCGTTCGGCAGGGTTTTATTTAAAGCCTCAACCTGGCTCAATACCTCTTTGGCTACCTGAACGGTATTGGCCCCGGTAGATTTCATGACATCGATCCCCAGTGACGGAGTGCCATCCACAAAAGAAAAACGCTCCTCTTCTTTAAAGGAATCTTCGATGGTTGCCAGGTCTCTCAGGGCGATGGAACTGCCACTCGGAAGACTGACTTGAACTTGTTTTAATTCTTCCAGATTGTTATACTCACTGACCACCCGGATGCTTGTTTCATTGGAGCCTTTGTCCACCAGGCCGGCGGTACCGGTGATGTTGTCAGAGGCCAAAGCCTGCATAATTTGAGTGGTGCTCAAACCATAGGCTTCCATTTTAGCCGGATCTAAAATTACTTTGATCTCACGGGTTTTGCCCCCGCTGACATTTACGGAAGCCACGCCATTAACCCGCTCCAGGCGGGGTTGAATGGTGTCCTCGGTAATTTTTTTAAGTTTTACAACATCGGTCTCAGGACCGGTTACCGAGAATGTAATAATGGGTTGCTGGTTGGGGTCCAGCTTCATCACCCGGGGTGAACTTGCGTCATCGGGCAGCATACCCCTTACAAAGTCAATTTTCTCCCGCAAATCAATGGTGGCGTTGTCCATATTGGTGCCCCAGTTAAATTGAATAATTACCATTGAATTGCCGTTTTGCGAGCGGGATTGGATCTCTTTAACATTTCCGGTTGTGGCTACAGCCGACTCAATGGGTTTGGTGACCAACTCTTCTACTTCCGCCGGGGCCGCCCCTTCATAAGAGGTAGAAACAATGGCAATGGGAAGTTCCATTTCCGGGTAAAGATCCACCGCCAGACGGGGTAAGGAAAAGAGCCCCAAAATAATCAGAGCAATGATGAGCATGGAAATGGCCACCGGGCGGTCCACAGAAACATCTGCTATTTTCACTTAGAGGCACCCCCCAGTTCCTTTACCACTTTCACTTTCTGTCCTTCACCCACTAGGCGGTTGCCGGTAACAATAACGGTTTGCCCCTGTTTTAAGCCGGATGTTATTTCGATGGACTCTCCGGAGGTGACTCCAACCTTGACGGAAACCTCTTTCGCTTTACCGTCTTCTACGATAAATACGGAATACTGACCATCCTTTTCCAGAACCGCATCCACGGGGAGGGCCAAAACGCCGGAGGAAGTACCGGTGGATAAATTTAACCGGGCCACCATGCCGGGCTTTATTTCACCCTTTTCATTGGGCAGTTGAATTTCCACAACAAAAGCCCGGGTGGCCGGATCTGCTTTGGGGGACACCGAAAGAACCGTTCCATTAACGGTTTTATTCAAGGCTTTAATGGTTACGGGTACTTTGCTATCGGCTTTAATAGCATCCACTACGTTCTCCGAAACGTTAACCTTCACTTTAGTGGTGCCCATTTGAACTACAGTGATCGGCGACGCCTGGGGACTGACCATTTCACCCGGATCCACGTTAACGGCAGCCACCACCCCGTCAATGGGCGAAACAATGGTGGCATTATTATAATTGTCCTGGGTGGTATTCAGGGTAGCTTGAGCTTGCCGTACCTGAGCTTCAGAAACTTTTAAATTGGTTTGGGCGGTTACCAGTCCGCTTTCGGCTTGCTCAAATTCCAACTTGGAAATGGCCTGGGCCTCATAAAGGGAGGTTTTTCTTTCAAAATTGATTTGCGCATCCTTTAATGCCTGCTGGGCGTGCTCCAGGTTAGCCTGAGCCAAGGCGAGTCCCGCCTCGGCTTGATCCAGGGCGTTACGGGCATCATTCCCTTCCAACTGAATGAGGACCTGACCTTTATGTACCGTATCTCCTACTTTGACCGGCACTTGCTCTACACGACCTGTTACTTTAGGCATTACATTCACATCTGCGCCGGCAGCCACTTCTCCGGTGGCGTTTAAAGTATGGGTGAGATCGGTGGTGGAAATTTTTATGGTTTCTACCGGAACTAATTTTTCTTCCTGAGCCTTTGGTTTTTCCCCACACCCCGTTAAGGAAATGGCTAGTACTACGAACAAGCCCACCACATATAACATCCGCTTCAAAATAAATAGCTCCTTTCAATATAAAAAGTTTTTAGCTAACTAAGGTACACTGACTCCCGTAAGAAAAATGTTCAGTGTTTCCCTTGTGGTCTCTTCTAATAATTCCTTATTTCGATGTAACAAAAATTGCAGGCTTAGACCATCAAAGATGGCGAAAAAGCAAAGGGTGAGAACTTTGGGGTTAAGGGACTTAAATTCCCCTTTCGCAATCCCTTCCTCAATAATTTTAAAGATAAAATTTGTGGGCTGGTCTATATCCATATTCATTTTATCAATGGTTTCTTGATCCTTACTTTGCAGCAGAAACTCCAGCATTAAGGCGGAAATGGAGGTGTCAATATTTCTAATACGCTGCTCTGTAAATAACGTTAGCTTGTCTGCTGTGGAATGGGTTTTGTTCACGCTGGCTAGGTAGTTATGGCGCCACTGGTTAACCCAACGTTCAAAAAGATAGAGGAAAATATCTTCTTTACTCTTAAAATGCCAATAAATGCCTCCTTTACTAACCCCGGAAGCCTTAACAATTTCGTCTACGGAAGTTGCACCATAACCGGACGCTAAAAAGCAAGATAAAGCGGCATCGGCGATGATGTCTTTTTTGGGTTTATTCTTCAAAATACGACCTCCTTCTCCAAACAGACCAGTCAGTCTGTTTTGATTGTATAGTTAGTAGAAAGGTCTGTCAATAAGTTTACATCATAGAAAACATGATAAATTTTAGCAAAAGATGTTTTATTGGTTGTCAACAGAATAAGAGGCCGTTATTCACTTTTCTCACGGGTATGATCCAGTTTTTTACCTCCAAACAAGTAAAAGTGGAATGCCGGTTTTGACAAACCTTTAGAAAAGGTCGGTAAATATGTTGCCCCTTTCGCAGTGTAAAAAAGATCTGAAAGAAAGACTTCTTATTATAAGACGAAGTATTGAATAAAATAATGACATGCCGTTAAAATTAGAAAGAATAAGAATTTATTAAATTAATATTAGGAAATTAAAAAATTTGAAAAGATGCCATAAATTTATGATTGCCATGACCAGTTGATCTCTGCTATGATAAAAAGCGCGCTGCCGCTAATGATCTGGATTAAGCGGGCGGGGCAATAAAGTTTTGAAAAAAGTTCTTGCATTATGATTGGATAAGTGTTAACATAATAAATGTCGCTGCAAGGCGCAAACAAAAATTACCACTTGATAATGAGGTATAAAAGTGGTAAACTAAAATTCCGGTTGCGGGACCGGAGAAAACAAAGAAGAGACCTTGAAAGAGGTCGAAGCTGGTCTTTGAAAACTAAACAGAACGATGATGGATGAAAAGCGGGAAGCCAAAGTCGGGTGAGAACCCGAGAGTAGGCGGACCAAAAACAATCCTCGTCAAAGCGTGAAAACGCTAGCGAGTAATTCAGAACACAAGAGCAAATCAACTCTTGAAAATATTTTAGGATATTTTATGGAGAGTTTGATCCTGGCTCAGGACGAACGCTGGCGGCGTGCTTAACACATGCAAGTCGAACGGAGTTTAAAATGAAACCTAGTGATTTTTAAACTTAGTGGCGGACGGGTGAGTAACGCGTGGATAACCTGCCGGATAGACCGGGATAACAGTTGGAAACGACTGCTAATACCGGATACGCTCCTAGGAACGCATGTTCTAAGGAGGAAAGATTTATCGCTAACCGATGGATCCGCGTCCCATTAGCTAGTTGGAGGTGTAACGGACCCCCAAGGCGACGATGGGTAGCCGGCCTGAGAGGGCGAACGGCCACACTGGGACTGAGACACGGCCCAGACTCCTACGGGAGGCAGCAGTGGGGAATCTTCCGCAATGGGCGAAAGCCTGACGGAGCAACGCCGCGTGAGGGAAGAAGGCTTTCGGGTTGTAAACCTCTGTCTTAAGGGAAGAACAAAATGACGGTACCTTGAGAGGAAGCCCCGGCTAACTACGTGCCAGCAGCCGCGGTAAAACGTAGGGGGCGAGCGTTGTCCGGAATTACTGGGCGTAAAGGGCGCGTAGGTGGTGCATTAAGTTAGAGGTGAAAGTGCGGGGCTTAACCCCGTGAGGCCTCTGATACTGGTGGACTTGAGTGCAGGAGAGGGGAGCAGAATTCCCAGTGTAGCGGTGAAATGCGTAGATATTGGGAGGAATACCAGTGGCGAAGGCGGCTCTCTGGACTGTAACTGACACTGAGGCGCGAAAGCGTGGGGAGCGAACAGGATTAGATACCCTGGTAGTCCACGCCGTAAACGATGAGTGCTAGGTGTTGGGGGTATCGACCCCCCCAGTGCCGTAGTTAACACAATAAGCACTCCGCCTGGGGAGTACGGTCGCAAGACTGAAACTCAAAGGAATTGACGGGGGCCCGCACAAGCGGTGGAGTATGTGGTTTAATTCGACGCAACGCGAAGAACCTTACCAGGGCTTGACATCCTCTGAAAAGTATAGAGATATACTCCTTGCCCTTCGGGGTAACAGAGAGACAGGTGGTGCATGGTTGTCGTCAGCTCGTGTCGTGAGATGTTGGGTTAAGTCCCGCAACGAGCGCAACCCCTAACATTCGTTGCCAGCGAGTAATGTCGGGAACTCGAATGTGACTGCCGTTGACAAAACGGAGGAAGGTGGGGATGACGTCAAATCATCATGCCCCTTATGTCCTGGGCTACACACGTACTACAATGGCCGGTACAGACGGAAGCGAAGCTGTGAAGTGAAGCAAATCTGAGAAAGCCGGTCCCAGTTCGGATTGTAGTCTGCAACTCGACTACATGAAGTCGGAATCGCTAGTAATCGCAGGTCAGCATACTGCGGTGAATACGTTCCCGGGCCTTGTACACACCGCCCGTCACACCACGAAAGCTGACAACACCCGAAGCCGGTGACTTAACCGCAAGGAGAGAGCCGTCGAAGGTGGGGTTGGTGATTGGGGTGAAGTCGTAACAAGGTAGCCGTATCGGAAGGTGCGGCTGGATCACCTCCTTTCTAAGGAGAACTTGAGGAATACCTCAAGAACTCTGGTCGATCGTTCATCATCGAACTGTTTAGTTTTGAGAGACCTGAAATCAACCAGGAAATACCGGTTGATTTTAAGTCACTCAGCAGGTAAAATCATAAATCCAGGCCTTTCAGAAGCGAAAGCAGATCAAAGGCCGACCGTTCCTTGAAAACTAAACAGCGAAAGAAGTAAAGCGTCGTAGAACAATTTTGCAGGTTATGAAAGTAACCGAGCGAAGGAAGTAGGTCAAGAAAGAAAGGGCATACGGTGGATGCCTAGGCGCTAAGGGCCGAAGAAGGGCGCGGTAAGCTGCGAAAAGCCACGGGAAGCCGCAAGCAGGCGTTGATCCGTGGATACCCGAATGGGGCAACCCGGCGGAGCAAACCTCCGTCACCCTGTGCTGAATCCATAGGCACAGAGGAGGGCACCCGGGGAACTGAAACATCTAAGTACCCGGAGGAAAAGAAAGAAACATCGAACCCCCAAGTAGCGGCGAGCGAACAGGGGCGAGCCTAAACCAGTGAACTTCGGTTCACTGGGGTTGAGGGATCCTCATCAAGTGATTGCTAGTCCTAGTTGAAGCTGCCTGGAAAGGCAGGGCACAGAAGGTAAAACCCCTGTAGACGAAAGGACGAAAATTGCAGAGGACATCCCAAGTACCGCAGGACACGAGAAACCCTGTGGGAATCCGGGGGGACCACCCCCCAAGGCTAAATACCCTAAGCGACCGATAGTGAACCAGTACCGTGAGGGAAAGGTGAAAAGCACCCCGGGAGGGGAGTGAAAAAGAACCTGAAACCGTATGCCTACAAACTGTCGGAGCACGTTAAAAGTGTGACGGCGTACTTTTTGTAGAACGGACCGGCGAGTTACATCCAACGTGCAGGTTAAGGCAGGAAAGCCGGAGCCGAAGCGAAAGCGAGTCTTAAAAGGGCGAAAGTACGTTGGAGTAGACCCGAAACCTGGTGATCTACCCATGTCCAGAGTGAAGCTTTAGTAAAATAAAGTGGAGGCTCGAACCGACCTTCGTTGAAAAGGAGGCGGATGAGATGTGGGTAGGGGTGAAATGCCAATCGAACCAGGAGATAGCTGGTTCTCCCCGAAATAGCTTTAGGGCTAGCCTCGGAGGATGGATTGCGGAGGTAGAGCACTGAATGGGCTAGGGGCCTTCACGGGTTACCGAACCCAATCAAACTCCGAATGCCGCAATAACTAAGACTCCGGGAGTCAGACTGCGGGTGCTAAGATTCGTAGTCAAAAGGGAAACAGCCCAGACCAACAGCTAAGGTCCCCAAGACAGGCTAAGTGGAAAAGGATGTGGGGTTGCACAGACAACCAGGATGTTGGCTTAGAAGCAGCCACCATTGAAAGAGTGCGTAATAGCTCACTGGTCAAGTGGCCCTGCGCCGAAAATGAAACGGGGCTAAGCCTGGCACCGAAGCTTTGGATTGTCGAAAGACAGTGGTAGGGGAGCGTTCTTATCGAGTGGAAGCAGTACCGTAAGGAGCTGTGGATTGATAAGAAGTGAGAATGCCGGTATGAGTAAGCGAAAAGGCAGGTGAGAATCCTGCCCGCCGAAAACCTAAGGATTTCTGGGGAAGGTTCGTCCGCCCAGAGTAAGTCGGGACCTAAGCCGAGGCCGCAAGGCGTAGGCGATGGACAATCGGTTGAGAATCCGATACCACCTAAGACCGTTTGAGGATGGAGTGACGCAGGAGGGTACGTTGAGCCGGCGGCTGGAAAAGCCGGTCCAAGCTTGTAGGGTGTAAGATAGGCAAATCCGTCTTACGGGAAGCCCGAGGAGTGAAGGGGAGCGAAAACAAGTAGCGAAGCAGCGGATCCCAAACTGCCAAGAAAAGCTTCTAACGAGGTTTGTAGGTGCCCGTACCGTAAACCGACACAGGTAGGTGGGGTGAAAATCCTAAGGCGCGCGAGAGAACCCTCGTTAAGGAACTCGGCAAAATGACCCCGTAACTTCGGGAAAAGGGGTGCCTCGGTATCGTGAAAAATGCACATTTGGAGCGAGAAGAGGCCGCAGAGAAAAGGCCCAAGCGACTGTTTACCAAAAACACAGGTCCCTGCTAAAGCGAAAGCTGACGTATAGGGGCTGACGCCTGCCCGGTGCTGGAAGGTTAAGGGGAAGAGTTAGACGCAAGTCGAAGCTGAGAACTGAAGCCCCAGTAAACGGCGGCCGTAACTATAACGGTCCTAAGGTAGCGAAATTCCTTGTCAGGTAAGTTCTGACCCGCACGAAAGGCGTAACGATTTGGGCACTGTCTCAACGAGGGGCTCGGTGAAATTGTAATGACGGTGAAGATGCCGTCTACCTGCGACAGGACAGAAAGACCCCGTGGAGCTTTACTGTAGCTTGACATTGGGTTTTGGTATTTGATGTACAGGATAGGTGGGAGACTGAGAAGTATGTACGCTAGTATGTATGGAGTCGCCGTTGGGATACCACCCTTTAGATATTGAAATTCTAACTTGATACCATGAAGCTGGTAAAAGGACCGTGTCAGGTGGGCAGTTTGACTGGGGCGGTCGCCTCCCAAAGAGTAACGGAGGCGCCCAAAGGTTCCCTCAGCGCGGAAGGAAATCGCGCGTTAGAGTGTAAAGGCAAAAGGGAGCTTGACAGCGAGACCTACAAGTCGAGCTGGTACGAAAGTAGGGCTTAGTGATCCGGCGGTGCCGAGTGGAAGGGCCGTCGCTCAACGGATAAAAGCTACCCCGGGGATAACAGGCTTATCTCCCCCAAGAGTCCACATCGACGGGGAGGTTTGGCACCTCGATGTCGGCTCATCGCATCCTGGGGCTGAAGTAGGTCCCAAGGGTTGGGCTGTTCGCCCATTAAAGCGGTACGTGAGCTGGGTTCAGAACGTCGTGAGACAGTTCGGTCCCTATCCGTCGCAGGCGCAGGAAACTTGAGAAGAGCTGTCCCTAGTACGAGAGGACCGGGATGGACGGACCGCTGGTGTACCAGCTATCGTGCCAACGGTAATGCTGGGTAACTAAGTTCGGAAGGGATAAGCGCTGAAAGCATCTAAGCGCGAAGCCCGCTTCAAGATGAGGTTTCCCACTTGAAAGAGGTAAGATCCCATGAAGACGACATGGTAGATAGGCCGGGGGTGTAAGGGCAGTAATGTTTTGAGCCGACCGGTACTAATCGATCGAGGACTTGACCTAGAAACGACCTTTACGAAAAGCGCTGTTTAGTTTTCAGGGAATGAATAAGTCAATAAGTTTCTGGTGACGATACCGGAGGGGATACACCTGTTCCCATCCCGAACACAGCAGTTAAGTCCTCCAGGGCCGATGGTACTTGGGGCTCACGCCCCTGGGAGAGTAGGTCGTCGCCAGAATATTTTTTAACCCCACTGCCTAAGCAGTGGGGTTTGTTATTTGTAAATATGACTTTTTTCCTATCCATCTACATCTGAAACAACTTCAACTTGCTGGGGAATAAAGTTTGTTCCGGACCATTTTAAAGTGGTTCTTACATAGCCAATGGTCTCGGCATTATATCGTCCAATGATTCTTTGCAGTGCGATAAGTTCCAAAATACCGTCCTGATCAACGTCTACGGGATTAAGTCCGCCCAAGCCAAGTACGCTGCCTTCCGTGGGAGTAATTAATCTTCCGCTGGTATCGTATAGGTCGGAAAATTCCTCCTTGTAATTGCTGATGTCCAAGGTAAAGGTCCGATTGCCATTGATTTGAGCTACCCGAACCTGATAGTTATCTTGAAAAGTCACTTGGAATTGACTGCTGGCATTAAATTGGTCATAGTCAAACATTTTCACCAGGCGATTATCCGTCACCGAATAGACGTAAGCAAATAAATAGCCGCCACTGCCGCCGGAATCCATCCGCAGCAGAATATCCGGCACTTGATCCCCGGTAAAATCCCCTAAAAATAAATAGGCACCATAACCGGAGTTTGAAGGAGGAGTGGTGCAGATGGTATTGGCTGTTTTGCCATCTTCCACGCATAAAGTGATGTTTTCGGAAAAAGGGCTGTCCGGATCCGGTTTATCCCCCCTCAGAAGAATTCTGTCCGGGGTTCCGTCTCCGTTGACATCCGCTTCTGCGGAATCAAGTACAACCTGTCCTGAATTAGACGGATTCCCTGGAGGATCGTCGTCTGTATTTAGATAGGAGACGCCATCCAAGGGCGTCAGAAGCTGTAGTGATGGATTGCCGCTGCTTAGCCCAATCATATAGGCACTATAGGCTCGCCCGGCGGAGAGGCTTTGATTCGGAACATTTAAGATGACATTACTGGTATCGGCAAGCTGGGTCTGTAAAGTGTAGGTGCCGGGAGGAAGGGGCGTATAGTCTGTGCTTTGTTGATAAGAAACATTAGAGAATAGAGTCCTTTGATCCGGCAGTGTAACATCTACAGCAGGCGTGTCGGGAGAAAGATGAACAAATTTAAGCAAAACCCCATTGGGGTTCAGCGGTGTAGCGGGCTGGTCGGAAATAGCCCGTAGCGCCGTTGCGGATTGCTTACCGGTTATGGCTAGGGTTTGTATGGAGTCTGGTGGGATAGTCAGGTTGGTTTCCAGTACCGGCTGTTCTCTGGAGCCGGCCGGATAGATTTGGATGTTGTAATTGCCTGTTTGGACCGGCCGGTATTCTGTAAAATTTCGGTAGCTTAGGCCTGTGGCGATCCGATCGTTATTGGCATAGACATCCATCGGAGGGCTGTCCGGAGAAGCATGCAGTATTCTAATATAAGAAGACATTCGAATCAACGCCTTTTCTACAATATACTCTATAATATGTTAGAAAAGGCTAAATGTGCCAAATAGCAAGGCCGATGTATGAGAGATCCAGCTTTGATGTTAAGATTGGCTCATGAGCGAGGTAATCACAGCGTATACCGATGTGCTGAAGACCAGCAGGGAGACGCCCTGTTGAAACTTGGGCTGACTGACCTTGGGAAAAATAAGATATCCCAGATGGCCGCCCAGGATGGCCAGGGGGATTAAAGATAAAGCCGTAAAGACCGTATTCTGATCCACTCCGCCTAAATAAATCAGTAAAGAAAGACTGCACAGGTAAGCCAGGATAAAATAGGCTGCTGTTGTGGCGCGAAAGTGTTCTTTAGGAAGTTTCTGATTGCTGAGAAAGAGAATTACAGGAGGTCCCGGCATACCCACGCTGGAGGTTAAAAAGCCGGAGATGGAACCGGCCGTAGCCTCCCAGATCCTGCCGGCTACATTTTTTGCCGTGGCTCCGCTAATAAGGATCAAACTGAAAATGCCGGTCACCAGACCAATAATAAGTTTTAAAAGATGCACATCGGAAGAAAAGAAAACATATGCGCCTAGGGGAATCCCCAGGATGCTTCCCAAAAATAGGTTTTTGACCACAGGGACCAAAACCTGTTGGCGTACTTTAAAGGTAAGGGAAGAAAGAGAGGCAATGGAAATAATGGCGTTAATAATTACAACGTGATGGGGATCGTAAATCAGAAGCAGTAAGGGCATTGATACCAAAGCAAAACCAAAGCCGGTGATTCCCTGGAGGGATGCGGCAAGAGCCACGATGAAGGCGGAACCGAGCCAGGGCAAAAGATTTTCAAACATGATAAAAGAGGTCACTTCCTTGTTGCAATGTAAAGCAGAATCATAGGGAACTATTTTTATTATATCTGGGTAATGACAAAAATGTAAGAGAATAAGATCAAATAAAATCACCCACCGTCAAAAATTAAACAGTGGGTTTTGATGATTCCCCATCATGTAGTGTTGTTGCGGCTGCAATGGCGGCCCCAACACCGGAACCACCCCGGGTCAGTTTGAGGGTTACTTTGTGGGAACAGTTACTGTAGAAACCGGTTAAAATTTCTTGGACATGGCTTGTAAAGGAATTCATTTTTTCAAATAAAGTACCGTCTACCGCAATGATGTGATCCGATCTAAGTTCAGGGTCTATCTGCTGTAATATGCCAATATAAGTAGCGGCAACCAGTTGGGCGGACCGGGCGGTAACCAGAGCGGCGACGGTTTTTAGGGCCTGACGTTCTTCCAAGGATGAATAGAAGATACCCCAGTTGGAATTTAACCACTGAGAAATTTTTTCTAAATGGGGGGTTCGGTCTTCAAGAAAACAGGACAGGTCAACCGCCTTGATGGAGTGGGGCCTTTCCATAAAGTCTGGAATTTGGCGGAAGAACAGAAGATTGCTGCTGATAAGATGACCTAGAATCAACCGGACGATTTCGCCAATATAGCGGCCGGAAACGGCCTTTTCCAGGAATTGCTGGCCGGGATCTTCACTGGATTGATCCAGCATGCTATCGAAGGGGGTAAGGGGTATTTTGTTAAAATTACCTGATTCCAGATTGATAATCATGGATTGACCGGTTAAAGGATCTTTCGGCTCGATATAACAAGTGTTATGTCCGGTACCGCAAATAGACCCGATGTGGGCCCGGGGATTGGCGTAGGATGCCGTTAAAAGGGTGGCCGTCGTATCATTGATAATGGCAACGGGCTTAATGTTTACCATATGATTACGGTGCAGTGCCTGCTCCAGAAGCCCTGTTACTTCGTGTCCTTCCACACCGGCGGTATTAAATTCCTTGGTCCAGTTGATTAAAACCGCACGGTTTGCATCCAACTGCCGGCAGGGAAAGGAGAAAGTATGACCCAGAAGGTAGGTGGATCCCGGATCGATCATTTCCTTTATGCGGTGAGCGATAAAATCAAAAAGATCCGCTGCGGTAGTTTGTTTTGAGGTATAGTTATATAATCCGGAAGGGTCTATGAGGAGAAAGGAGCGTGATTGTTTTATTTCATAGAGGCCCCGGCCCAATAGCTGAACAATTTGCAGCCGTACATTGGTTCCACCGAAATCAATGCTAAAAAAGGTGCCTGTTTCTTGCCCCACAGGTTTATTTAAAAAGGTAGGAAGCATTTTAAGAGAGCTGTTTCCGCCTGAACCGGCCATCATCTCCTGTTGAAAATTCCGGGCCAAGGCCAGTAAATCTAAATTCAAAAAAAGGGTTTTTAGGTATTCCAATTGCCCCACTAAAGTTTTCGGGTTCATCTTTTCAGTCCCTTTTCTTTTGAATCAATATTTTCGTTCCAGAAGAATAATCCTAAATGCAGTCAGGTTGCAGCCTGTCAAGTTTCCCTTACTTTTGGCGTACCATTAAAACCAATAATCCGGATATTTTCGCTGGGACGAACAATTGTTAAACAAGGCTGCAATCAGAACCAGCAGAGCGGCCCCTAAAGCCACGGGGGAAAATATGTAGCTAAAGTCCTGCCGGGTGAATACGGCCATAAAGGCAGTGGCTCCGCCGGGAGGGTGGAGGGTATGAGTCAGGTTCATAAAAAGAATTGCCAGACTGACACCCAGGGCGACGGTCCACCAGTCATTCCCGAATAACTGATAGGTTATGACTCCCGCTATGGCAGATACCGTATGTCCCCCGATTACATTTCTAGGCTGCGCCATGGGTACATGGCAGGCAGCGAATAAAAGAACGGCGGAAGCCCCCAGGGAGGGTACCAATAAAGGCAGGCTATGATTGGTATTTAAAAGGGCAATAAGGCCAATGGCCAAAAAGCTGCCAACTCCCGTAAAGAGCAGGTTTTTAAGTTGTACCGGCTGGGGAGCAGGGCATTTGCCGCCCCGCATTTTGCACAGGTATAATGATAGTATTGCCGGACTGGGCTTTTTAAGATAAGCTGCCGAAGCAGAAGATTTATTTTCTTCCATGAGGGCATCTCCTTATGAAGTGTCTGGGCAGAGTCTGCAATGAGTTATCTTTATTTTCGGGGTATGATCAAGGATTTTTAGACGGCTATTTATAAAATTATAACGGTTGCTCTTTGAGTATACCGTTAAAAAGATCACAGAGTTTATGTCTGCTTGACGACAATTTTTATTTTTATTTTGACTTGCGTCCGGTTCCTGCTACATAATTGGTTTAAATAAGTCCCGCCAAGGAGATTTCAGTATGCAGATCAACAGGCAAACAGAGTATGCCATTCGAACTATATTAGAATTAGCCAAACAGCCCTGGGGGAGTATGATGAATGCCAGGACCATATCGGAGAAGCAAAAGATACCGGAGGTTTTTCTTAAAAAAACCATCCAGTTGCTCTCCCGTGGCGGGTTGGTGATTACCCAGCGGGGAACTCAGGGAGGCGTAAAATTGGCCCGCTTACCCCAGGAGATAACCCTCGGGGATGTAGTGCTGGCCATTGAAGGGCCATTGGCTTTAAATCCCTGCTTGAACGATCAATATCATTGCGAAAATAAACCGGAGTGTCAGGTTCACCGAATCTTAAGACGGACCCAGAATGCGGTGGCCCGGGAATTAACCAGGGAAACCTTTGCCGATATTTTAGCAGGTCGAATTTTTTACGAAATTGATTCTTAGTATATGAAAAAATGTCCACCGTTGTTTATTAGACAGATAATCGAGGGAAACTATAAAAAAACTTGGTAAGATTCGATTTTAAACTGTTGAAAAACAGGGATTCGGGGGATTTGGAAGAATAATACTTAATATTTGCTCGGCTTACCTTAGCTTTAGTTTTAATCAAATAGGGGGTGAGAATGATTTGAACCAATGTTTCAATCTTTCGACCGTTGTAGACCTGGCCGCCAGCAACAGTGTTAAGGGTGTACAATATTACCGGAGAATGCAGGAAATGGCTGAAGATTCTGTGGCCAGAGAAATCTTCCACCGCCTGGCTGAAGAAGAAGGAGAAGAACAACGGGCTTTATTAAAGGTAGCCCGGGCAGAAGCCGAAAAGGAACAGAACGGCATGAACGAGCAGACCTATTGTTACTTAAGTGCCTTGGGCGACGAGCTGAAGTTTCCCTATGACTATCTTGAAGAATTTAAGGCCGTAAGCCCACGGGAAGCCCTGGAGATTGGCATTCAGGCTAAAAAGGACGCCATTTTGCTGTATCATGAGTTCTTAAACCGGTGCGTATCCCAGGAGGCCAGGAATATTCTGCTGCATTTGCTGGAGAGCGAGCAAAGGAACCTGCTGGAGCTGCGGGACTATATGCGGGAAATATGTCCAACGGGATGTAAATATCCCCCTAAAAATGGAAATACTGATGATCAATTATAAAATTTTTGTTAAATATTTCTGTTAAGGAGGAAACCATCGATGTCTAAATATGAATGTGATGTGTGCGGCTATATCTATGATCCGGCCAAGGGAGAAGGGGACATCCCCCCGGGTACCGCCTTTGAGGACCTTCCCGAGGATTGGGTTTGTCCTGAGTGCGGGGTAGGCAAGGAGAACTTCAGCAAAATAGATTAATCTCTAAAAAGCCACGAGGATACTTTGTATTCCGTGGCTTTGGTTTGCGTCTGCATGATAAGTCTATTTAAAATTTAGTCCCTTTCCTCAGCAGCAGCCGTTGCTTCCATAAATCTTTTAATGGATTTTGAAACTTCGTCCCCATGTCCGGTTATTAAATGGCCGCCTGTGGCAAAGAGAGACGTTTGAGGATGTACTCGGGCAATAAATTTTTCTACTCCTTGGAATTTGGCCATAGCATCATCCTTAGCATGTACAATTAGAATCGGCACGGTAATTTTTTCCACCGGATAATTATCATAGTTTATATCCATGTCTAAATTTGTAATGGTTATGTCTGCTTCTATCCCGGGTTTACGAGGCCTTACCGGAAGCATGGTTTCATACAGATCCTTGGCGACAGTAGAACCAAACATGCTATTTAAAGCGAATTTCAAATATTTCACTGTAAACCACATGGGAAAATCGTTTATTAACAGGGCGGGAGCCCCTTGTATTTGGGAAATTTCCTCACGGGACCTTTTCGCTGTGGGAACACCGGATGACAATAAAATTAATCCCTTAATACGTTCCGGATAGTTTAGAGCCAGTTTTATTCCTGCTGCCCCACCGGCAGAGGATGCAATCACAAAGGTTTGTTGAATGCCCACTTTATCCAGCAGGGCCACATAGGCCTTGGCCTGATTTCCGGGAGTAGGTGTAGATGGTAAGCTGGAACTGGGATAGCCAAAGCGTGACGGCGCCAGCTTCCGACATTCATCTCCCAGTATCTGCGTTAATGAAACAAATGCCTGGCCGTATCCCCCAAGGATACCGTGAGCGAGAAGCACAGCTTCTCCCGTTCCAAAATCAAGATAGCTTACCTTCCCAAACTCGGTATCCGTGGACTTAACCGGATCCAAGCCTTTTATAAGCCCGGCGAATATCTATTTTATACTGGATGACCGCAACAAGAACAATTACAAGAACAACAGATAAAATGACCGCCCACATATGTCAGCACCATTTTCTTTTCTGTTTTTATTCCCTATTTTAACAAAGATTTTGTATATCCCCCAGATTGGTCAAGGTCTTTTGAAGTAAGTTGATGCGAAACTGCCCCGGAGCAAGAGATTGGGATGACAGTTTATCCTGCTTTATTCAGGAGAGTTTGTTGCCGGTTCTTGATTCGGCTTGGGGCGGGGTGGCCGAGGGCCTAGGTATTGGTAATACTGGCATTCCACCCGACCATTGTATAATTTACGTTTTTTATCAGCCGGCCGGCCAAAAAGTTTTTCAAACTGAGAGTAAGAAGTAATGACAAAACAGGACCAGGTATCGAAGTGATGGGTATAGGTTTCCCCCATTTCCCGGTATAGTTTTTCAACCTCCCGGGCCTCTCCCAACCGCTCTCCATAAGGCGGATTGGTGATGATAAAGCCATATTTTTGCTTGCTGCGGACCTTGGCCACCGGTACCTGCTGAAAGTGGATGGAGTTCTCCACTCCGGCTTGCCGGGCGTGGTAGCGGGCTAGGCTCAATACTTCTTTATCAATATCCGTACCGTATATTCTTAATTTTGCTGCCCGGTCGGCCAGGTCCAAAGCTTCCTGGCGGGCCTTAAGCCACAGGGTTTCAGGAATGACGGGCCAGGATTCTGCCGCGAAGGTCCGCCCCAGGCCTGGAGCCAGATTGTGTCCTATAAGGGCTGCTTCAATGGGGATAGTACCCGAACCGCAGCCTGGGTCCAACAGGACCCGGTCCGGATACCAGCGGGCAATGGAGATTAATCCGGCAGCCAGGGTCTCCTTGATGGGAGCCCGGCTGGACAGCTTACGGTAGCCCCGCTTATGCAAACCGGCGCCGCTGGTATCAATGGTCAGCGTGGCCATATCCTTCAGCAAAGCCACCTCAATAGTGTAGCGGGGACCGGTTTCATCAAACCACTCTTTCTTATAAACCTGTTTCATTTTTTCAACCACTGCTTTTTTTACAATGGCTTGGCAATCCGGCACGCTGTGCAGTTGAGATTTAATAGATTTACCCTCCACTGGGAAATGAGCGTTTTCCGGCAGCCAATCCGGCCAGGGAAGTGCTTTGGTTTGCTGAAACAATTCTTCAAAGGTGCTGGCCCGAAACTCACCCATCTTGATAAGCACCCGGTCGGCGGTACGAAGCCAGAGGTTTCCCCGGCATACCGCCAGCTCGTCGGCTACAAAAGTAACTCTGCCATTTTCCACCTTTACATCTTCATAACCCAGGGATTTTACCTCGTAGGCCACCACCGATTCCAGCCCAAAAGTGGCAGTGGCAATTAATTCTATTTTAGTCATAACCAATACTCCTCAGGATGTAATTGATCCATCTTGCTTGCTATTGTTTCCTCTAAACACCAAGTTTACCACTTCTTATTTATGGAATACAAGATAAAACGCAGAAAGGAATAATAGCGTAATATTCCTTGTTATTTCCTGCTTTTTGGCCGGTTTTTGGAGCATACTGATGAAAAAGCTGCAAGTTTGAGTGGTAATTGAGCTAAAATAATTAATTTTTGTATTGAAACTGGCACAGGGTTAAAGCATAATTAAGTTAACCCAACTGGTTGTCTAACCGGGGAGATAATTTCAAAGGAGGAACTTAATTATGTTCATGGTAACAATCGACAGAGATAAGTGCGACGGCTGTGCAGCCTGTGCTGATGCTTGCCCTGCAGGGATCCTGGGGATGCTTGATGACGGCAAAGCCGACGTAACCGGTGAAGCTTATGATTGCATGGGTTGCGAAACCTGTGTAGCAACCTGCCCTAACGAGTGCTACACAGTTACCGAAGTATAATTCAATAAAAATAATATAAAACTGCCAGTCCGTATGGACTGGCAGTTTTATATTTCAATGCTTAGAATTCTTTTGGTTTAAAGGTGTTGCAGGCGGTATTGTCTGTAGTAGAAACACGCTTGGTGCCACTGGATAAAACTTCTATGCCGTCTGCGTGGCATTCAAAATTTTTGTTGTAATGGCACTCTTCTACTTTGCATTGGGATACTTTAGACATATGCATTCACCTCCCAAAATAAATTCTTTTTATATTTTCTCCACTGTTGAAGAAGTTATGATTCTTGTTTTATCCCAGATAAGCAAAGGATTACTGTTTTTTTTCTTTTTGTGAAAAAGAGTTACTTTTCGTATAAGTTCCCGGAACAATATAAAAAATGGTGGATTTTTCCTCTCATTGACAACCCTTGAAAGTTTCTGTCGGAATAAAATGCTACAATTGTTAATATTTACCTGTTATAATTTAGCCAGACAAAACATATAAAGGGGTGCCTTAGCAGTGGGAAAGAAAGTAACATTCTCTGAAGGAGCAGAGTTATTAGGGGTGCCAATCAATACCATTAGCAAGTGGTTTAGTCAAGGAATGTTTAAAAACGTGGAACTGGACAGAAGCAATATTGGCAGTCCGACTTATTTATTGAGGGTAGAGGAATTGTTGGCCATAAAAGATGCCCTGGAAGCTGAATTGAAAGGGCGGGAAATGGCTAAACAGGAAATTGCTGCAGCTCAGGAAAAAAATAAAGAAAAGAAGGATGAAGAAATAAACGTAGCCAGGAGGAAATTAAGTTTGGTAAAACCAAGCGGCAAGAAGCAAACGCCCCAAGAGAGTAAAAACCTTTCCACCGATAAAGAAAAAGAAATTGTTTTAAGAGTTCAGGAGGACATGGCCCTAAGTTTAATCAATACACTGGTTTCATATTTAAATAATTTTGAACAAAATTTTTTACAGCATTTGGAAGAGCAAGCGGATAAAAATATGGTGAAATACAATACCATGGCCATCGAACACCTGGATACATTAAAAGAGATGTCGGTTAAAATGGAGACTGTGGTGGATGCTTTGCTGAATATGCCTCAGAAGGTTACCGAGGATACGGCAAAAGTAGTGAATGAAATTAAGGAAATGATTCCAGACTTAAATCATTTGGGGAGTAACCCGGAGGCCAATGAGAAGCTGGAGGCCTTTGGGCGAAAGCTGGACAAACTCAGCGAAGAAATCAAAGATACCAAATGGGCTGTGGTCAAGATGGCCCGGGAAAATAATAAGCCCGGCAAAAAAATCAAAAAAGGCAGTAAGTTGCCTACCTTTGGTGTTCCCGGGTTGGTTATGGGCATTGGAAAAATGTTTAGACTGGGTAAATAAAGCCTGCAATCGCAGGCTTTTCTTTTCTATAGGCTATTTTATATTTTTAGACATATTGAACCTATCTTTTGAAAAAAATAAAATCATCTCCTAAGCTTTTTAATTCCTGTAAAATAAATTTCCCACTGAGCCAAAATGAAGCACTTTGTAAATATCTGTTTTTTAATCGATATCCCTTCATGTTATAATGCTTCAAATATATGGATTATCTTTTCGCATTTTCTTGATTTACAAAGTATTACCGGTTGTTCTAGGGAAAACTTATCTATTCATAATGGGAGGTGCTTTTGTGGAGAAAGATGAACAACAAATTTCAGCAATGATTGACAGGCTGGTGGAAAATGCGAAATTGGCCCAGGAGGAGTTCCTGAAATTAAGCCAGGAACAAGTGGATCATATTGTAAAAATGATGGCTATGGCAGGGCTGGATAAACACATGGAACTGGCCAAGCTGGCGGTGGAGGAGACCCAAAAGGGAGTCTACGAGGATAAAATCACCAAAAATATTTTTGCCACTGAGGAAGTATACCATAGTATCAAATACGAAAAGACCGTAGGGGTTGTTAACGAAAATCCCGAGGAAGATTTTATGGAGGTAGCGGAGCCCATTGGCCCGGTAGCTGCGGTTATCCCCGTAACCAATCCCACCTCCACCACCATGTTTAAAGCATTAATTTGTATCAAGACACGGAATCCGGTTATTTTCAGTTTTCACCCCGGAGCCCAGCGCTGCAGCTCCGAGGCAGCCAAAATCATGCTGCAGGCAGCCATTGAGGCCGGAGCGCCGCAGCACTGCATCGGCTGGATTGAACAACCGTCCATCCAGGCCACCCAGAAACTAATGGCCCATCCGGGAGTGGCTTTGATTCTGGCCACCGGCGGGGCAAAGCTGGTATGCTCAGCCTATAGTTCCGGAAAACCTGCCTTGGGTGTAGGACCCGGCAATGTTCCCTGCTATATTGAGAAAACCGCCCACATCCGCCGGGCGGTAACGGATTTAATCATGAGTAAAACCTTTGATAACGGCCTTATTTGTGCCTCGGAACAAGCGGTCATCATAGACCGTGAAATTGCCGATGACACCATACAGCGAATGAAAGAAAACGGTTGTTATTTTTTAAACCCTGCTGAGGTGGAGCAGTTAACCAAACTGGCCACCCATGGGGATTGCTGCCATATCCGTCCTGAAATTGTGGGTAAGTCCGCTGTCACCATTGCTGAAATGGCCGGTCTGGCGGTACCTCCGGATACCAAAATTCTGGTGGCGCCCTTGGAAGGAGTAGGACCCGATTATCCTCTGTCCCAGGAGAAACTGTCTCCGATCCTGGCCTTGTATGTTGTGGAGAACAGTGATGAGGGAATTCGGCGCTGTGAAGAGATGGTGGAGTTTGCCGGACTGGGACACTCGGCCGTCATTCATTCCGAGAACCAGCAGGTAATTGAACAGTTCTCCAGGAGAATTAGGACCGGCCGGATTATCGTCAACTCTCCCAGCACCCACGGAGCCATCGGAGACCTTTATAATACCAATGTTCCTTCTTTAACCCTGGGTTGCGGCTCCATGGGACGGAACTCCACCACCTCCAATGTCAGCGTGCACAATTTAATTAACATTAAACGGGTGGCCATGCGTAAGGAAAAATTACAGTGGTTCAGAGTGCCCGAGCGCATTTATTTTATGCCTGGTTCGGTTCAGTATCTAAGCAAAATGCCCGGTGTGGAGCGGGTCCTGATTGTGACGGATAAAGTGATGGCCGATCTGGGTTACGTGGATAAAGTCATTTATCATCTGAGAAAGCGTCAAAATGACGTTCATATTGAGGTCTTTGACGGCGTGGAACCGGATCCGCCCATGGAGGTGGTAGCCCAGGGGGTGGAAAGGATGAAGCGATTCCTTCCGGATACGCTGATTGCCCTGGGGGGAGGCTCCGCCATTGACTGCGCCAAGGGCATGTGGCTGTTTTTCGAATATCCTGATGTGGAATTTGAGCATCTGAGGTTAAAATTCTTGGATATTCGCAAGCGCACCTATAAATACCCCAAGCTGGGCCGCCGGGTCCAACTGGTGGCCATTCCCACCACCAGCGGCAGCGGTTCGGAGGTCACGGCCTTTACGGTCATTTCCGATAAAGGCAAACAAATTAAATACCCCCTAGCCGACTATGAGCTCACACCGGATGTGGCCATTATTGACAGTGATTTTGTCATGTCCATTCCCCCCAAGGTTACGGCGGATACCGGTCTGGATGTTCTAAGCCATGCTATTGAAGCCTATGTTTCGGTGATGGCTTCCGATTATACCGATGGACTGGCCTTAAAAGCCATTGAACTGGTATTCCGGTATCTTCCCAGGGCTTACAAGAACGGCCGGGACAAGGAAGCCCGGTTTAAAATGCACAATGCCTCGGCCATTGCCGGGATTGCTTTTACCAATGCCTTTTTAGGGATCAACCATAGTCTGGCTCATAAGCTGGGCGGACAGTTCGGCATTCCTCATGGCCGGGCCAATGCACTGTTGCTGCCCCATGTCATTGAGTATAACGCCACCTTGCCAAGCAAGTTTGTCTCTTTTCCCAACTATACCTTTTATGTGGCGCCGGAAAAGTACCGCCAGATTGCCAAACATCTGGGGTTGCCCTGCAGTACCGAGCAAGAGGGTGTCCGCAGTCTGATTTCAGCCATCCAGGACTTAATGAAAGAACTGGAAGTTCCTCAAAGCATTGCAGAATGCGGAGTTGAGAGGAGCCAATTTGAAGGAGTGGTTCATGAATTGTCCGAGAAGGCCTTTGAAGATCAGTGCACCACCTCCAATCCCCGCATGCCTTTGATTTCGGAACTGGAAGAAATTTATCGCAAGGCCTATGTTCGAGGGTAATACCCATATAGAGAAAAATTGCCTCATGGGAACCCGGGATACCTTAAAACAAGGACCCGGGTTTTATCTTTGAGGTTTATTCTAGGGGTTGCCGGACAAAAAAGACGCCCCTGAAAGGGGCAATGAACAGAGGAGGGTCGTGAATCTATTTTAACTATACGATTTATATCTCACATCCTTCTTACAACGGCATTACAAATTTATAAATTGTCAAAAAGTGAAGGATTTTCCGCTGCTGTAATGGATTTGTCAGATGGTTGCAATGCCCTTGCCATGGTTGGTTAGAAAAAAAGTGTTAAAATAACGCAAAGGTGAAAAAGAGGAGGTGAACTGGTTGACTCTGCGTAGAGAAGTCAGCGGACTGCTTAAAGAGGCCCGGTACGACCAACTGGTTGCCCGGACCATGGAAGAGCGGGGCATGATTAAATATCTTTTTCAGCCCTTGTACCATCCCTATGGAGCGGAGCGCTGGAGAGCCATCCGGGCTTTAGGACTGGTAAGCAAGGAACTGGCAAAGGAAGATCCCGTGGCTGCCAGGGAACTAATTCGAAGGCTGCTGTGGTCCATGAATGACGAATCCGGGACTACCAGTTGGAGTGCGCCGGAAGCCATTGGGGAGATGATTTATCATAACCCCGACCTATTTCAGGAGTATATTTCCATCGTGGTTCACGCCTCGGAGGAAGAAATCTTTCACCGGGGCATCGCCTGGACCTTGGGCCGGGTTGGACCTGCTAAGCCGGACCTCGTCCGGGAATTTATACCATTATTGATTCAGTTTCTAAATCATTCCCAATCCGAGGTAAAGGGTTATGCCGCCTGGGCCCTGGGCCAGATTGGCGTCAAGGAGGCTCTGCCCCATTTGGCCAACCTGCTGGATGACTCCGGTGCGGTGGAGGTATATGAGGAACCGAAAGTGACTGTAAAAAGCGTAAATCAATTAGTCCGAGAAGCCATAGAAAAAATAAAGGGCTGTCCTGGCTAAAAAATATGGCTTCTTGTGTATTTTTATGTATTTTTGTGAAATATTTACCCCCGCCGCTTCGTCTTACTTAATGGGAGAAAATATTTACAATGGAGGACAGAGGATGGAGTTAGAGTTAGAGAACCAAAAGGCGTTGGGTAAATGGACAAAAATAAAAGGTCGTATCAAAGGATTACCACGGTGGCTGAAGTGGACAACAGTAATCCTTTTGGGATTAGGCGTTTTGGCCGGGATTCTTTTCAGCAGGCCGGACTCCGGCAATGGGCTTCCGATGGAAACAGCCAAGGTGGAAAAAAGAGGCATTGAGCAGAGTATTGTAGCCAATGGCGGACTGGACTCCGAGAACAAACAGGAGTTTTTTACCCCGGAGGACAGCACCTTGATGGAATTGTCCGTGAAGGTGGGGGACCGGGTCCGCAAGGGTCAGGTATTGGGCCGGTTGGATACCATGGAGTTAGGACGTCTTAATGAAGAGGCCAATGCCAAGCTGGCCCAACTGGAGGCGGAGCTGGTACGGGCCCGGGCCAACGATGACGGATTAAATCTGGCCCATGCGGAGGCTGCCTTTAATAAGGCCAAAAATAAGCTGGAAAGGATTACCTACTTACATAAAGAAGGGGCGGTGACCGTGGAGGAACTGGAAGCCGCCAAAGTGGAATTTACTCAGGCTCAGGCCGATTATAAAGGAGCTGAAATTAAAGCCCGTCAGGGCGCCGGAGCCAAAGAAATCTCTTCCGTGGAAGCCCAGGTTAGCCTGGCTAAGCAAGAGGCAGCCAAGGCCAGAGAGCGCCTGGAATTGGCCACCTTTGTTTCCGATATGGACGGGGTGGTGCTTTTTGTGGGAGCGGAAGAGGGAAACCGGGTTTTGGAAGGAAACCGGATCCTGGTGGTGGGCAGTATGGATAAACTGGAGGTCACCGCCAATATTAATGAAATTGATGCCGGCAGCCTGCAGGTGGGTCAACCGGTGAAAATAACCTGTACCGCCCTTCCGGAAAAGGAGTTTAAGGGTGAGGTAAGCCGGGTGGCGGCAGCAGCCATTTCTCAGCAAAGCAGCCAGGGACAGTCCGATAATGTTCATGTTCCCGTAACAATAAAATTGCTGGGAGATATTTCAGGGCTTAAACCGGGTTTTACCGTGGATTTGTATATTACCACCATGAAAAAGCAGGAATTGCTGACCGTACCCTTTGAGGCATTGGTGGACCGTCAGGGAAAAAAGCTGGTTTTTGTGGTTGAAAATGGCGTGGCCCGGGAGCAGGAGGTAGAAACCCAGAAGGGTAATGAACTGTATGATGAGGTTGTATCCGGCTTAAAGAACGGGGATGTAGTAGTGCTCAACCCCCCGGCCGGCTTTAAGAGCGGCCAGCGGGTAACCGCAGGTGAGAAAAATGATTAGGGTTGTTGACCTGAAGAAAATTTATCATACCGGTTCCGTGGCGGTCCAGGCCTTGCGCAGTGTTTCTGTGCATGTGCAGCAGGGACAGTTTGTGGCGGTTATGGGGCCTTCGGGTTCCGGCAAGTCAACCTTTATGAACCTGCTGGGCCTGTTGGACCGTGCCACCTCAGGAACCTATCAATTAGACGGCCAGGAAGTATCCGGTTTATCTGATAATCAGTTAGCTAAGGTGCGTAATTTAAGAATTGGCTTTGTTTTTCAAACCTTTAATTTACTACCCAGACTAACGGCTCTGAAAAATGTTGAACTGCCCATGCTTTATGCCGGGATAAGACCGGCAGAACGGCGGCGTAGGGCCATTACCGCCTTGGAGCGGGTGGGGCTGGGTGACCGCATTCATCATCAGCCTAATGAATTATCCGGCGGGCAAAACCAGCGGGTTGCCATTGCCCGGGCCCTGGTGAATCAGCCCTCGGTAATTCTCGCCGATGAGCCCACCGGAGCCTTGGACACCCGGTCCGGGGAGGAAATTATGGCCATTTTCCAGCAACTGCACCGTGAGGGAGCCACCATTGTGCTGGTGACCCACGAACCGGATATTGCCAGGCATGCTCAACGAAATTTACATTTCCGGGATGGTCTGCTGGTCCGGGATGAAATGATTGCGGACCCGGTGGATGCACGCCAGGTGCTCACTTCTTTGGCTGAAGAGGTGAGTGTAGGATGAATTTTGCTGAATACATTGTTGTTGCCCTGGAGGGCATTCGCAATAGTAAGCTGCGGTCGGTCTTAACCACCCTGGGTATTGTGATTGGCATTGCCGCAGTCATTGCCGTGGTTGCGGTGGGCCAGGGAGGGCGTGCCCTGCTGATGAAGGAAATGGAGAGCTTCGGCACCAATATGTTTGTTGTCTATGTAAATTCCCAGGAGGGCGAACCCATTCGACCCAATGATATCCAGGAAATGGATGTCAAAGTAATTAAACAGTTGGTTCCTGAAGTCCAATACCTGACTCCGGTATGCTATTCCAGCGACAAAGTCCGTGGTACCCAGGGGGAAAAGAGTGTTCAGGTGCTGGGTACAAACTCGGATTATGCCGGGATTAAAAACTTCGAGACCCGATGGGGAAGATTTTTCAATGAAAGTGATAATGATGCGGGAAGACGGGTTGTGGTGCTGGATGAGGAACTGGCCACAGGAATATTTGGCCCGGAAAATCCCGTAGGGCAGCGGGTCATGATCGGTAAAAACTCTGCACTGGTGGTGGGAGTGCTTAAAAAGAAAGATTCCGCCCTGGGTTTTGATTCCAGGATGAGGGCCTATATCCCCCTGTCCTACTGGAAGTATTTAAATCCCCAGACAATTATCTACGAATTAAACGGCGGATCTGCCAGCAAAGAGCAGGTTTACCAGGCCATGGACCGGACGAAAAAAATTCTGGAGCGGAGGCATAACGCCCCTAACCGTTACATCACCTTCAGTATGGAACAGGAGATCCAGGCGGCCAACAAGATTACGGGCATTATGACCCTGGTAATCGGGGCCATTGCAGGAATTTCCCTGCTGGTGGGGGGGATTGGCGTAATGAATATTATGCTGGTCTCAGTGACCGAAAGAACCCGTGAAATTGGTATTCGCATGGCCCTGGGAGCCCGAAGACGGGATATTTTGGTGCAATTTTTAATCGAGGCCATTGTTCTTTGCGTGTTGGGCGGAGTGATCGGCATTATTTTAGGTTACGGCGGCGCTTGGATTATTGCCAAGGTGGCCAAGTGGCCTCCCCTGGTTTCCTGGTGGATTGCTCTGGGTGCGTTCCTCTTCTCGGCGGGGGTGGGGGTGTTTTTTGGTATTTATCCTGCCAACAAGGCCTCCAAGCTGGACCCGATCCAGGCTTTACGAAGGGATTGACCGTTGTAAGAACAAAAATTTCTGCAAAAGCTGGGCTTCCGTCACACCATCCGGTATGGTCGGAAGTCCTCTTTTGTGTTTAAAATAAAGGAAATGATTGAATCTCTGCAGAAAGAATGCTGAAATAGATTTTGGAGGCAGTCCATGAAAAGCGATAGCCCAATGAGTATAAATCCCTACCTGATACTTTTGCTGGGAGTACTGGCATCCGGGTTTTCCAGTATTTTTACTAGAATGGCCGAGGCGCCACCGCTGATTATCGCCTTTTTCCGGCTGGGATTTACGGTTTTGCTCATTGGTGTGCCTACTTACGTCACCGGGCGCGCTGAGCTGGCTAAAGCCAGGCCCAGGGACTTAAAACTGGCTTGTCTGGCCGGAGTGTTTCTGGCGTTGCACTTTGCCGTATGGATTACCTCCTTGCGCTATACGTCCATTGCCAGTTCCACTGTCCTAGTCACCATGCAGCCTTTATTTGTCATCATCGGAGGCTATTGGCTGTATCAAGAACGGATCAATGCCGTGGGGCTGCTGGGAGCCGTCCTGGCCCTGGCCGGCAGTGTTGTTATCGGAGTCAGTGATTTTCGTTTGGGAGGTCAGGCCCTCTACGGAGACCTGTTAGCCTTTTCCGGGGCCATTTTCCTAGCCGGCTATGTGCTCATTGGCAGGGAACTGCGGGCCAGGATGTCTTTGCTTCCTTACACCTTTATGGTTTATGGAGCAGCAACTCTGGTACTGCTGATTTTAAACATGGTCGTTCAGTCGTCCTTCTATCCTTATCCTTCTATGACCTGGGTCTGGTTTCTGGCCCTGGCGGTGGTGCCCACCATCTTTGGGCACTCCATCTTTAGCTGGGCTTTAAAATATGTTAAGGCGGCGGTGGTGTCCGTCAGCATTCTGGGAGAGCCGGTGGGGGCAACCATTCTGGCTTATTTAATCTTTGGTGAAGAGCCTGCCCTGCTGCAGTTGGCAGGGGGGCTCGTCATCATTGCTGGATTATATATTTTTATTTCTTCCCAGAATCAACAGGGTGGCATGGATAAGCAGCTACCCTTACAGGAGGGGTAAAATTTGCGGTTACAGATTATCCACACATCGGCGGGCCTTACCGCAGCAGCCTGGGCCAAAGGAAAGCTGCTGGGACTAACGCTGCCCCATGAAAACCTTGAATCGGCAGCCGATACCCTGAAAGGATATTTGAAGCTACCCTTGCGTGGGATGCTGCCCCTGCTGGAGCAAACCGATCCTTGCCAGCAGCGTCTGGTCCGGGATTTGGAGCGATATTTCTCCGGTGAGGCGATTTCTTTTGACGTTCCTCTGGATTGGGACCGTGTAACCCCTTTTCAGCAAAGGGTTCTCAAAGTGGTTGCGGAAATTCCCTACGGAAGGTCTTTAAGCTACGGTGAAGTTGCCAAAATGGCTGGTTGCCCCAGGGGTGCCCGGGCTGTTGGCGGGGCCGTGGGGGCCAATCCTTGGGTTTTAGTGGTTCCCTGCCACCGGGTGCTGGCCTATGGTCATGGCCTGGGCGGGTTTGGCTGTGGTTTAGCCTGGAAGGAAAAACTTTTACAATTAGAAAAAATCTCCTATCAAAAATAGCCGTGCATAAGCCCGGCTATTTTAGGTGCCGGCCATAAAATTTTTAAAGGGCCGGAGGTGTGCTGAGGCGAGGGAACTTCAGGTTTTAGCAATTAAAATTTATAAAATGGTAATAAATACCAAACAAAAGGCATATACTTTTCTGAGGAAGTTTTTTTAAAAGGAGGGGTATTGTGCCTAGAATTTTAATACCCGCTGTGTTGTTCATCGTTTTGCTGATTCCTTTGTCTCCTGCCGGTGCTGCTCCTGCCCTGGCCTTGGACGGGCAGTTGTTGGCTTTCCAGGAAGAACCGGTGATACTGGAGCAAAAGGTGATGGTTCCCATCCGACCTATTTTACAGGAAATGGGCTGGCGCTTAGCCTGTGACATGGAGGAAGGGGTGGTTTATGCGGAAAGGTCTGCGAACAAGATACAGATCTTCCTATGGCAGCCTGCAGTGGTTAAAAACGATGCGGAAGTAAGTTTGACTGCCGTACCCCAACTGATTTACGGACACACCATGATGTCCCTGGAGGATATCTGTAGATTAACCGGAGCACAGGGAACCTGGGATGCCCAGTTAGAGCTGGCCTCTTTCTTTTCACCCGTTGAAATGACCAGGGAAGGCGTAGTAAGAAGCTTATTGGCTGCGGACAGGCAATTGATGCGTGTAGAATATTATAATAACCAGGATTTTCTAAAACACTGCAGCATTGCCCCCTCTCCTAAAATCAACAGCAAAGAAGAATTGATAAATTTTTTGGGATCTTACTGGTCCCCGGAATATATCGAAAGAATTTGGCAGGCAGGTTCCCGGGAAAATGTTTTTATAGGCTTTTTTAGAGACGGGGTGACTCCCCTGGACTATCAAAAGGAAATTTCGGTAGTGGAACTTGCCGGAACCCAAGCCAGGATTGAGGCCAAACTGCCTGTGTGGTGGGGAGGAGAAGGAGATGCAGAACAATTTGTAAACCGGGTTTACACCCTAATAAAAGACCCTGAAGGGAAGCTGCTTATAAAGGATATTCAAATTGAGGAGTAAAACCAATGAAGGACCGGCCAAAGGCCGGTCCTTCATTGGTTTTACTGGATATTATTCTTTTGTTCCCTGCAGGACAAAAAGGTTTTACAAACCTGGCGGCCAATGGGAGCGCCCATCATGGTTGCAATTCCCAGGCCAAAGGCAAAAGCTGTGGGAAAAACCCACCAGGAATGGTGTGTACTTTGCGAAAAGTTTTTCATATAAATCCCTCCATTATTATTTTATCTTAATGGAGAAGGTTTATCCTGTTGAAATTATGCATTCCATTGTATTTACTACCATTTATTTCGTTTGGACCATCTTGAGAGTATAATATAACCGACAATCAAAAGGAGAATAATAATTTTTCCCATGGTTATCACCCCGCTATAGGCATTTTCGTGATCTGTAATAAAAATCCTTGTTCATATAAGAAATATTAAATGTTTTGTTCTGGGTTATCAGGAATTATTTCACTGTAATTTTTTTATTTCCTTTTAATCGGTTCATGGTATAATCGACTACGGAAGGAGGGAATCCGGCAAATGCGCAAAATTAAAAGAAACATGGATAGAAAATCCATGGACAAGGTTAGACAGGAAAGATTAGAGAATGCCAATAATGGTTTTAAAAAAATTTTACTGGCCTTCAGCGGCGGTTTGTTACTTATAACAGCAGTAATTTTTGCAACCCGTATGTAAATGAAAAAACCCGGTCGCCGGGTTTTTATACTTTCTATAGGAATTTAAAAAACATTCTTCAAGGGGCAGGAGGGTTCTCCTCCCCGGAAAAAGAATGTCGCCCCGGAGGCAAAGGGCGACAGGCATAAGGAGGAGGTATGTTTGTAGGTTAATGAGCTTTTAAATCTTGACATTAAATCATGTGCGGCATTTTTGTTTTTTAGAACCGGTAATAATGTCCATAATAAGTAAAGACAGAGACCATACCCGGCTCCTTGATTGGCAGGGGGTTATTCAATCAGAAAATTTTCTGATTTGAAATTACTATAGTATCTACCGGAGTAAGCTGTAAATTTTAATACACAATAATCCGGGTCTGTTACACCTAATGGATAATATATGGTATCTCCTTCACGCCAAATCATTTCTTTAGAGGCATGATCTTCAAGGACCTCCATGGTTCCCTTTAACATTACACCTCTAAAAAATCTTTTGTCGCAGAAGTATACACTTGATTTTGAATTTTTTCTATACTGTCCTGCTCTCATGGATGAAGTGTTGGTAGTAAAATAAAGAACCTTAATACCCTCTCTCTTGCGAGGAGGCAGCATGGCTTTCATATTAGGAAAGCCTTCGTCATCTACGGAACTGATAAAAGCAATACCCTGTTTATCAATTATGTTGCCTATTGTTTTTTCTGCATCTCTCATTTTAATACACTCCTTGTAACGAAATGATATAAGAAATATATCATTTCATAACTAAATCGTACATAACATACTTTTTTGCGAGATATTTTCCTTTTTAAGCCAAAAGCCTGATGTTCCATGTAATCGGTAGACACTATGTCTTTTATAATAATAGACCTTGGTCCTCCAAATATAATTTTGAATAGTGTTGCGTAACTTATCTACAAAACTAAAAAAGCTCAAGCTCGCTTGAACAAAAGAGCCTGAACATATAAAACGACGGCCGATGTTTGGACATTCCGGAAAGAATGTTTCCAAACATCAACCGTCGTTCAATGTGGAAAGTTAGGTCAAAAAAGATGCAGGTCATTCGCTGGCCCGTCTATTTAACCTCCGAATCCTTAACTTACTTCAATTTGGTACTGCAAATCGTTCCCGTTGTCCGATTGGCAAAGGTTACCGCCGTTCCCGTTATATCGATGCTGCCTATCCGCGTGGTGTCCGAAGTTTTAAAAACCACGGCACCCGACTTATCAAAAATCATAATCCGGTACTTTGACAGTTCCGTTTCCTCAAAGGTGCAAATCAGATATTCATTTTGATCACCGGCAATTTTCATTCCTTCTAACACTGCCCCGTCGTTTACGTTTTTACCGTCATCATCGTAAAGGTTTCCATTTTCGGCATTCTCCCAGTAGCCCTTTCCGTTGAGAACTGCAAAGCTCCGGATTTCGACGGACGGCTGTGTTAGCTGCTTAACGAATTCTTCGTTTCCATTTTTTATGGAAATCCGATACAATGCGCCTTCACTCACGTAATACAGATAGTCCCCTTCCTGCTGGAAGCCCATCGCTTCGTGCCTGCTCATTCGTACCGTTTCATTGGTATTGATGTTCACTCTGTAAATGCCGTTCTTCTCTGTCGCATCTTCCTTCATATTGAAGGCGAGGATATAGAGATTTTCTCCGTCGAGAACAACATCATCCGATCCGCCGCCGCCTCTTCCGTCAGGCTCCACCTTCCAGGACCAGCCATAGAGATAATCCTGATCTCCAACCGGAATGTATTCCTCGCCAATTTTCCTGTAAAGGTTGCCTGAACCTGGCGCGTGTCCTGTCCAGTAGGTAAACACTTTATCACCAAAGGTTTTGACCTTGCTATAGCCGTTTTGTAGTTCCGTGGTGCTGCCGTCATCGTTGAGCCTGAAGATGTGGTCTGACCCCATTATTGCGCCGCCTGTATGATAAAACAGGTGTGCCTCTCCGTTTTCAACATAGAGTCTGACATAATATAATACGTCGTTGACGGGCAACTGATAAACTGTTTTTGTCTTTGTGGGATCGGACAGCAGCGCCTGTATGATCTGTCCTTTTTTCCCTTGATAGTAGATATATTTTTTTGTCACCGTAGTGCTGTTTATCTTCCCGTCGTCATCCTTCAATATGTCGCTTCCGCCGAAGCTCGTTTGTTCAAGCTTGGGGTTGTCGGATTTGATGATGAGCCCTTCCTTAGGACTGAAATTGTAATCCCAGCCAAATTCATTGACTGCAAACTCCCAGGTCATGGGAAAATAAGTAATATCTCGGAAGGACAGGAACGGATATTGTTGCTTAGTGTTGTCCACGACCTTACCGTTGACTTTAATCGGAAAGGTCGCCACTGTCGCCTTGTAGCTTCCCTTGTTTGTCGTCGACGAAGAATACGGCAAATACGCAGCGGTGATGTCTGTTTTCTCAATGGCAAGTCCCTCCGCATTGCCCTTCCACTGTGTTTCCAGTCCGAGGACGCGGCAATCATTGTAGGTCATGGGGAAATATGTGATATCGTTGTACACGATAAAGGGATATTTGCTCTTACCAAGATCGATCTTGACCCCATTGACCGTAACAGGATAGGTCGGCACTGAGATGGTGACGGTCTTTGCCGTCTGTGCTCCATAGACCGATACCGGCAGCCCTGTTGTAACTAATACTGTGATTACAAAAAGTGCCAATAATTTTTTCGTCTTTCCTTTTATAATATCACCCCCCTATTTACCTTTTCTTTTGATAGAGATTTTACACACTGCCATAATATCAGTTCTTCGCTTTTAACTCAATGACCATGTCTTTTGGTAAAAAAACGTAACATTTTTCTTAAGTTTCAAATTATACTGGATTCCGGGCTCGTTTAGGAGATTTTACTTTTTTTATTAAGAAATAAAATATCAAAGTCCACGAAGCAGGTTTGTGATACATCACAATCTCTAAAAAACAAAACAAGCCAAACATCTTACTGTCTGGCTTGCTTTGATATCTTTCGATAAAACTGGCGGAGCTGACGGGAGTCGAACCCGCGATCTCCTGCGTGACAGGCAGGCATGTTAGGCCACTACACCACAGCTCCAAAAAATGGTGGGCGATGACGGGATCGAACCGCCGACATCCTGCTTGTAAGGCAGGCGCTCTCCCAGCTGAGCTAATCGCCCTTACGTGACTCGCAAGACTTATATTAACAAAATTACAACGGATAGTCAATGTTATTTTTACTCAAATTTATTTTTTCTCCCATTTATAGAATATTGCCCCGCAGTTGCAGCCGTAGGTAACCCGGTCCGTTTTTATCCCTTCAATGATGCTGAGAATGGTTACAGGGCCGTCGGCAGAGTATAGATAAGATTTACATTGGGGGCAATATTTGTTGAATCCCCGTTGTTTACCATAGATATAGGCGATGTCTTTATCCGCTGTGCAATGTACAGAAAAAGAACCGTAGTTATAATGGGAAATGTGGTGTTCATCCAGTAGGGCACGGATATTCAACAACATGATTTGCCGCTGCCTTCCGTTCTTAGTTTTGAGAAAGGTAAAGATGGATGTGTAAACTTCATTCACTTGAGAAGGGAATGGCAATACCCTGCAAGACAAAAAAATTCCTCCCTTTTGTACAATGGCCATAAACATAGTATAAAGATAGTATATACAATGGGTGCCACTGGCAAACTTGAGGAGGAGATCATGCATTGACTTGCGTATGCTTTTTTGCTAATATATTTTTTATTACGGGCGATTAGCTCAGCTGGGAGAGCGCCTGCCTTACAAGCAGGATGTCGGCGGTTCGATCCCGTCATCGCCCACCAGACAGGCTGCTATAGCTCAGTAGGTAGAGCGTATCCTTGGTAAGGATAAGGTCACCGGTTCAATCCCGGTTAGCAGCTCCATATTTTTCTTCGGTTTTGCCTTGAGCAAAACCTTTTTTTATTTTTAAGCATTGTCAAGTGCTACATTTTAAGCGGAAAATTAATTAAGCAAGCTGTTTTAAAGGGTTATTTGGCGGGAGAATCCAACAATTTGTCGGCTTCCTGCAAGGTGCAGGGAATTTCGTGGGTCAAGGTCATGGCAATGTTTTTCAAGTGTTCGCTAATTTTTATATAACAGTTCATTAAATCCGTTTGCACAAGGCTAATGGATTCTTGCTCCTCTGTATCTTTTTGCATACGGGCGATATGGCTCATTTGCAGGCGGAATTGAAAATCAACCAGGTTTTCCTGTGATTCCTTGGCCTTATCCGCCATATAGCAATTGTTGGTGGCAACGGCCGTATTCACAACCTGAAGTAATTGAACGGTTTTTTGATGCAGGAGCAGCATTTCCTTTTGATCCATAGGATTAAATTCCAGGTTTTTCATGGTCATATTCTCCGCTTTACCAATGATATTTCTTTCCACCACATCCCCGATAAACTCATATTCCCGTACAATATGGATCAGTCCCATGGCACGGTTAAATTCATCCTGGATTAAGTGATGCCTTAATAATTTGGTAAGATAGTCGTTGGTGGCCAAAGACAACCGGTCGACTTTATCTTCCTTTTGCAGAATTTTATCCGCTTTATCCTGATTGAAGGATTGCAATAAGGGATAGATGGATTGAACCATATCCTGGATATGATCGGAGATATGAATAATTTCTTTTGTAGCCATGCCAATGGCCAGGTCGGGGCTGGACAACAGATTTTCATCCAGGTACTTGGGTTTCACTTGGTCAAGGTCATCCTTTCTATCCGGGACCAGGATTTCAAGAGCCTTGGCAAAGTACTGAATAAAGGGTAAGAATAGTATGGCCATGGTAATATTAAAAAAGGTATGGGTATTGGCCACCTGAAATCCGGGGGAAGCGGTGAAAGAAGAAATCAGTTTGGATAATTGGCTGACGAAGGGGAAAAAAAGCAATACCCCGGTTATTTTAAACAGAAAATGGGCGATGGCTACCCGTTGAGACTCCCGGGATGATCCAACACTGGACAGCAGGGGGGTAAAGCTGGTGCCGATGTTTGCCCCGAGCAGCATATAAATGGCCGGCTGCAGAGCAATCATATGCTGCATGGCTAAAAGCATAATGATACCAATGGTGGCGGCGCTGCTGGACATCAGAAAGGTGAAGAGGGCTGCCAAGGCAATATCCAACAAGGGATGATTGCTGATGTGTATTAAAATTTGACTAAAGCTTGGGTCGTTTTTTAGTGGGGACATGGTATCGGACATAATTTTTAAGCCCAGGAACAATAGGCCAAAGCCGATGATGGCCAGGGCCATGCGTTTTCTGCGATTGGTTTTGGACCATAAAAATAAAAAAGTGCCTATGCAAATGATGGGAAGGGACAGTTCCGTTACTTTCAAGGCAATGAGTTGAGCGGTGACGGTACTGCCGATGTCCGCCCCAAGAATAACCGCCAAAGCGTTTCTTAAACTGATGATGGAAGCGCTGGTTAACCCGATGAGCAACACCGTGGTGGCGGTGCTGCTTTGAAATACCAAGGTAATCAGCGTACCCAGGGCCAACCCGGAAACTCTGTTTTTAGTGAGATAAATAATTGTTTCGCGAAATTTTTTACCGGCTATTTTCTGTAAATTATCTTTCATTAAGGACATGCCGTATAATAAAAAGCCTACCCCGCCGATCATACTGAAGACCGTATTTTGCCAAGTCATAAGACCGCCCCCAATGAAAAAAATAATGTTAAAAAAATGTTAATTTTATTAAGGATATGTAAAATAATTAATTCGTGCAAGCTTTAATTATAATTATATTAAGTATAAATTCTTAAGTAAAAGCCCTTTGACGAGGTTTTTCTTCTTTTGTTAACGGTTCCGGGGCTTGCATAATCAACGAGCTTTTGGTAGTATAGCTATGGATCAATTTCCACTTAAAAGGAGCAAGGTTTGCTTTCCTTATATACGCTACCGTGGCTCAGTTGGTAGAGCAGCTGATTCGTAATCAGCAGGTCGCCGGTTCAAATCCGGCCGGTAGCTCCAAGGTTATTAGGCTGAAACAGTGCAGGATCGTATCTGTTTCAGCCTGATTTTTTTATGCTGCACTGAAAACAATGTCAGATGAAGTATTGATTAAATTACCGATTATTTATATTTTATATGCCTTCTGGGCGATAAAGCGAATTTACTGCATTGACCTAATGATAGTGCCATGATAAAGTAAGTTAAAGAAAAAGGGAGTGTATTGATGTCGGTAATTCTGTAAGGATTTAAGTTAAGCGCATGAGATGAGCAGTTGTTCTGCTCTTGTTTGTGTTGTCAAAACTGCCTTACAGATTGAACGAACATCCATTTTTATAATGGTGTAATTTGTAGCGCAGTAGTATACTGCGCTTTTTTGTTTTCTTTCTATAGGGCGAAAATTAGAAAGGAAGATTATCATGTATTCATTTACAGACCAGTTTATGTCCAACGATAAAAATGCAGAGTTCTTAAAAGCCACTATGATGGGGCCAAACGCCATGCGATTGGCAGAGGAATTGGCGTCACACCTGAACATCAAAGAGAATATGCGAATCCTTGACCTCGGTTGCGGGTGCGGTCTTTCCACACTTTTGTTAGCAAAAAAATATGGTGCGTCCGTTTTCGCTGCCGACCTTTGGATTTCGCCCACTGAAAACTATGAGCGTTTTCAGTCTATCGGGATTGAGGATAAGACTGTTCCGATTTCTGTAGACGCGACCAAAGGTTTGCCTTTTGCAAACGGATATTTTGACCTGTTGTTCACCGTCGATGCCTATCATTATTTCGGTGATACGGCAGAAATGCTCCCGTCGCTCATTCCTTTTGTGAAAAAGGGCGGCTATATCGCCGTGGCTATTCCCGGATTAAAATACGAATTCGGGGAAAATATTCCCGAGGCAATGCAGCCGTTTTGGAATAGCGAGGTGGAAAGAACCTTGCACTCTCTTGATTGGTGGAAGGATTTATGGCAGAGAGCAGAGGGCATTGAAATGGTAGACATTCGTGAAATGGCTTGCTGCAAGCAGGCATGGAGAGAATGGCTGACCGCCTACCATCCCGTTGTCGCTGGTGACATCAAAATGATGGAGGCCGAGGGCGGCAAGTATTTTAATCTAGTTCAGTTGATTGCTAAAGTCGTTTAATTATATTTTCCGTGTTGCCGTTTACCTTAGTGCCCAAGGGCGCGCCTAATAAGCATAATGCCAAGTCCACGAAACACCACTTACAAAATATGGTATTATGAGGCTGCTGTGGAGGCGGGAACAGAGGCAATTCATAAGAAATAGGTGTACTTTCAAAAAACATGTCCAAATTGAGGACATGTTTTTGCTTTTGCTTGAATGCCATTACAGTGAAGCGTCCAGGACTCGAACCATATCTTCCGGCAAAGGGATTTGAAAAGATAAAGCCTGGCTTGTTCTCGGGTGCAGGAAACTGATTTGGTCGGCGTGTAGACAGTGCCGTTTTATTTGGGCCATAGGACCGCCGTAAAGTTGATCTCCCACTAAGGGATGCCCCAAGTGAGCTAAGTGGACTCTGATCTGATGGGTCCGGCCTGTTTCAGGCATTAAACGGATCATTGTACAGGTTGGAAAATGTTCTAGAACCTTTATGTAGGTTACCGCCCGTTGGCCTTCCCCGGAAATTTGCCGCTTGGTGGTTTTTCCCTCACATTTCTCCATCGGTAGATCCACACAGCTTGGCAGGTCCCTGAAGCTTCCGTGAACCAGCGCGATGTAGGAGCGGGATAGTTTTTTCTGCTGCCTCTGAAGAAATATTTTTTGAGCGCTAAAAGAGTTTTTAGCCACTAAGACAAGCCCCGAGGTGTTGCGGTCAATCCGATGGACCGGGTGAAAGCTTGCCTGCTGCCGCTCCTGAGACCAGTGATAAAGAAGCCCGTTGGCCAAGGTTCCCGAGGGGTGGGCCAGGGTGGGATGGACGCAGAGGCCGGGGGGTTTATTGACCAACGCCATATCCTGATCTTCATACAGGATTTCCAGCGAGAGCGGTTCCGGTTTTAAATAGGGATTATCCGGCGGGGCGGGATAAAACAAAACCACCTCATCGCCGGTGGCCACCGCCTTGCGCCAGGTGGCCTCGTACCCATTGCACAGGATTTTCCCCTTGTTTCTGAGCTTTTTAAGGGCTCTGTCGGAGATATCCATGGATTTAAGAAATTCTCTTATGGGTTTGCCATGGTGGATTTCTTCTACTTTTAAGACAACTTGATTGTGTGCAAAATTCAATTCAGTTCCCCCCATAGCAGTTCTGCTCCCTGCCAAAAGAATCTATCCTGATTATACACGTAGTTTTTTAGGTTGTTAAATCATTTTCAATGGAAAGAGGAGAACGGCTTAAAAATGAGGAATTTATAAAAAAACATAGGATTAGCGCCGTAATCAATCTGCAGCCGGAGTTTGCTAAATAAGGTCATTTTTAAGTATAATTTTAAAGTCTGCAGAAAGAGCGGACGGATCGTCTTTAATTTGTAGTGGATCCACTTTTTATTCGGCCAGAATCGGAGGATGTTAAACGTAGTATGAGTCAGATACTCAATGAAATTCAGAGAAGGAGAACTTTTGCCATTATCTCTCACCCGGACGCCGGTAAAACCACACTAACAGAGAAATTGCTTCTCTATGGCGGGGCACTGAGGCTGGCCGGCACGGTTAAATCCCGGAAGTCAAAACAACATGCGGTGTCCGACTGGATGGAGCTGGAGAAACAGCGGGGTATTTCGGTCACCTCCAGCGTGCTGCAATTTGAATATCAAGGGCATAAAATCAATATTTTGGATACCCCGGGGCATCAGGATTTCAGTGAAGATACCTACCGTACCCTGATGGCGGCGGACAGTGCCGTGATGCTGATTGATGCAGCCAAGGGTGTGGAAGAACAGACTAAAAAGTTGTTTCATGTATGCCGTAAAAGAGGGATCCCCATTTTTACCTTTATTAATAAAATGGACCGGCATGGCAGGGAACCCCTGGACTTGCTGGATGAAATCGAAAAAGTATTGGATATTAAATCCTATCCCATGAATTGGCCCATTGGCCGGGGCAGGGAATTTACCGGTATTTTTGAGCGGCAGACTGCCAATATTGAACTTTTTACCGGCAACGGCCATGGTTCCACCGTTGTGCCCACCCGGCGGGGGGATTTAACCGATCCGGCCATTGTGGGGTCCATGAGCAAAGCGAGCTATGAGTTATTAGAGGAGGATTTGGAACTGCTGGATATGGCCGGGGATCAGTTTGATCTGCAGCAGGTTGCCAGAGGGGAACTGACTCCGGTTTATTTCGGCAGTGCTCTTACCAATTTCGGCGTTAGGGCCTTTTTAGAGTCCTTTATTCAATTATCTCCGTGCCCCCATGAAAAGGACTCCAGCAGTGGGCCAATAAACCCGGAACAGCAGGAGTTCTCCGGCTTTATCTTTAAAATTCAAGCCAATATGGACCCCGCTCACCGGGACCGCATTGTCTTCTTGCGTATTTGTTCCGGGGTATTTAACCGGGGCATGATGGTTAAACATGTTCGTACAGGCAAGAGTATCCGTTTATCGCAATCGAAACAATTTATGGCCCAGGATACCAACACGGTGGAAGTGGCCTACCCGGGAGATATTATTGGTATCTATGACCCGGGTGTATTTCGGATTGGTGATACCATAACGGAAAAAAGTAAATTTTCCTTTGAAGCCATTCCCAAATTTCAACCGGAACTTTTTGCCCGGGTACACCTGCGGGATGCCATGAAACGCAAGCAGTTTGTTAAAGGGATTGAACAACTTACGGAAGAAGGAGCGGTGCAGCGTTTCCGGCATCCGGATGTTGGACTGGAGGCACCCATTATCGGGGCTGTGGGCATGCTGCAATTTGAGGTGTTGGAGTACCGCCTCACCCATGAGTACGGCGTGGACATCCAACTGGATCACCTGCCCTTTACTTTGGCCCGCTGGGCCGCTGGAGATAATCTGACGCCTCCCATGTTGAAATCCGCTGACAATCTGGTTTTAAAAGATGATGACGAGAATCTGGTGGTCTTGTTTAGAAATCAATGGTCTTTTAACTGGGAGGTAGAGAGAAACAAGCGGGTAACTTATCTGGAACAACCTCCGGCCTAAGGGAATTTTGTATTGTTTTAAATTTTCATAAAATTAAAGGGAATTGCTTCATGAGATCGAATTAAAACAGTAAAATTGTTCTAAATATTAAAAGGAGAGACTTGCAGGAGGTGATGTCATGGATGCAGGAATCATGATGATTCTTTATATCCTTTGCCTGCCATTTCTTATTTTAGCCATTGACAGAGCATAAAAAGGGTAATGCCGCCTAAATGGGCGGCATTTTTGTATGGGATTCTATTTTATTTCTCCATTTATTTTTTGGATTGGTCAAAGGATAAGGTATTATAAGCTTCCGCCAGTTCTCTTAACAGAGATTCATTATCCGCATCCAAGCAATTTCTTTGATTCAGGTTGACACAATTTTCAATAGGACATTTAAAACAACTCATGATTTGGCATTTAATGCATTCGCAACTGAAACAATTAGCCCAATCCATTTGTTTACAACCTACTTTCATTACAAAATAAAAAAACAGAGATGAATCCCCCTGTTTTTAGTTTTGGCAGCCTGGCAATCATACCGAACTTGGCTTAGACCCATGGCTTTGCGCCCCCATTTTTCAATGGATTTGCCTTTTCATACTATTTAACTAAGTAAATTATCAACCGAATCTTATCTACATTTTATAGAAAAAAACAGGTTTATTCAATATTTGTGTAACAATTTTAAGAAAAAAGCCAACCCATTATTGAGGGATTTTCAAATTTTTATTATTTATATTCATGTGTATTGTATTCATGCTAGAGGTCCGTTGAAATATTCTTTTTCTTGCTCCTATAGTAAAAATCTTAAAAAATATGCATCTCAGTTCATACGCAAGGGCACACGGTGTTTACCGCCGTCCTTGTTTGTTTTTAAAGAGAAATAACTAGGGGGAAGTTGTTCTATGTCCAGGAGCGTATTAATAAAATTATGAATGATATTAGTCTGGAAAAGCTGAATTCCGGCAGCGAGCTGGAATCAAAATAGATATAAAATAATATTTGTTTTTAATTTAAACCTAGTTTAAATAATAATTTTGTATACAGTTGTACAAGACACAAAAAGGTATCAATGAACTCGATGGATGCAGGTTCGTTGATACCCTTTTTACACTAGACAGTTATTTCAGGCATTAACGGATAACAAATATCTGTAAACAATCTTAATTCCCTCGCCAATTTAGGAAAATGACACTCTCCAAGAAGAGTTGCGATGCACTTTACAAATAGCAGAAGGCCTGCATCGCAAGCCCCCTGAGGTCTTATTCTTCTACTTTTTCGGTATCGTCCCCATATCCTTTTTCTTCCTGATATTGCTCCTCATCCCCGTGACCGCTTTCATCCTCTAGGTCGGTCTGTTCTTCTTCCGCCGGTGTGACTTCCCCGGGGTTAGCTTCTTCTTCCAGGCATTCCGCTACCGCCTTAAACAGGATTTTATAAACTTCCGCAGTATTTTCAGCCAGAGCCTGTAATCCCTGAATTTTAGGTTCTATTTTTACTTCCTTGGCCTCAAAGGCCTGTTCCAGTACCATCAGGGTCAACTCTGCGGCAATTTGCGCTGTGTTGTTTCCATCAGCCATCCGAACACCTCCTCTCAAAAAATTTGCTGAATACTTCTACAGAAAGAATGGAAAATCCTGTATTTAAAAACACAAATTTAGCGGGCCCGTTGCGTTCTCCAAAATAAATAAAAGTAGGGGCTGAATGTTATAAGGGCAACCAATAAGATTTCCATATGCACTTCCCCTTTCAATTTTTTATTGAGTGATACTATATCATTTAAATATTTTATTTTAAAATTATTGATAAAAGATTAAGACTTTATGAACTTTTAAAAAAATAGTCTTGAAATACAGCCTTGACGATGTTTTTTATGACACGATATACTCAAAAGTAAGATTTTAGTTCAAGAAAAAATGCTTGTAGGATGAAAGGTGTACTATGAACATCGGTATTGATTTAGACGGCACTGTAGCGGATAATCTGGAGCTTTTGGTTGAAACCTTAAATCAACATTGTGGAAAAAGACTGGTTGGCGATGAAATACGTCAGTATGACCTATGTAAAACCTACTGTATTTCTGAAGAGGAATTTATTGAATTAATGGAAACCAAAGAAGAAGAAATTATTGTGCAAAGCCCGGTTGTTCCCATGGCCCGGGAATATATTGAAAAATTAGCCGGTCAGGGATGGCAGATCCACATTATTACGGCCCGGCATCCCAGGTATCATGAGATTACCAGGAAGTGGCTTGAAAGAAACGACATTCCTTTCTGCGGTCTGCATTTGCTGAATTCCCATAACAAATTGCAGACATGTCAAAACTTAGGGGTTAAAATGATGGTGGAGGATAACATACACAACGCCTATCAGTTGAAAGCCGGCGGGATTCCAACCATCCTGTACGAGGCTCCCCATAACCGTTATTGGTCCTGGCAGGGAACCCGCTGCAAGACCTGGAAAGAAATATACCAGACTATTGAGACAAAATTGGATAAATAACCGGAAGATTTAAAAAGCATTCTCGAAAAGGGAATGTTTTTTGTTTTTCCAGGGTTTGAACAGGAATTATCATTTTTGTAACGAAATACCTATCATGCACGCTAAGATACAGTTGCTGGGAGTAGTCGAATACCTGTAAGGCGGAATTGCAGGAATTCGAGTGGTTTCAAAAGAAGGAGGGTCCTTATTGAAAAAAAGGTTATTGATAATTCTTTCTATGCTGGTGGGTCTATGGGTGCCCATGACTTCCGCTTGGGCAGGTCCCTTTAAAGATACTGCCGGCCAGTGGTGGGAACAGCCCATTGCCGAATGTTATGCCGCTGATCTTTTAAGCGGAAAAAGTGCCGGGATCTTTGCGCCTAAAAGTCCCGTAACCCGGCTGGAGTCCGTGGTTATATTAAACCGGGCCCTGGGTCACCGGAGTGAGGCGGATACTTATAGCATGTCCCAGGGTGGCTACAACTTCCCTGCTAATTTTCCGGAATGGGGAAAAAAGAATGTGGCCTTTGCGGCGGATCAAGGTTACATTTCCAAGGCCGGAATTGCTAGTATGGAACCTAAACACTCGGCCAGCAGAACAGAAATTGCCGTACTGTTTGCCAATGCCTTAAAATTATCGGCAGACGGTTATGAATTAACCTTTGCCGACAAGTCAGCCATTCCAAGCAATTTACAATCTTATGTGGCGGCTGCGGTAAAGCACGGGATTATGGTAGGCAAGGCCGGCAACAAATTTGATCCCAATGCCAGTGTAACCCGGGGTGAAATGGCGGCCATTATTGCCCGTCTCTTTGAAAATGGACAAATCAACCCCAATCCGGACCAGTATTTTGTAGCTGCAATCAGTTCGATAGACACGGCGGCTAAAAAGATTACCGTGGTTAAAGGGGGACAAACCCTTACCTACAGTCTGGCTGCGGATTCCGTTCAGTATCGTAACGGGGCTCAGAGCAATTTAAGTTCCTTCAAAGCCGGAGAAAATGCCAAAATCGTGCTGAATGACAGCAAAGGGGTAAGTTTTCTGGCTTACACCACAGCCAGTCCGTCCGCCGGAAACATCTCCATCACCACCAACTATACGGGTACCATCCGGGGGCTGATATCCGGAAACCCTTGGTCCTTGTCCTTCCAGCCGGATAGTGGAACCTTAAATTCTTATCCTTTGCTGAGCACCGTAAAAATTACCCAGGGTGGGGCAGCTAAGGATTTGACGGCTTTAACCAACGGTGCCAGAGCGGAAATTAAGGTGACCGGAGGCAGTGTGGCCGAGATTAATTTGCTGAACACGGTATCGGGAAATGAAACCAAGGCTTACGTGGTCAATATGTACCTGGATTATATGACCGTTCGCTACGATGACGGAACCACCCAGGAAATCAACAAGTCTTCTGTAGCTTCCGGCTTCTATCAAATGCCCAGGGGGCAAAGAATTGCCATCAGCAAAACGGGAGGGGTTATCACCGGCATTACTCCGCTGGATGAGGTAAGAAAGATTTTTGGCGAAGTTGTCAATACCGGCAGTTCCGGCATCACCATCGAAGATCTGGACGGTTATGAGCGGGCCGTTGACCTGGCCAGCGGCTACCGGGTAAAGGATGAAGAGGGAGATACCATCGATCTGGACGACCTGGAAAAAGGGGATGAGGTGGAGATTGAGATCAACAGCCAGGAGGATGCGGTGACCATCCGGCTGACCGATGGAGGCTCTTCCTCCTCCTCTGATCTGGAAGGGGAAGTTATGGATGTGGATACTTCCGGGGACTACAGCATTAAAATTAAGAAAGCCAACGGCAGCACCAAAACCTATGATGTGGAAGATGACGTGGACGTTTATGACGAAGATGACGACGACCTGGACTTTGACGAGATTGACGAAGGGGACTATGTGAAGTTAAAGCTGGACAGCAATGATGACGTAACCCGGATTAATATCCTGGATGTGGAAGTGCTGGAGGGGGAAGTAACCGAACTGGATACTTCCGGAAGCCTGGGCATCACCATTGAAGATTCCGATGGGGATGAAGAGGATTATGAGGTGCTTTCCAAGGTAGACGTCTGGGAGGACTCCAAAAGCCGGGATTTCGACGATATTCGTGAAGGTGACCGGGTTCGCCTGATCCTCAATGAGGACGGGGATGTTTATCTCATCAACATCCTGGATGAAGATGATTCCGACGACGACGACGGCACCTATAAAGGGACTCTGGTGGGTCTGGATATTGACGACGACGAGCTGAAGCTTAAAAAGAGCGGAAAAACCACTACCTACACCTTGGCCAGGAAGGTGGAGGTGGACGACGGGGATTTGGAACTGGACGAATTGATTATCGGTTGTGAGGTTGAAATCGAGGTTGAGGACGGAGAAGTTGAGACCATAGAGGTGACGGACGACGAGGATATAGAAATTGAAGGTGAATTATATCGTATCGGGTCAGACCATATTCAACTGGAGCAGGAGAACGGATCGGACTCCCCCGCAAGGCACAAGTTTTATTTTGACGACGACGCCGATCTGGAGGATGACGAAGGGGATTCCATCGATATCGATGACTTGGAAGATTTTGAAGGAGATGACGTTGCCATCGAACTGGAAGATGGCAAGATCGTTTACCTGGAAGTGAAGTAAAGGGTCGCAAAAAAACCGGAATGGTTGGATTGCGCAACCCTTTGTTTTCCAAAAAAATAAATAAAAAGAGAATAGAACGCGGATTTTACGGATTTCCGCGGATTCTCACGGATTTTATAATTTATAATAAAATCCTTGTAGATCCGTATCATCCGTTCAATCCGTGTTCTATTTCTTATCAGCCCGGTTGTTCGCCGGGTATCTGCCGTTCTTCAAGCGCTATGCAAAGTCGTTTTGCCACTGTCCCTTTTTTTATCTTTTATATCCTCCGAGGCTAAGGAGGGAATCGTAGAAGTCCAGTTCAGAAACCTGCAAATCGTCCCTAGGGTCTTCGGAAGGGGATTTATAAACCTGGCCGGTGGCTAAACTGGCCATGTCTCTTTTAATCAATAAACGAATATACTGGCTCCGGTTGGTTTCTTCAAAGGAACCTCGATTGATCTGAGTAATCTTTTTATCCAAATATTCAATTAGATCTTCCGGTATACTAATGGTAATGGTTTTGTGCCTGCGCATGGTATGGCCTCCTTTGCTTTGCTGGACTGGTTATGCTATATCTTATGTTGAATTATTAAGATTAAATAACCTGAAATGGAAAAAGCAAGTAAAATTCTCTTTTATATAAACCGATTTTCATGCCTGGCTAATATCAGAAAAATTACCAGTTATACCTCTGCAAGATGGGATAATAATATAGGAAGGAACATTTGAAAAGGAGGTTGCCATATCGTGTATAGCCCAAGAGAAATGGGCCTCAGGATTAAGCAGGCCCGCGAGAACAGGGCCAAAAGAAGCGGCCAGCCCTTTACTCAAAAAATGCTGGCCTTTAAGATAGGAGAAACATCCAAGTGGGTACAAAAAGTTGAAAAAGGAAACTTTTATCCCGAGTGGGATCCCCTTAATTTAATAGCAGATACCTGCGGCGTTCCTCTGGATTTTATTACCGGGGAGAAGCTGGAAAGTGAAGTTGATTATGAAGAAGCCATTCACGGTGGACGGGTGGCAAGAACCATCAAAAACGAAGAATTGCATGTTTAATTGGCAGGGATATTTTACAAAAATAATGAAGACTTCCGCCTGAATTGGGCGGAAGTCAAATATTTTACAATTAGTATCTGTTTTTAATGTCTTGGAAGCATTCACGACAGTATACGGGTTTGGTACCGCTGGGCTGGAAGGGAACTTGTGTGGCAGCGCCACAATTGTCGCAGATGGCGTCATACATTTGACGTTGAGTAGAACGGTAACCATCATTACCCTGGGTACGCTGTTTACGTGCAGCCCGGCAGGCAGGACAACGGGAAGGATCATTTTGGAAGCCCTTCTCGGCATAAAACTCCTGCTCCCGCGCAGTAAACACAAAATCGGCTCCACAGTCACGGCAATTTAAAGTCCTGTCAGAAAACAAACCTATCTCCCCCGAATAATGGAACTCCCTAAATTTCACGGTGCCAACCCTGAACTACCCAAAAGGACACCGATTAAATTTCGGAGGGGATAGCCGAGAGCCAGACGGTAAAAACTTTAGAGGCAGTTCCAGTATACCACCAATAATAGGAAAAAATCAATCGTTCTTTAAGGATTAAGCGTTGGCAAATTCGGTAATGAGACGATCAAAGATGGTTTTTACAGGGAGAATATCTTTAATCCGGTGCACGTTTTGACCGCAGAAAACCAACCCCTCGTCGATGTATCCGTCACGGCTGTTGACCAGAGCATCCATAATGCAGAAGGACTGAGAACAATGCTTGAGGCATTCCCTGCAGTTTTCCGGTTCCGGGGCATCATTGCTGAAAATACGGGATACCAATTTGTTTTTTAAAGCTCTGCCCGGTAAGCCAACGGGGCTAAGAATCTCAACCACATCTTCAGGCCTGGACTGAAGATAAAGTTTCTTGAAAGCATCGGACACGGTGCACTCCACACTCATTACAAAACGAGTGGCTAATTGTACGCCATCGGCCCCAAGACGAACCATTTCTGCAATACCCTTACCATCCGTAATCCCACCGGCTGCAATTACAGGAATGTTAACGGCAGCTTTAATTTCCGGCAGAATATCTTTTACGGAACGATCTGTTCCAAGGTGACCGCCGGCCTCTGTTCCTTCAGCCACCACCGCCGCAGCGCCAAGTTTTTCAGCCAGTCTGGCTACCTTCGCGCTGGAAACAATGGAGACAATGGGAACATTGGCTTCTTTGCCCCAGGGAAAAATGTCCCTGGAAAAGCCGGCACCGGTAAAAATCATATCAATTTTTTCATCAATAGCGGTACGAACGATTTTGGCAAATTCCTTGGCGGCAAACATAATGTTAATGCCGATAATTCCCTTGGGGGCTATCTGTCGGGCCTGGCGGATTTCCGTCCGCAGTTCCTCCGGGTCCATTCCGGTGGCCCCGATGACGCCAATTCCGCCCGCATCTGCCACAGCGCCGGCCAGGGGGGCAGTGGATACCCTGACGGCCATTCCCCCCTGAATAATGGGGTATCTGGGGGTAAATCGTCCGATCGATAAAGTGGGAAATTTCACTTAACTTACTCCTTCCATAAACCAATACATACCTTTTTATTAAAACAAAAAAGAACGAAATTTGCAAACAAAGCTTAACAATTTAGCCAGTTTTTAAAACAAATTTTTTAAATTCCATTATTACTATAAATTATAACCATTTTTAACGCTATCATTTTGTTTCTAAAACATTAATAAAAATAAAATGCTGTAAAATAAAAAGACTCCCCGGGATTCCAGGGAGTCTTAATAAAGGGATGATTAAGCCTATTGCAGCTAATAAAATTTCTTTTGCTTACAAAAATCCTGTACTTCCATCAGGGTTTCCCCAAAACGCTGGAAGTGCACAATTTCCCTCTCACGCAGCCAGCACAGCACATCTTTTACACAGGGATCGTCGGTTAAGCAAAGAAGGTTTTCATATACCGCCCGGGCCTTTTGCTCAGCGGCCAGGTTTTCATGCAGATCGGCTACCGGATCGCCGGTGGCCGATACATAGGCCGCAACCCAAGGGACTCCGGCAGCATTTTCCCAGTATAAGGATTTGCCATGGTCCGCGTAATGGGCTCCCAGATCCGCCGCCTTAATGGCTTCCACCGAGGCCCCTTCCAACAGCTTATAAACCAGAGTGGCTACAATTTCCATGTGCGCCAGTTCTTCAGTTCCAATATCCGTTAAGACCCCTTTGGCTTTACCGGTGGGCATGGTATAGCGCATATTTAAATAGCGCAGAGAGGCGGATAATTCGCCCTCTGGACCACCAGACTTCTGTTTTTGCAGGCGGGAGAAACCCAGTGTTTTCAAGGGTTCCGAGGAGATAAAAAATTTCAGTGCTATTATTTATAAATATAATATTCTTTATCTGCGAAGTAAAGCAGGTTACATAGCTTCAGGAAGGATAGCAAAGATTTTTAATTTGTTTTTCGCGATTTCCGAATTAATAAATGTCATTGAATTCTCAGGAACAATTCATCCTGAGGATTTTTGTTTTTATAAGGGAAATGGGGAGTCAGGGATGAATGAACAGCTGGGTTTACCTCTAACAGGTTCTCTGGTTATTCGGGGTCAGTGCCCAGCTTGTAAAGGCAACTCAATACAAATTTTCAAATCTCAAAAAGTCATTTATTTTCTATGCCAATATTGCCTTCACAAATGGTACAAAAAAATAAAAGGAAAAGAGAGTGGATTTAGTGTATTGGATAAAAGTAAAAAATAGGAAGACTAAGAGGATAAAAAACTATATAGACATTTTAATTAAGCTGGGGAGAAAGCGGCTGAATATACTGGAGTCGAAGGTGGGGAGAACTCACCCGAGGGTTGTAAAATGCAGCCAATGGCTTGATAAGCCTGTGCTTAAGGCGCAGAAAAAGCAGCCCTATCAGAGTGGCTTAAAATGCTGCATATAGTTTCCATTCTTAAGAAAGAAGAGTCATTTATCCCTCCACCTGGAAGTTGTTGGAATCCAAAAAGATTGATGGATTATAATTGCGAGGGATGTAAGTATAGGGATAATTGTACTCACCCCAAAAAAGGACAATGGAATAGTTCGGAGAAAAAGAGATTGAAAAAAGTGCAGTAAGAACCAAGGTGCTAGCCCACTGGGGGCGTAGTTATAAGAAAAAATCATAAGCACCTTAAAAGAATATCAAATAACATAAAAACCTGATAAACTAAAATTTATATTAAGGTGGTAATGAGTATGAGAGAAGATCTAAAAGACCTCTGGAGCGAGCATGGAGAACAGGCTCATGAGGAATTCTGGAGAGAGTCAAAAAGGCTCTCCCAGGGAGAAGAACCCAGACCCACTTGGCTCTCCGTTCTATATAGTTTATATCACGAAAATTATAATACGGCACAGATTATCATGAAGCGTTGCCAAAACGATTTTCTGGCGCAAAAGTTATGGAAAGATTGCATGGTGAGTATAGAGAACCAAGAACAAGAGACTTCGAAAATTGATATGGATAAACTCTTTTCGAATATAGATTTTAGATATAAGTTAACCGTATATTTAGGGAATATTACCAAGCCAGAAACGGTCGAGGCGGTCGATAGTTATTTTTTTGAAAAACCAAAGGAAATAGAGATTCAAAAAGCCGTAAAAGACATTATGAGATATACCCGGTTACCGGTGATTTCTAAGGAACTTAAGGAGATAACATAAAAATTATTACTGCCCTTCGGCCAAATTTTAAAACGGCTGAAGGGTATTTTTGTTTTTAGAGGACGGGAGATTTTTAGATGGCTCCAAACTCCCGTTATCTTGAGATTTCAGGTCGTGGAGACTTGAAAAGGAGGGAAAAAATGGCATCTGTATCTTTATGTAATCTGTGCGCCATGGCGGTACCGCAACTCTGCCCTTGGATTGCACAGGGGGACCGGTCTGGGCTGGATTACCGAAGAAAGGATTCAACCCAGTTTGAGATTATTATGGTGACCGGTTGCCCCCGGTTCCGGCAAGGGACTCTCCCATCCTTGGGAGGGGGCGAGGCAGGGACAGATAAAACGTTTACCGAGAGGGTGGGATGATGATTAAAAAAATTCAAATCGTCACTACCCAATGCAAGCGGTGCGGCAAATCGTTGGTAAAAACCAATCGTTCCCTGTACGGCATGGAAGAACTCAAGGTAAAGTTTGGGGATATCTGCTCCGATTGTATGTCCAATGAGGAATTGGGGGAAATACTCCGGGCACAAGGCACCGGTCTTCTCGGACATCTACGATCTGGCCGGGGGCGGTAATGATCTGAAAACACATTCCAACGCAGCGTTTAAAACAAAAATTGAGGGATGTGATAAAAAATGATAAAGCCGCCAATCAGCCGGATGGGTGGAAAGTTTAGTATGGGGCTTTATTATATTACTGTTATGGGCTTACGAGTTCTTAATCTTACCTGATTTACATTCAGGAAGAACTTCTGCTAAATTTAAACTGTATTCTAAAATATTCTTCCTCACCTATTTATTTGTCGCGTTCTTATACTATGGAGAAAATTACACCTCATTTTTGTTAAACGTCCTACAGCTTACTTGATCAATGCCTGTGCAGATAGCATGGGCATTTTTATTTTTAGGAGACTTACCGGTAGCAGGGAGACCGGTAGGTTGCGGATCACTCTCCCTTTGTAAGCCCCGCATGGGTCGAATGCGGGGCTTTTTTTATATACCAGAAAGGGGGTGTTGCCTTGAATAGCAAAAAGAGAAAGGCCATCCGGAGAAACATAAAAAAAAGCAAAGGAGGGTCAAAGGGAAAGGGAAAAACCGAACTTTGGCCGGGACGTGGAGGCGAAGCCGATGCTTAAATGGGTTCCTGTATGTGCGGTACTCCTTGCAGGTCTAATCACGGCGGAGCCATCCTATGCCGCCACCGGCTTTATCCAAGGGGGAATAAACCTCATCGAGCTTCTAAAATATGTCGTGATCATCGCCTGCCTTTGCGGTATCATCCATGAAATGTTTACAAAACGAAATATCCTGCTTATGCTGGGCCTGCTGGGCGTGACCGCCCTTGTTTTCTACCAGGTGGACCCTGTTGCGCTGAAAAGCCTTGGTCACAAAATTATGTCCATCGTCGCGCCCGGGACTCCCACGGATGCGACCCCGGTGAATCCGGCAGTCCCTGAAAATACTCCGTAAAGAAGGTGTTAAAAATGAAAAGAGCTCTGCTGCTCCTGTTCCTCCTGCTGGCATTTCCCACCCTTTGCCTGGCATCCGACAACAGCCTCTACTACAAAAACGCCCGAATGACCGGCAAAGTCATTTTCTATGACTCCGGACAGGAATCGGCCGTTGTCTATGGCTCCATTTATGTTGAGAAACAAAACCTGGCCTGGGAACTCATTCAGTCCCAAAAATTTGAACGGGTGATCCCCGTAACCGCCGAAGCGAAAAAAAGCCTGTTAGACAACCTGAATCAAACCGTGGAAATGGAAGGGTCCCTGGATCGTTGGGCCGGTCAAAACGATGAAATCTTTCAGGCTAAAAAGGTCACTCCCAAAGACCTGGATATAGACACTCCGAAGTGGTATGCCCTGGGAAAGACCATTAAGCCCGAGCGCGTTTACAAAACCAACCTATACGGGGTCAATGACTTTGTTGACCGCCTGGCCGCCCTGGCGGAAGCCATGGAAGATAAGTCGGATTTGCCAGCCATTCGCAGAGCCTTCCAAAAAAACTGGAATTTCAAATGGTGCCTGCTGAAAGACACCAAGGCAAACGAAGATCAAATGCAGGGCGTGGGGGGCTGGCAGATCTATGAAGGGCTGGTGGGACTGGACAACTGCTACATCGAACAATCCCCCATTATCCGTAAGCACCTGGATGCCTTTATGGACGCCGCCGGCCCCGGAGGCGGAACACCGGAAAAGGAAGGTCAAGCCCTGATGTGTGCAACCATCCGCGCCTCCCGGGATGAAAGGGGAAAAATCATCAGCCTGACCGCCTCCGGCCCTTTGTATGACAGCTTGCCCGGATTTCTGCAGGCTTTAAAAAATCCCACCGGCCTCCATCGGGAGACCTGGCGGCTGGAGGGCTGGAGTGAAGCCGAGGCCAAAGAAATGGAGGGGCAGCTCTGCTGGCTTTCCGGCAGCCGGCAGTGTGTGTACGAAACCAACGAGAAGGGGAAAAAAGTTCTGGTGGATCAATATTACGCCCTATCCAACTACCTGACCCGGGATGACTTTGACCGCACCCTGGATGCCGGCCGGGAATTTATCGGTGAAGGGGGCGTCTAATTGAACCTCAATCGCAGACTGCTTTACCGCAACATCGCCGGCGCGCTCCTGTGGGGCTTTCTTTTCCTGGTGCTGATTCTTTCCGTCCGGAGCGTCAATACCGTGAACAAAACCGGTGAAATTGCCGCCACCGCCATCACCCGGCAGCAGGAAAAGACCCTCAACGAAGTACGGGAAGTGGCCCGGGCCTTCGCTGTGGAGTGGGCCACCTGGAACGGCAGCCAGGAAAACTACGGCCGCCGCCTGGCGGCATTCCTGAAGCAGGGAACAACGCTTCCCCAGCCGGCAGAAGCCATCCAGGAGGTATCCTCCTCCTCCGTCATTGGGGTCCAGGAAATTGATCCGGATCTATACCGGGTAAAGGTGCTGCTGCATACCCGCCGGCTCACTCCGGTGAACACCGGGGAAGTCCATGAAACGCTTGTGGCCATCACCCGGAAAGATTTAGAGGACCTGCGTTCCCAAGAGACAATCGACACAGAAAACACCCAGGGCTGGGTGGACCAGCTGATCTGCGTGGAAACCGTGGTCAACCGCGCCGAAGATCCCCCAACCATTGCCGGAATGCCGGTTTTGATCGCGGAAACCCAGGAAAAAGGCTCCCTGTTAAAAACCGACTGTACCAAAATTGCCTCTCCGGAAATCGTAACCTTTGTCAACCAGTTCCTAACCCTATACTACAGCGGGCAGCCCTTAAATCAATTCATCGTGGCGGAGGCCGATATCCAGCCCCTGGCCGGAGAGTGGAAACTGGAAAGCGTCAGCCGGGTTCAGGCGGACGATGAAAAACAACCGGGCAAACTCCTGGTGGAAGCTATCGTTTCCGGCCCCGGCATCGGTGCACTCAACCAGATCCTATATATTAAACTGCATCCGGGAGAAGGAAACGGCTACCTGATTGAGGACATCGGATCAGGTCTGTAGACCACGCTGGAAGGAGGTGAGACCCTTATGGATCGGATGAAACAAATGAAAATGCGTCAATGGGCACCCGTTCTCTTCTGGGTGTGTTTCTTTTTCCTGGCGGCACCCGGAATGGCCTTTGCAGACCTCAAAGAAGGGGCCGGGAATACCAAGGAAGTCTTTGCACAATATGTGATCATCGCCGTCTTAATCGTAACCATCGTGGCTTTTTTAAAAAAAGAGCTGGCCAAAGCCGTTGTAGCCGCCGTTATTGGCGCGATCATTTTGTTTGTAACGGAAATTGACCAACTGAAAAGCATTGGCAAAAGCATTGTCGATTTAATCTTTGGAAAATAGGAAGGATGCCGGCTGCGGTATCCTTCTTTCATGTCAGTGAGGTGATTTTTTGGAACAGGAACAGACATTTCAAAGCTATAAATCACTGTTCAAAATTAACTTTACAATTTATAACTTTGGGGACCGGACCCTTCCGGTTCCCATTCCACTGGAGATCATTGCGATGATGGCCATTTTCTTTATCCCCTTTTATCCGGTTGGATCGCTGCTGCAGCCGGAGCACCCGGTTATGTGCACCCTGTTTTTATCCGGACTGGGCGCCTATGTTTTAACCAACGTTGACCTGCAGGGCAAATTTATGCCGGCTTTTTTCTTTGATTTTTTTAACTACCTTACCAAGCCCAAAGTAATCAATTTTGCCGGCGAAAGAATTAAGCCGGGCAAGAAATTACGGGCTAAATGGATCATGGGCGAGGTGATGGAATAGTGGTGTTTCCCCTGGTCGCCTTCAAGAACAATATTGTTTTCAATCAGCAGGGAGAACCCTTTGCCCTGTATCCTCTGAAAAGCTTTCCCTATAACAATCTGCCGAAGTATATCCGGGAACATGTCATCAAACAGATGGAACAGCTTCTCTGGGGACTGGAGGGCCGCAAGGGGATGCTGCTGTTTTTATGTGAGGAGCTGTACGTAAGCGAAAGAGAGTATCTGGAGGCTGCCGCCATGGAACCCAGCGAAGAGGCCTTTCGCCATGCCGCCGAGGTGCGCCGGACCCTTTTAGCCGGGGCCAGAAAACGCCGCAAATACCTGGCGGTCCAACTAAGCGCCACCGCCCTGGAAGATGACTGGAGAGCCTTTTTAATGGAGTGCCGGGATACCGTGATGGGGGCCTTTTGCGGGACGGAACGCTGGCTGCTCAATTCCCAGCGGCTGCAAAAAGCCCTGGAGTCCGAAGAAGAGTTATTTAAAAAAATCCGCCATGCCACCCACGGCCGGGCCGTCTTCGCCGACCTGGATTTTATCCTCCGCCGCAACACCAAACGGGTTGGGGTTTTACCGCCTCCTTTAGCTTCCCGGGACGGAGGACATTTTACCCCGGCCATACTGTCGGCCTTTTCGGACGGCTGCAAAATAGACGGCCGGCCGCCCACCTACATCACCATCCGTAACGGTTCGGACGAAGTCCAGTACCAAACCTTCATCACCTTTCCGGACGTCCCCAGGGAACTTCCTCTGACCGGCGCCGAGTGGCTGGCCTCCCTGGATGTCATCGGAATGGCGGTGGATGCGGCCGTCCATTTTGAAATTACCAAGTCGCACAAAGCCAAAAAACAGGTACTTACTCGGCGGAAGTTTCTTAAAGGCCAGATCAAAGAGGCGGAAAGCGGCAATGACGAGGCTAGTGAGGAGGAAAATGATGCTCTCCACCGGGCGAAAAACCTGATCAGCCGACTGGGCTCGGGAGAGCCCTTGTCCAAATTCTCCACCGTCATCGGCCTGGCCGACCGGGATCTAAAGACCCTCCGGGCCAACGCCAATACCCTGAAAGAAACCTATTCAACCCGGGGGTTTTATGCCGTGCGGCCCATCGGAGATCAACTGAAGTGCTTTTACTCCTTCATTCCCGGGTCCAAACCGGCGGCGCCGATGATCCAGGCCAATCCCGGATTTCTGGCTGCCGGCGGTCCGTCGGTTTCACTGGATCTGGGCGATGAGACCGGCCCTCTGCTGGGCTGGACCGGGTCCTTCCCGGTGCACTGGAAAGCCGGCTATGCGGCCAGAATCCTGAAACGCTCCAATGCCAGTTTTATCGCCGGTGCCCTGGGCGGCGGAAAAAGCCTGCTCATTAAATACCTGATTTATCTGGCCTACCTGGCCGGGGCCTACGTTTTTGTGATTGATCCGAAAATGAATGAATACGCCGTACTGGAAAAGCTGTTTCCGATCACGAAAATCGATCTTTGCCCCGGTGGGAAAGACCAGTTGAATCCCTTTATGATCTCCTGCGACCCACTTACCGCCAAGGGCATTGTCACCGACTATCTGTTTATTGCTTTAAATATCCGGGAGGATAACGATTCAAGGCGAATCGTTGTGGGAAAAGCCGTGGAAATGACGGCAGCGTTACCCCCAGAAAAAAGAAACATGCACTCCTGCCTGGAAGCTTTTCGGGAGATCCAGGAAATCCTCCCGGATCAAAATCTCCGGGAAGAGGCCTACAAATGTGCCCTGCTGCTGGAGGACATCCGAAACAGCGACCTGGGACGGCTGGTTTTCGGTACCGGACACACCCAGAATATCGCCCGGGCTACCGTGGTCAACATGCAGGGACTGCCCCTGCCGGAGTCGGCGGAACGCCTGAAACTGGGCATCTCCCCGAATGAACGGCAGGGATTGGGATTGCTCTATCTGGCTTCCACCATGGCCAAGGAGGTGGCCTTTACCCTTCCGCCGGAAATACTGAAGATTATTCCCATTGATGAATCATGGATGATGCTGAATATCAGCGAAGGAAAACGGGTCATTGATTCCCTGATCCGCAAGGGCGCCCGAAGTCACGGGGCCATACCAATACTAGGCACCCAGAATACCACGGATGTCGAGGACTTCCAAGGTTTGAGAAATAACATCAGCTACATTTTTACCTTCCGGACGGCGGAAAAGAACGAGATCAAAGCCAACCTTGATCTGCTGGGGGCGGATATGGATGAGGAGGCGCTGAAAACCGGCCTGGCGGCGCAGTATCCCAACCTCAGCAGCGGCTGGTGCATCATGCGAGACGCCCTGGGCCGCATTGGAAGAGTCTACATTCACCCCCATCCGGAAGATCTCATTGACCTCTTCGACACCTCACCCAAGGAGGCGAAGAAAAATGCGGTTTAAAAAAGGTATCGTCCTCTTCCTGCTGTTCACCATGGTCTTTTCCATCCTAACCTCCGCCTATGCCATGGTTGGCGATGAAGACGCCCTGGAACATAACCTGGTGGGAGACATTGAAACCGAGAAAAACCAGGAAGGCTCCTTGTTTATGCCGGTGGGCCTGAGTGTCTTATCAACGGCCCCGGTGGCCACCGCCCTATCCGGACCCTTTGGGGCGGTTACGGTGGTCACCGGCGCGGCCACAAGCGGCCTGGGCGTCATTGCCGATCCCAAATACGCCATCTGGGAAAACTGGCCCATGAGTCGCTGGAAGTTTGACCATGCCGACCCCGAAGGCAGTTGGGGCTTTACCTCCATGGCCGGAAAGGCTGCGGCCGCCACCGAAGAGATCTTTGCCAACCTGATTTTTGCGGTCAGTAAAAGCCTTACCCGGCTATCCATTAATCTCTGCGTTTTTGCCTTTAACATGGACATTGTCGCCGGCATGGTGGGCTGGATCGGCGAAGGGATGCGGAGCATTTTTGATCCGGATGGCGATGTCACCTTTTTGATGCTGACCGCGGGAAGCATTCTCCTGATGATTTATGCGGTCTTTCATTTCCTTAAAGGACAGTTAACTTCGGTGTTAAGCGCCGTGCTTTTAGCCTGCTTGGCCGTGGGCGGGGTTTTTTACTTCATCGCCAATGCAGAACCCATCATTCGCAGCGTGACCAAAACAACCGATTCCGTAACCGGCGTATTTCTGGAGGCCTTCGGTTCTTTTACCTCCCAGAGTCAGCAGACGAAAGGGATTTCCGACCCTCTGGACCGGGGACTGGTGGCCATGGGGCAGTGCACCTGGAACGCCATCATCGGCGCTCCCTGGGCGGTGTCCCTTTTTGGGACGGCGGATGAAAAAAACTTAAAATTGACCGAAGGGGAATACGAGCTGCTGGACAGCGACCTGAAAAGGCTGGAGCATGTGCAGCCGGGCATGCGAATTGACACCCTGTACCTGGGAACCGTGGGCAGCTACCGGGATTCGGTGGTGGAAGCCCTGGCCAGACCCAATAAAAAATATCTAAAGTTTATCGAAGGGGAATCCATTGATCATGGGAATCACAGCGGCAGCATGGTGGGGCTGAGCGCGGAAAATGCCGGAGAGCACAAAGTCACGGCCGCTCTAACGCTTTTCCCGGCGGCAGCCTTCTTTCTTCTGACCGTTCTGGTGGCGGCCCCGGTGATCTTTTCCAAATTCATGCTGGCGGGTCTTCTGTTGATTCTCCCGGGAGCCCTGCTGGCAATGGTCATTCCTGTCCAGGGATGGGATTTGGCAGCCAAATACTTTAAGAACGTGCTTAAATTTCTGCTGACCCTTTTAATCTACGGCCTGTACCTGTCCCTGGTCCTCTGTCTTGCCACCATTGTGGTCATGCTTTTCCTGGAAGGGGGGCAGGTTGGATGGGCCATGCTAACTCTGACAGTGCTGTTTGGGGGCGCCGCCTACTTCCGGAAAAAGTTCTTTAATGCCATCCTGGACTCGGCTCAAAAAGGGTATTCCAAAGTTGGTAATCCGGCAGCCGGCATGCTTAAAACAGCGGCCATGCTCAGGCTGGTAAGAAGAATCGGACTGGCGGATATGGCCGTTGACTTCATGGATTTCAGGGGAGGGAGAAAAAGGAAGGCGGGGGGATCTTCTTCCCGGTCCGATGCGTCCATGGATTTAAATGCCCAGGGAAGTCCCGCCCGGAAGAAGAAGGAAGCCCCGAACGCCGCAAAGGCGTCGGCGACGGCTTCCCCGGAGGGGAGCGATGATCGCTCGCTGTTGGAAATCATGCAGGACCGGCGAAAGGAACTGAAAAACAACCCTCCGCCCAAGGAAGCATGGAATCAGCCCCTGGAAAAGGTCCCCTGGAGTCTGGACGGGGCCGAGGCAAAGCAAAAGGAGGGGACGGTACAAAGTAAAACCCGGAAAGTTTCCGGCAAAACTTCCTTAAACCAGACCAGCCAATCGAGAGTCAGTACTCAGAAGGAACCTGCAAAATCAACCGGTCAGGAGATGATCCAAATGAATCAGGAACACGCCCCGGAGTCCCGGGAAACCGTCAGAGAGCCGGGAGAGACTGTGGTGACGAAATCCGAAAGGGCTTCCGCCCGGGAGCCAGGAAAAGACCTGAGAACCCGTTATGAGCAGATGAAACAGGCGCCGGCCGATGCCGGACTGATGGAAAAATATCAGGCTATGGCGGCGGGCAAGACCGGGGGACGGCCCGGGGAAGAGAACGGGATGCGGCAGAAATATGACGCCCTGGTGGCCGGGACAAACCAGGCTCAGACAAAAGTACTTGAATCAAGGACAGAGCATGCCCGGGAGGAAACGAAAACAACGTTTCACCTTGAAACGCCCATGGAAGAAAAAGAATAGCTTTAATCCTTTTAGGCGGCCGATGGGCCGCCTTTTTTTATGGACGGCATCCCGGGGAGGTGACCTATGAATCTGATGACAGCTGCTAAAGCAGCCTATGGAGCCGGTAAAATCGCCCAGGATGAAAGCTATCGGAACAAAATGGTCGGCATTCTGGCAGCCATTGCCCTGCTGGCCGTGCTGGGATTCCTTCTTTTGGGCATGTGTATCTCCGCCGTACTTTCCGGTATGGTGAACCTGTCCACCGGGTTTAAATCCGGTACGGCTTCGAATATTGCCAAAGCCGAAATTCCTTCGGAACTCATGCCCGTCTTTGTGAATGCCCAGGAGAAATTTGGCGTTTCCTGGGCCATTCTGGCGGCCATCGCCAAAACGGAAACCGACTTTGGAAAAAACATCAAAGTCTCCAGTGCCGGCGCCATCGGTTTCATGCAGTTCATGCCGGCCACCTGGCAGGCTTATAAACAGGACGGTGACGGGGATGGAATCTGCGACCCGTCCAATGCCTGGGACGCCATCTACAGCGCGGCAAACTATCTTCAGGCCAGCGGCTTCGAGAAAAATCCGTCCAATGCCATTTATGCCTATAACCATGACTGGGGCTATGTGAACACTATCCTAACCATCGCCTCCGGTTACTCCGCCACCATGGTCCCAACGGGCAATGGAATCTGGCCCCTGCCGGGTTATTTGAATATCACCTCGGACTTTGGATATCGACCTCATCCGATCAAAAAGAAAAGGCTTTTTCACGAGGGGATTGATATTGGGGCTCCCCAGGGAACACCCATCGTTGCAGCTGCAGACGGCCGGGTGACCATGGCCAAATATTACGGAGGCTATGGTCTGTGTGTACAGGTATTAACGAAAGACTGTCTCAATGTCTACGGCCACATGTCCGGGTTTGCCGTGCGTGAGGGGCAGAATGTACGGGCCGGGCAGGTGATCGGCTATGTGGGCAGTACCGGTTCCTCCACTGCGCCGCACCTGCATTTCGGGGTGTATGTCAACAACAGCCCCTGCAATCCAAAGGAATGGCTTAAGATCGAGTCCGGCAATCGTTAGACAGAAGAAGGAGGGATAAAAAATGATCATCGCTGTGCTGGGAGCTGCCCCTGCGGTGGGGACCTCCACGGTGGCGGCCAATATGGCCACCTTAATGGCCGCCGCCGGGCCGACCATCCTGATCGAACTTTCGGGGCACAACACGCTGCTGAACGCCCTGGGGCTTACCGAAAGGATGCAGGAAGGCAATTACCCCACGGTATTAAACTGGAAGCAGGGATCTTTCCTAAAAACCCGGCAGGGCTTGGATGTTCTGCCCGGATCAGACCGAATGTCTTCCATTGAACCTTCTTTGGGGGTTGAGATCGTCAAGGAGGTCCGCAAAAACTATGAGCATGTGCTTTTGGATTTGGGGCCTTTAAAGGAAGAGAAAGAGGCGCTTTATCAGCAAGCCGGGATGATGACTCTGTTGGTCACGGAATTAAGCGAAAGATGCTTAATTCGGAGGGCTCTGCCGCAAAAGTATCATTTGGTGGTCAATAAGGTCTCGAAGAAAAACATCTACCACCCCAGGGACATGGAACGCTGGTTTCATGTCCCTTCCGGCTTTCATATTCCGGAAAACATTACGGCAGCGAAAAAAGCCATCCAGACCCGGATACCCATCCTCTATTGCGGAAAGAACGTTGCCAAAGCCTATGAGGAGATAGTTTTAGCACTGACCGGAGATTCCAATGAGAAGAATACCTCTTTGCTGAGCTGGTTCCAGGGTAAAGCAAAACGGAGGGACGTGCCGGCAGAAATTGAAACAAAACCGGTGCTCCCAGACCCTGATTTAGTCATAAATGGTGATGAGAATGTGCTTTCACCTACTTTGCCTTTAGGTGATATGGGGCCTCCGCCGGAACAGTCACCGAAAGACCTGCCAATGGAGGATTTGAAAGGAGAGACATATCAGGAAATCACAACCAACACGGTCCGGGCGCTTTCAGACAGGACAACCGATCACTTAACCGGCTGCCTCACCCGGGGAGCGTTGGAAAAGATTTTGTCTGAGTCGAAGGGATACAGCGTCCTGTTTTGTGACCTGGATCATTTCAAATTAATCAATGATACCTATGGCCATGCCGCAGGGGATGAAATCCTCCGGCAGTTTGGGCAGTTTCTCCGGGCTTCCACCCGTCAATCGGATGATGTGATTCGGTATGGCGGCGATGAGTTCTTAATTGTCCTGGCAGATACCCAACTGGATGGCGCGCTGGTGCTGGCGGAAAAAATGTGTATCCGGTGGAACAGCCGAAGATTTCCTTTGATCGGCAACAAGCCGGTCCTGTTTTCCGGCGGCCTGGCACAAAGCGGAACCCATGGCCACTCCCCGGAAGAAATACTGAAAGCCGCCGATGATGCCCTCTACCGCGTAAAGCGTTCTGGACGCGGGCGGGTAGAAGTTGCGGTATCAGTGGCGGTGAAACCGGTTCAATCCAAAGTGACGCTTCCGGAGGACCCGTTGGTCATTCTGAGGGGAGTTGGAGCCGAGGACCTCCTGGAAAGGCTGCAGGCAAAAAACCAAGACCCGGTAACCTGGATTGAGGCTGACCCGGATCAGTCTCAATTGGGCTTCCGGCTGGGGATTGAGCCCGGCCTGCTCTGGAGGCATGACTGGCGCATGGGTCTGGCGGCAGACCCTTTTACCGTACACCCCGTCACCTTTTTCGGGATGGACAGAGAGTTCAGCGATATTGAAGCAAGAGACATCCGGGCACTGATGGATCTGATCCGTCAGTGCCTTAAAAAAAGCCGGGTCATTGTACATACGGGCCTGGATCACTCCCAAATTGCCCGGGCGATCCGCCAACAACAAGACCTGAAGGCCACTTACATTGGAGGGGATGATTTTGATCTATCTTAAAGGCTCAGGCAGCCTGAAAGAGGCCCTGGGGGCTTATCCGTTAACCGAGGATCTAAACGGTGCAACCTGCGTTGTCCTGGAACTGCCGGAAAACCGTTCTGAACTGGCAGCACTTCCCGAAGGAGTGCCGGTCTGGGTGGTCATCACGGGAATGCTTTCTCTGGCGGAGATGAAAGAAATTCAGGCTGTGGGAGCCAAACCCGTCGCCCTTTCCCAGTTGACAGCCGAACTAAGCCAATATACTGAGAGTCAAAGAAATCCGGCCGTTGCCATCTTTGAAGATGATCTTTACTTGAAAGGGCCGGAGATGGCCGGAGAAAGCAGCCGACAGCTGGCAGTGGGCCGGAAAACCAGGAAAAATTCGCAGTGCCACGTGGCCATCTCCTTCTCCACTGCCGGAGGCGTGGGAAAAACCTTTCTGTCCCTGAACCTGGCAGTCTGCACGGCCTTAAAGGGCATTGATGCGGTGGCCCTGGATCTGGATCTGCGTTCCAGTGAACTGGATTTCGCCGCCGGGCTGGTTGATCCGGAGAACCGGAAAAAGGTCATTGACAAAAAGGCCCGGGTTCCCCGGGACGGCTGGATGACGCTGGCCAACTGGCGGGGATTTCCCCGGGACAACCTGAAAGAAAGCATTCTCCGGCACAGCTCCGGACTTTATGTGGTACCGGCCTATCCCACCATCAATACGGAGATACCCGGTCATGAAATTGAAGAACTGATCTGCACCCTAACCGAATCCTTTGACCTGGTGATGATCGACGGAGGCCTGGACTTTGCCCAACCCCATATCCGGACCGCCCTGACCCTGGCCGACACCATTTTTCTGGTGGCCGATCAGGAAATCAAAAGCTTGGGTAAAGTAAGGGAATTTTTAGCCCTGGCCGGTCCGAATCTAAAGCAAAAATCCAAACTGGTTATCAACATGGTCAACCCCCAGGGATATTTTGCCCCGGATGAAGTGGCTTCCCGGCTTCAATATAACGAATACGCCTCCATCCGGATGGACCGGCAGGGGGTTAATACGGCCCGGCGCAGCCGGAGAGCCACAGTGCAGATGAAAGGGTCTCCGGCCGGAGAAGACGTTTGGCAGATCGCCTATCAGCAGTTGCCTTTTTCGTTCTCCGGGGCCAACCGGCCGGATTCCAGGGCCAGTCTCTGGGGCCGGTTAAAAACCCTGCTTTGCATATGGAAAGGAAAAAGGAGGATTAAGGCATGAGGGGAATTTACAGCAACCTGCCGGCAGAAATACTTCAGAAACTGGCCGAGACCGTTGCGCTGCCGATTGCCGGCCATAAGGAAGAGGCCGATGTATTGATCTACCTCTATCAGGGGGCGGATACTCCGGAGATCAGTCAACCGGTCAGAACCCTCCTCATCGTTCCGGTGGATCAGAAAGGGGCCATGGAATACATTGACCAGGCGACCCGGCAGGGGGTGGCAGAAACCAATCTCTTTCTGCTCCAGCCGGGTCAAAAAATATCCACCCGGTCCCTGCAGGAAAAAATCCTGGCGTTTAAAAGCCAGTTCCCAACCGACCCGAATTACCAGCAGGAGCCAAATAAACCCAAACAGACCCGGATTATCGCACTGCTCAGTTTTAAAGGGGGTGTTGGCCTGACCACATTAGCCACCGCCCTGACCTTCCACTACGCTAACTGCGGTGAAAAGGTGGCCCTGGTCGACCTGGGTGAACCCCCATACACGGTTTACTATATGGCCAAACCGCCTCTGGCGGAAGGAAACGGATACCGGTTTGCCCGGACTATCCGGGGCGATATCTATATTCCCCATCCGATCAAAGGTGGGGAAAACCTGTCACCGTTGCTGGAAAAGCTGCAGGGCAGCTACGACCGGGTTATCATTGACTGCCCGCCCCTGACCGGCTCCAAGCATCCGCCGGTAGCCCCCGGGGCCATGAAAATTCTGCTGGTTGATTACGACCTGAGAACACTGGAACAGACTGCAGAAATGCTTAAACAGACCGGATTGGTTCAGGATATGCTGGTAGCCAACCGCATTCCCAGGGTCTATATAGGTACCTATGGTGCTGTGGCGGAGGATATTCTGGGGATGCGACCTCAGCTGGAGATCCCGGCCGATGCCGAAGGATGCCAGGCGGTACTGGACCAGTACCGGCCGGTCAATGATGACCGGGGCAGCGAGATCCTGGCGGCCCGGATTGGCGAAATGGCAGCCCTTTTAAATCAAATTGAAATGAAGGAGAAAGATCATGCTTTCAAACCTGCTCAGAAACTATAAAGTGATGCTCATTCTGGGGGCGGTCTTTGCCCTTTTAACCGCCGTGGCGGCCTCTTATGAATGGAAAAAAATTGCGGGCAACAAAGATGTGCTGGTGGCAGCCGTGGACATCGGTCCCGGCGTCGAACTGACGGCCAAAGAGATTGTTACCAAACCCAAAAACAAACGGGATCTGCCGCAGGATACGGTGTACTCCATAACGGATCTGCAGGGGAAAGCCCCCCGGGGCGTGATTCCCCAGGATACCGTATTAAGACAATCCATGTTCAAACCCATGGAAAGCTTTGGGGCGGAGGGGATGCTCAAGGATTACCCGGGTAGAAAAGCCCTGGCCTTTGGACGGGATCTGGACACCACCGTGGGCGATCAGGTGCAGTCCGGCTCCAGGGTGGATATTCACGCCATTATCACCGGAGCCATTAATGGAGCCGAAAAGAAAAAAACAGTGGCTGAAAATGTACCGGTATTGCTGGTTACTGCAACTGCCAACACCCAAAACAAAAGCAGCGCCGCCGTGGTTGTGGCCTTGACTCCGGAGGAGATTGACAAAATCATGCTGGCCCATGCGGAGTCGGCTAAATTCCTATTTACGCTTTTACCTAAAAATTAAGGAGGTCCTTACATGGCCGGGATGTTAGTCTTTGGAAACCAAAGTTTTGTGGATGAATTTTTAAGCCGCCCCTTTGCGGTTCCGGTTCTGGGGGTTGCCCATGATATGGTAAACGCAACGGACTTCCTGAAGCTGTATGAAGAAGCCGGTGAAGTGGTGGTGGCACTTGGGGTGGATTATGCGCTGGAGATGGCGGAGATCTATCGCAACAAACGTTTTTTTCTGGTACTGGACCAAAAGGATATCACCGCCGACCTTTACCGAAGGGCGGTATCCAGAGGAATTCGGGTGGTTGAAAGAACCTCGGCAATTGAAGCCATTGGTGCGGAAATCGGAAGGAGCCAGGGGGACCGGCATAATCGAAGGATTCTGGAGCCTTCGGTGGCAGCTGCCCTCGAACAAAAAACCATTCTGAAAAAACCCCGAACGATCAAATCCCATTGTCTGTCCATTACCGGTGTCAAAGGGGGCAACACCAAGACAACCACCGCCGTCAACCTGGCGGCCTATGTGGCCTCCTGGGCCAAAAAAGAGGGGATTGATTATCGGGTCTGTCTGGTGGATTGCGATGCCGAAGGAGCCCGCAGTGCCGGCTACCTGCTTGGAATTGCCAGTGCGCCCCAGTCACTCTCGGTCTGGGCCAGCCTGGAGAAAGAGCCCAGCTGGATGGAATTGGAGCAGTTGCTCATCCGCCATGAGGAAACCGGGTTGTACATTCTGCCGGGGCCTCAAAGTTTCCGGGATGCTTTTGATACCGAAATGACCGCAGCGCTGGCTGAACGGGTCATTCATGCCCTCAAGTGGCACTTTGATTTGATCGTCCTGGACGTAGGGCTCTTTGTCAACAATCCCACCGCCATCCGGGCCATGCAGATATCAAGCAAAGTGTTTCTGGTGATTGAACCCACCCTGACGGTCCTTAAGCTGTTGGAAGAGCTGGTGAGGGAAAATACCCTGGGAACCCTGAAAGTGGACTTATCCAGAGTAAAGCTGGTACTGGGGATGACGGACGGTACCTTTACCAAGAAGGATATCGAAAGAAGTTTCGGAATTCCGGTGGCCGTGGAAATCCCCCTGGACCGAACGGTGAGAAAGGCGGAAAATAGCGGGAAATGCATTCCGGCAGCCATCGGATCACCCCACAGTGCCTTTGCCCAGGGCATTGCTTCCCTGGCCCGGGCCGCAGTGGACAACGAACTGCTGCCGTTTTATAAGCCCCGACCTTGGGAGTTTCTGACCAAGATCAAAAACTATCCGTTTCTTAAATTCAAAAAGGCCTAAGGGGGGAATCACCAAGTGCTCACTCATTACAAGCCGATGCCGATTGATCAATTAAGGCATGGCCTTATTGAACGGCTCCGCAATGAAAACCGGCAGGCGCTGAAATATCCGGCCAAGCATAAAGCCTATCTGGAAAGTACCGCCCACATGGTGGCCAGGAGCCAGCAATTGCCTGTAAATATTGAAGATATCCGGGCCGTGGTGAATGATCTGTTAGGCTATGGACCCATTAACTCCATCCTAACCTCCAGTGATGAAATTACGGAAGTGCAGGTCACTTCCTATAACAAGATTTATGTGGAAGAAAACGGAATTCTTTTACCCACCCGGATCAACTTTCGGGATGAAAAGAGCCTGAGAACCATGGCTGAGAAAATCGCCCTGATGTCCGGGCGCAGACTGGACGAATCGACCCCTTTTCTAAACACCAAACTGGCTGACGGAACCCGGGTAAATATCAGCATTCCGCCCATTGCCGGCTCCGGCACCACCCTTTCTTTTCGAAGGTTTCCCCGGTCCTATACCATTCAGGAACTGGTCGCTCTGGGAACCTTAACGGAGGAAGCCTATGCTTACCTGTATGAAGTGATGAAAAACGGATATAACTTTGCGGCAACCGGGGCCATGAGCTCCGGCAAAAGCACCCTGCTGAATGCCCTGATTGGCTTGATCAGTCAAATTCACGGGCCTCATACCAGCATTGTAACCTACGAAGATACCATGGAACTGCAGCCCCGGCACGAGAATATTCGGCAGTTTGAGGCCCGTCCCCCCAATATCGAGGGGAAAGGGGAAATCTCCATCAAACTCCTGGCCCAGACGCATATGCTGCGGACCCGGGCAGACTGGATGATCTTAGGGGAAGCCATGGGGCAGGAGGGATATTATATTGCCAGCATGATGGCCACCGGCCATCCTTCAGGAACCACCTTCCACGCCTATGACTGTGAAGATGCGGTCCTATATCGGATGCCCAGTATGATTATCATGTCGGAAGAAGGGCGGGCGGAAGGACGGGAAGGGGCTCTGGGCAAGACCGCCTCTGCACTGGATGTACTTATTCACTGCGCCAAAATAAAAGAAGGAAACCGGATGGCACGTAAAAGTGTGCAGATTGCGGAAGTATTGAGGAAGAGGCTGCCTGATGGCCGATACCTGCCCGAGGTCCATGAGGTCTTCCGGTTTCAGGAAGGGAAATTACAACAGGTGGCCGATTCCAAACTGCATAAAAAAGTCAGGAGGTGGTACGAATCAACGCCTTTGGCAGTTTAATAGGACTTTCTGTTTTTTTCTTCTTTCTGGCCGGGCTTTTATGGTATCAACGCAGTCCGGTAACAGAAAAACTGAACCAACTCGGTCCGGCCCCTGTCCGGAAAGAACCGGTTCTCTGGCAGAAAATTTTGGGGGTTTCTCTAAGGGGAGACATAAAAGAAAAAGAGTTGTTCAGTGCGGATCTGATCCTTTCTGCCTTTACGGCAGTCTGCCTGTACATCTTCCTTTTGGATATGGTTACCGCCCTTTTAGCCGGGCTGGGTACTTTTTTTATTTTTCCCCGGATGTATGCCCGGTACCGCATCCGAAAATTGCAGCTGGAATTTAACCGGAACCTACCCCGGGCTGTCTACTCCATTACCTCCACCCTGCAGGGAGGCTCAACCCTGCTGCAGGGATTTGGTAATGCGCACCGGGAACTGCTTTATCCGGTCAACCAATTATTTCTGCAGGTGGTTGAGGATACCGAGGCTTCCGTTCCCCTGGAGCAGGCGGTTCAGAACATGGCCGACAAAGTGGGAACATCGGCAGCTTACCTGCTGGCGGACAGCATTGCGCTGATTAAAGAGATCGGTGGAGGAGAGGCGGCCATAAACTTACTGGAGAGTGTGGCGGAAAGTGTCCGGGAAGAAGAGTATATTGCTCAAAAGATCCGGGCCAATACCAGATACCTCCTGGCTGCCTTTGCCTTTTGCACAGCTTTTCCTTTTGGCCTGGCGGCCTTCCTGTCTTTTACTATGCCGGAATATCTGCAGATTATGGCCACCCTCCAGGGAAAAATTCTTACGGCTTTATCAGGGATCATCCTGCTGACGGGGTGGTGGATTGTTTACGGCATCATTAAAAGAACCCGGGAAATGTTGTAAGGGGGAGGGAGTCAACTTGGGTGGAAATTTGGTTTTGATCTTTTTTTCAGCAGTGATCTTCTTCTCGGTTATCGGCTTTCTTTCTTTTCTTTTCCGGTCACCGGTACAAGAAAAATTAGAACGGCTAACCAATCGGGAGACCATAAAACAAAAAGCCTACCGACTGGTCAGAGAAGTGGGGGAATCTCTACAGCAGATCAGCTTTCTGAGAGACATTGTCAATCTGGACCTTCTTGGGGCCAAGCTCCGGATGGCCGGATTAAAAATCGGGCCGGCTGATTTTTTGGGAATCTGGGCATCGTCGATCCTGGGTTCTTTCATCTTAGCTCTGTTAACCCGAAGTGTCCTGCCGGGATTTTTTGTTCCCTTTTTGATCCTTCTTGGAATTGCCGTCCCTAAATCCTATCTGGATAAAGGATACCGAAAAAAGAGGGTGATTTTCAGAAAACAGTTTATTGCTTTTGCTGAAAGAGTCCGGGTGGGCCTTGCCGGCGGGGTTGGCTTTTTTCGGGTCCTCCAGTGGGCCTCTCAATCCAATAGCCTGTTTGCCGGAGAAATCCAAAGAGTGGTGGAAGAGGTTCAGGCGGGAACTTCCCTGGAAGATGCTTTGGATAATTTTGCCAGGCGTATGGATGATCAGGAGGTGATTAATTTTGTGACCACCATAAAAAATGCTGAAAGGAAAGGCGCCTTCGGTTACAGCAAGGCTTTGGCCAGCCTCATCGCCGATATTCGAAAAAGAAGGGGCGCCCAAATTGATGAGGTCGCCAAAATGGCTGAAGTTAAATTGATTTTTCCGGTGGTGCTTACCGTGTTTCCGGCCACCGCCATTTTGCTGCTGGGACCCATGGCTATCTATGCTTTTGCCATATTCTATTGAGAGAAGGTTGTTTCGATGAAAGAGGTACTAAAAAATCAGAAAGGGGTTTTATGGGTGACCCTTTCTTATCTTCTTCTCCCTTTTGGGATTCTGGCCTTAGCCATCCAGATGGACTTTGCCAGGCCTCTGTGGGTTGAGGCGCAGCTGCAGACCGCAGCCGATGCCGGCGCCCTGGCCGGGGCATTGACCGCAGAGGCCTTCCCGGAAAAGGAGGTAGAGGTACAGTATGATGCGTCAGGCAATATCATCGGGATCAACGAAAGGATTGTGGGCTGGAAAACAGACATAACCGATCCGGAAAAGGCCTACCACGCTGCAAAGGAAGCCGTCCAGTGGAATACCCAGTGGCTCTCCTCCAGGGAGGGGGGATTTACCATGCAGGAGGCGTTCAATCCGGATGAAGACTTGTCCGGTGAGAAACTGACCAACGACAGCTATCTGGTAAACCTAAAGGCTCATGTTGCCACTCTGCTGATGGGAAAAATCCAAAAAGCCTATGGTCAGGTTGAAACGGATCAGATAACGGTCAAGGTAACCGGTGTCGGCCAGGCCTTCCCTGTAGTGGAGCCATAGAAAGGAGCAAAGTGGAAGATCATGGTCATTGTTGTTGTGCTCGCCGGGGCTTTGGGGGCTATTCTCGGGAGTTTGGCGGCCTGCCTGGGATACCGACTGCCCAGGGGAATCTCCCCCTGGGGAAGATCCTTCTGCCCGGCCTGTAAACAGGTCTTAGGGCCGGTGGACCTGATTCCCATCCTGGGATATTTTTTTACGAAAAGGCACTGCCGGTACTGCAAAGTAAAAATAAGCCCGATTTATCTGATGCCAGAGATCACGCTGGCATTTTTATCTGCCCTTTTAATGTTTCTTCTTGGGCCGACACCTTTGTATTTTCTTTATATGGTCTTGTTGACGGTCACCGCCATAGCAGCGGTTTCTGACCTGGGGACAGAGATCATTCCCGATTCGTTGATCCTTTCCCTGATCCTATTCGCACTACCCTTTATTCTTTGGACAAAAAGCATTCCGGTCTGGTTTGCCCTGCTGGGAGCCATCACAGGAGTGGCTGCGATGCTTTTACCTGGGCTGCTGACAAAAAAGTATCCGGGAGGAGGGGATATTAAGTTGACTGGGGCCATTGGATTCTATCTTGGTCCCTTTGGAGTTGCCTGCGTTGTTTTACTGGCTGCGGTAACCGGGTTGATTGGCCAGGGATACAAGGGGAAGAGAGAATTTGCCTTTGCTCCCTATCTTTATGTGGGCGTCATCGGAACCGTGTTTATCAGCTTATCCGGGCTGATCAATTGATAGTAGGAGGAGAAAACGATGAAAAAAATTCAGGATATTAAATTTGGGTTGGAGTATAAAATGGCACAGAAGATCCAGGAAGTAAGAGAGGCTTTTAAAAACCAAAAGGGCATAACCATCATGGAGATGTTGACCATCTTAGGTCTTTGCATCATTCTAATTGGCGCAACGTATGGAGTTGCAAAACCGGTAATTACTGAATGGTGGAACGATAAAGTAATGCCTTATTGGGAGTAGAAGCTGCAGAAGGGGAGGGGAAACCTTCCCCTTTTTCATTTAGAGAGGTTAAAAGATAAAAAGAGGATGGTGAATTGTGAGACGTTTTTTGCGTTGTAATAAAGGTTTAACCGAAGTGGAGGCCTTAATTTTATCTCCCTTTATACTCTATTTTTTACTCTTTTTCATAACCATTGGAATGGTTTTTTGGGTAAAAATCGAACTGCCCCATGCCTCCAGGGAGGCGGCCCGACAGGCGGCCGCATTAGGGGAATACGGATTTAATTCAAGACCCTGGAAGACGGCGGTGGAAACTGTTTCAAAAAGCCTGCCGGCCAATTTGAGTGTTGGCACCTCCGGGAATGGGGTAAAGAAAGCTTTCAGCCCCGATTCTCCTAATCCGGATCAGCCGGATGTTTTAGTGGAAAAGATGGAGGGCTACTATACTGCGGTGGTGTCTTATCACATCATTACCCCGGCTCCCGGGATGGCCAAACTTTTAAATCCCAGCGCCGGATGGCTGGAGAAGTACATTACCATTACTAACCGAGCATACTTCCCGGACGAAGGAGGCTAAATCTGCAATGAAACATGGAAAGGATAACCGGGGATTTATAACTATCAAGGTTCTTTTGCTTTCACCCTTCCTATTGTGGCTTGCACTGGCCACCATCACCTTTCTGCAAAAGGAAGTGGCGGAGTATGTAACTGCCAAGGCTACCAGAAATGCTCACCGTATACTGGCGGTAAGCCATGATGCGGAAAGGGCCAAAGGGGTTGCGGTTGATGTAGTTTCCAGGTGCCTGGTGACAGAGTTATCCATACCTGGTTCCACCCGTCCCAAAAAATCTTTTGATCCGGATCATGCCAATTCAATAAAAGATGCTTTACCGGATGTATATACCCAGGATGATGGCAGTGAATGCCTGGTGGGAGTCCGGTATCATGTTGTGGTGCTGGCGCCAGGTATGGGGAAGCTTCTTAATAAAGATGCCGAAATGTTAGAGAAATATATCACTGTGGAGAAGGTGATTAAAGGGCCTCGAGAGATTACACCGCCATAGATCCCATTTTGTAAATCTACGTAATTTACAGCAGGTAAATGTTGAAAGCTACAATGAACATATTAATCAGTCCGGGAAGCCCAAAGGGAATATCCATCACCCACGAAGTGGCTGCGAAACAGATTGACGTAAAGTAAACGCTACCAACTGGCCAAATCTGCCGGTGGGATGGAAATACCAAAATGGTCTTTAATCCACTCTCATCATTAAAGTTTTCATTCAAAAATTTATAGATGGATACTCTGATGAAATCCATTTTGATTTTCACACCGTGATCCTTTGTGTCTTAAGTCTGTATGTAGGAAAAAACTTTAGTTTATAAATTAAAAATGCTTAGGAGGTAATGAGGATATGAATAAAAAGCTTGCTTCTATGATTGTAGGAGCCGCCCTGTTAGGGTGTGTTGTGGGTGCAGTAGGGGATCACTACTACTACATAACGAAACCCCAAAAAATAGCCGCCCAGGAGGCTCAGAAGCAGCAGGAGAGGCTGAACCAGATGGTTCGGCATGCAAAGGTCATCGAAGTCAAACCGGATCAGTTGGTGGTGCATGTGATTAAATCTGGAAATGGACAGGACGAGGGGAAGAAGATCACAGTAAGTATTGATGACCGTACAAACATTCAAAAGGGCAATGAGTTGCTTAACGGGCCGATGATGCCTCCAGTGGATCTGACAAAAGAGCTGAGACCTGAGATGAAAGTTGATTTGATGGTGGATCAGGGGAATAAAGCCGTCGCATTGTATTGGGAGCCGGATAATATTGCTCAGTAATTACTCCTCCTTGGGAGGAAAAGGATACCCCCTGCACCAAGCGTCAAGGGTTTTTCGCGGTATATCTTCCCGGGAACCGTTGGTCCGGTATCCACACAAACCCTTGATCGCCCGGTTCCGGGAGGTGGCCGGAAGTTAATGGGGAAAGGGGCACAGCCCGCAATATAAAATCTTGGGGGGTAGATTCGGTTACTGAAGAAAGACTTTGGATTCGGTTTTCTAAGTGGGAATTAGACTAAAATAAACACGTTTCCGTATTCAGGATAGCCTAATTAATAGTGGATATTTTTATAGTTTTACTTTCTTTTACGATTCCACAAAGGAGATGATATTATTGAACTTCTTAAAAAATAACCGAGGGTTAAGTATTATTGGAGATATGATTTTTTGTTGTTTTTTTTGTTTGGTCCTTTTTACTATTTTTCCTTGTATATTAAGTGCTTCAATAAAATCACAAAAAGGAACTAGATTCTTCTCAGCCTTTCTTGAAAGTTGGAATTCATTACCAAATTATGTTTTGTGGTTCGTATATCTTTTTATTGTTCTAGTAGTTTTAGGCATCTTCTTTGAGTTGGTAATAGAGATGTCAGTATGGGGAATAGGCAGATTACCTTACTCAAAAGTTGTCGAATTCGTGAATACTACCAATTTCCTTGGCTTAAGAAAATATACGTTTCAGAATCCCTCTTTGTCGATCGAATTACTAAAAGAAGCAAATCGTAACGAGCTAAAATATGCTGTTAAGCATCCCAAATGTCCTGAGAAAATAAAATCTAAATATAAGAAGTTTCAAAGAATGGGATTATTAATATGATACAAAGAATTTGAAAAGTAGGGAAACCCTGCTTTTTTTGTATCCAAGGAGGAAGATGATTTGAAGAGATGGTCTATATGGGGCATCCTGGTATGTCTCTTTTTGGTTCCTGGTACAGCTCATGCCGGGCCAAAAGCGAATGAGGAAGTAATCGGCAGCAGTATCATTTCCAGCTACTATGCAATCTGGAATTATCCAAATCAACCGACCCGATACCAGGCCATGCCTACGGGCGGTTCACAACTGGGCAACCTTTCCCTGGGGCAATCGGTTCCCAGCTATTATGCGGACTATGGCTTTCCGTTTGGGGATAAAGTGAGTCAATATAAAAATATCCGGGTGGAAGTGGTCAATCCGGAGAATATTTCATCTACAGAGTACGGGAAGGCGAATATTTGGAGAAGTGGATTAAGTCACGATGTTTTTTTAGAGAAATATATAAACTGTATGCCAACCGGTTTTAATGTAAGCCTGGCCAGCAGTGAGAGCCAATACAACAGCGTAAGGGTAAAGTGGGATCTGAATTTAAATTATGTGGATGAGTCCCACAGCAGACGTGCGGTTGATATTAAAAGCGATCCTACGGCCATAAATTACTACGTTCCCACCTGGGGCAGCTCACCGCCCTCCGGGTTTGCCGAATCGACCTTAGCTTGGTTGTGGACCTTACCCGTGCAGCTCATCTGGTATGGCGAACCCATCCGGCCTCATGATTTGCAGTTTACTGATGCGGCACCTACGTTATTTGGCAACATTGAAGCTGGGAAAACGGTGACCGGGAACATTCGATTGAAAAATTTTACTTCTTGGCCAACTCTTCCGTCCACGACTCAATTCCGGGTCTACACCTGGGCGCAGGGAGATGCGAAACCCCTGCTGCACAATACAAAGAATATCAGCCTTGGCGGCCTTTCCAACGGGCTTTTTTCTTTTCAATTCACATGCCCGGGCAAACCGTTTATTTTGATATTAACTGCCGATATGTACCACAACGGGCGGTGGATCAATGAACCTCTAACTGTTACGACCAGCAGCGGCCCGGTCTGCAAACTGGAGGAAGAATATGTCCGAAACAAAGTGGAAGTGCCCCTGGTCCCTGGCTCCGGTGGTGCCGGACAGCCCTCCAACCTGTCGGTAACCAAGATGGAACTACAGACCCCAGAAGGCAACCCGGTGGGTGGGTACGTGACGGTCAATACACCGTATAAAGTCCAGGCTCAGTTCAAATCCACCTTTGATCAGCCCGGCTGGGCGAAGATCCGCCTTTATGAGAAGCGCAGCACAGGGACCATGCTGCCAAAAGACGAATCAAACGCTTATTTCAGTGCCAACGGAGAAGTCTCAAAGACCTGGGACTGGACCGGGCTTTCGACCAACGTAACCCTCTATGCCACCGTCTCCTATCGCTGGTGGGACCAGCAGAGTCAATGGGTTGAGGAATTGTTCAACGATCAACGGGAAACCACCTACGCCGATAACAAAATGGAACTAAGCACTACCGGCACGGATATTCCAGAAGGACCACCCACACCGGGGAATTGGGCCTATCCAGTCTACTATCACCCGGTTGTAGAGGAAATGATTCCGATATATGGAACCATCGAGCACCGCCATGTGGTTCCTGGATGGGTAGAGATACCCTATACCCATCAAGATAAAGAAGCCCGGATTCGAGTCCGGTTGATCGAATAAAAGGGGTGTTTCAAATTGAAAAAACAACTTCTCAAAATTTTAACCCTTACCCTTATAATTGCCTGTCTGGGGGCGGTTCCTTTACAGGCAGAAACGAAACATATGCAGTGGATTACCATCCAGAATCTTAAAGATCGCAATGGGAATCCACTGAGTGATCGAAATGTGTACGGGTATTTTCAGGACTTTGGTTCCAATCAAATCTTCGTTGAATGCGACAGCACAGGAAAGCCCTCCGGGAGATGCTACTACAATACTCAAGAGATCAAGGTGACCACCGAGGAGGTAGTGGTCGATTATCAAAAAAAGAAATATGAGGATTGGACTAAGACTAAGAGAGTTGATCCGGTAGATGTCACCCTGATGGCTCCCAATGTTATGACCGGAACCTCCTGGGATTGGGATTATTATGACCAAACCGGAGAGATGCGTTCTCTGGCCAAAGGGCCGGTGCAGTGGCCAGGTAATACCGGAGCTTATTTAATCCCTGGTTCTGACCCGGACTACTGGTTAATTGTCGCCAAAGTTTACAATCCCAATCCTTTTTCGGTGAAAGCAACTGTTTCGGTTGATCTCAGCGATTGGCGGAATGGGTTTTCTGAATATGATAACAACAATGCTTTGGCTTTGACCAAAAACGTGGATGTGATCTTGGAGGCCAATGACACCAAATTTGTCCTAATCAACCGGGGGAAAAAGTATCCGATCATCGGAGAAGAGATTGAATGGCGTTCCGAAGTCAATATGGATGCCTGGTCTGAAGCCTATTATACCGCCTCGGTCACAGAGAATTTGGACCCCGAACTGCCGGACAGCCTAAAACCCAACAAGGGTTTTATTTCTTTTACCAATTATTCTGGCAAGCCTCCAGAACCCAACAATCTCAGTGGGGGCTATACCATGACTCATTATATCCGATGCTATCCTGAAGGCGTTTCGTCGAACAGCTCAAACTACTGGCTTTTCGATGGGACGGTTTCCCTCGTTCAAACCGGATGGGCAGTGACCCCTGGTAGCAGCAGCAAAAATCCTGATTTGGCGAAACAGAAGATGGAAACGTTTTTCTCCGGACGGGCGCCGGACCAGGTGCCCTATGTCGATCATGACGGGAACTCAAAGATCATTGATAACATTCGATTCTCCAAGCTCGAGAATAATGGGGTTCAGGTTTCAAATCCACAGCAGAACTACTTTGACAATCCAGGGCCGGTTTTAGTTGATTATACTAACGCCGCAGATTATAACCTTAACGTCAAGGTGTTGAGTACCGACGCGCCAGGATATGCTGGATGGATCGACAGTCTTCCGGTTCTGAAATATGAGCTGACGTTTCTAGAATTTTATCGATTCCAACCCACCGTGGGGACTGATGTAGGGAAGCTGGTAAAAGAAGTGATTCCAGGCTATATCGTAAGGGCCTCCACGATTAATCGGCCTTACTTTGAAATTACAGATACCTACACCGATTACAACATAACCCTTGTGAAAGCTAGCCGGTCGGAAAACAATTATTACAGTGTTAAAATACAACATTACGTGACGATCCGAGGTATAAACAATTCACAAGTCCGAGTAACCTTCCCAAACTGTTCTCTGGCATCTCCAAATTTCTGGGCCGGCAAGGGGGGGATCGACGCCTACCTGGATGACCGGATCGGATATAACGTGAATGTCATTCCGAACATTTCGGATCAAAGTTCCGGGTTGTTGAACACCTTCTCCTTGGGTGATATAACCCTAGAACCCGGTGAAAGCAAGGTTGTATATAGTGGTCCGGTTACTTCCGAGATTATGGTATATCAAACAGTCGGACGGGGAGAGGGGTATAGTCCTTTGTACCTTAATCAAACATATGTTGATGATGCTGTTAGAAACGTAGCACCTAGCTATTTTAGCTGGGTTGGAGAGATGGCTTTTCTTAGCACTGGAAATCAAATAGTCATTAATCCCAGTGGTTCGGATGTGTTAAGTTTAAATAATGCCTACGCCAAATATAAAGACAAAAAAGACTATAAATATAAAGATATTGGCTTTGTGGCATTGGATGGCCCCAAGTTTATACGAAAGCTGTCCTATTTTAATGGAGAAGGTTTGGCCATGAAGGCATCGGATGAAGTCTGGGCCCAAATCATGGCCAATAAAATTTTGACTAGCAGAGTGAATCCTTCAGTCAGTTCAACCATGTACGCCGCCTTCTGGCCTGCCATGACTTACGTGAGCAAAACCGGGTGGAGCTGCAGCTTAAGTTACTACAATATTTTTTATTAGGAGGTAGTGCTGATGAAAGAGAATTGGAAAAGATATATATCCTATGTTGTCGTACTGGTTCTCGGTATTGGGGTTGGCATTGGTGGGTACTGGTACTACACAGTCAAACTCCCGGAACAAAGAGCCTATAAATTGGCTCAGGAGCAATCCGAGCGATTTAATAGCATGGTCCGAACTGGTAAAGTACTCTCTATTAAAGAAAAGGAAATTGCCTTACAAGTAATGAAAAAGGGGCGGGAGGATATAACGGACCAAAATCTAATTGAGAAAATCAAAGTCTCCGATGAAACCATCATTCAGGAAGGAATGGACCATATTAAGCCACCGGGGGAAAGCTTTCTATTGAGAGATTATATCCAAGAAGGGATGAATGTTGATCTTCTAGTTGAAAATGGAGAAGCCCTAATTTTACATTTCGATAAAAGGGTTGGCTCGACAGAAAAATAATGCGGCATCAGGTACTCGAAGACTTGATTTCTTAGAAAATTTACTATATAATACATTTAAAAGCACTTTTGGATGTGATTTTATGAAAATGATTAGTATTACAGACATGAGGAGAAATGCCAAAGATGTGTTGTCTGAAGTGGTGAACACCAAAAAACCGGTGGTGATTTTACAAAGATCTAAACCGGTGGCCTATTTGGTGGACGCTGAGAGCTATGAAAAAATGCAGCATTCACTTGAGGCCGATGAATTCAAAGAAACCCGGATGAAGAGTTTAGAAACCCTACTTCGCATAAAAGAAAAGACGGCTTCTCGAACAGGGAAACAGGGTGATTCCACCGTTTTAATTAGGGAACTCCGTGAAGGTATTGGTCGCCATGAGTAGATATATTTGCGTTGATAGCTCCGTTTTTGTGAAACTGTTTATTGAAGAAGATGATAGCCATAAAGCAAAAGTATTATTCCACAAGATTATTGAGGATGATCAAATTATTGTTCTACCGGCTTTTGCCTGGGCTGAGATCGGGAGTATTATTCGGAAGAAAATTAGACGGAACGAACTGAGTCTCCGGGAAGCAGACGAAACTTGGTCTGCCTTTAGACATTTTCCCGGCATCCTCTATCTTGAAGAGGAAACGATTGCAGACAGAGCATGGAAAATTAGCCGTTACTTTGATTTACCAACCCTCTATGATGCTGCATTTTTGGCAGTTTCCGAGGAGATTCAATGGAAGACGGGAGAGACCTGTGAGTTTTGGACGGCAGATGAAAGGCTGGCCCAAGACCTCAAAGGGAAGAAAGACTATGTCTCTTTACTTAAAGAGATTGGATTAGACAGGGAATAATTTAATAGGGTGATTTAGGAGGGAAATTATTATGAAGCGATGGATCATTGGCATACTCACCGGCTGCCTGGCCTTAATACTGGCCACCGGCGCTATGGCGGGCAACGCTACCCATAAAGTCTACTTTATTGTAGGCCAGAACAGCTACAATGCGGATGGCCAGATAAAACAGATGGACGCCGCGACCTTTATTGAGCATGACCGGACTTACGTGCCCGTCCGGTTCCTGGGCTATGCCCTGGGCGTGAGTAGCGAAGGAATCAAATGGCAGGATCCCAGTGCGATCCTGGCCATGGGGGACACCACTATAACGTTGACCATGGGGAGCAGGCAGTACCAGGTCAACGGTCAGACCCAGTCCATGGACGTGACCCCGATCAACAGAAACGGCCGCATTTACCTGCCGGCCCGGTTTGTTGCCGAGGCCTTTGGTTATGAAGTAGGCTGGGATAACGTGAAAAGAGCGGTACTGATTGGACCCAAAGGGGAGCTGCCTAGCCTTCCGGTCATTGACATCACTGGCCAGGGGGAACCTATTGCCGGAAAGCCCTGGGCAAATTATTTTGACGGAAAAGGAACCGTGGTAAACAAGGATATTAGTGACCTGAATACTCAGTCCTTTAAAATACATGATATGATTGTCCATGGGGTTACGGTTACAAGGGATGAAATTATTGTAACAATAGAAGGGAAGAAAAGTACTACAGGTATCAGAGTATATATGTATGAAAACGATAATTTGTTACGCGCCAGAGATAACTATACAACCTATGATAAAGGAGGCGTACATGATTTTAAATACCCGGTACTAAAGGTTACTGATGAATTAGTTAGGAACTTACCACCTGCCAATATCAGTAAAATGAAGTACATTTTCCTTAAATGGGTGGATACAATTCTTGTAATCAACAACCCATTGTACAAAGGCTAAGGAGCAGTCAAAAGCTGCTTCTTTTTTTATATATCCGTTTAAGAAGAGGGGAATTAAGTGAAGGATATAACGGAAATTGCAATATTAATTTCAGTCATTCTCAATTTTATCTTGCTATTTTATTTTTCAGGGAAGGAAAATTCTTCGTTAAGGCAAAAAATAAAATACTCCATATTATCAGCAATACCTTCTATGTTAATTTTTTCATTCTGGATAATATTTCAAGGCAGTATCAAGTTATTGTCATATTCTTCGCAGATTAACGTGGTACATATTTTTCTAGTACTTGGAGTTGTTGCGCTTTTTGGGCTGGGTTTGATTATATTAGGGATAGCTTATTTATACTGTCAAACTAGTTAAATCATAAATTTAACGTGTATTTAACAATGATGGTTACGTCAACCCGAACCCGCCTCTCGCGGGTTTTTATTAATTCCAAGGAGGAAGATGATTTGAAGAGATGGTCTATATGGGGCATCCTGGTATGTCTCTTTTTGGTTCCTGGTACAGCTCATGCCGGGCCAAAAGCGAATGAGGAAGTAATCGGCAGCAGTATCATTTCCAGCTACTATGCAATCTGGAATTATCCAAATCAACCGACCCGATACCAGGCCATGCCTACGGGCGGTTCACAACTGGGCAACCTTTCCCTGGGGCAATCGGTTCCCAGCTATTATGCGGACTATGGCTTTCCGTTTGGGGATAAAGTGAGTCAATATAAAAATATCCGGGTGGAAGTGGTCAATCCGGAGAATATTTCATCTACAGAGTACGGGAAGGCGAATATTTGGAGAAGTGGATTAAGTCACGATGTTTTTTTAGAGAAATATATAAACTGTATGCCAACCGGTTTTAATGTAAGCCTGGCCAGCAGTGAGAGCCAATACAACAGCGTAAGGGTAAAGTGGGATCTGAATTTAAATTATGTGGATGAGTCCCACAGCAGACGTGCGGTTGATATTAAAAGCGATCCTACGGCCATAAATTACTACGTTCCCACCTGGGGCAGCTCACCGCCCTCCGGGTTTGCCGAATCGACCTTAGCTTGGTTGTGGACCTTACCCGTGCAGCTCATCTGGTATGGCGAACCCATCCGGCCTCATGATTTGCAGTTTACTGATGCGGCACCTACGTTATTTGGCAACATTGAAGCTGGGAAAACGGTGACCGGGAACATTCGATTGAAAAATTTTACTTCTTGGCCAACCATTGCTAGTTATACGAAGATGCGGGTCTATACTTGGGAAGAGGGGGCGGCTAAGCCAGAGCTGCACAACACTTATTCGGTCACCCTGGGGGGTCTTACGGAGGCTCCTTTTTCATTCGGTTTTAAGGTACCGCCGAAGCCTTTTAAGTTGATACTGACCGCGAATATCTATAACAATACCGGCAGCTATGTGAATGAGCCGTTGGCCATTTCCACGAGTACCGGACCTTTGTCGAAGCCCGAGGAAGAATATGCGAAAAACAAAGTGGAAGTCTACCTGGTTCCTTCTTCGCCTGGCAGTGGTGGAGGCGGTGAAACCACACAGGCCAATTTAGCCGTCACTTCCCTTGAAATCCTGAACGCAAATGGTGATCCGGTAGGTGGAACCTTGACAGCCGGCAGATCCTATCAGGTCAAAGCAAAGTACTCTTCCACCTTTGATATTAGTGGTTCTGCCCGGGTGTGTCTCTTTTACAAAGACAGCTCTGGCAATGTGCGACAGATTGGAGATTCCTATTATAAAACCTTCTCGCCCAAGGGCTCTGGAGAAACAACCTGGACCTGGAGCGCGGGATCAAATGGAACCCTGATTGGTACCATCAACCTGGAATGGCGTGGTGGGACTACTTTTAACAACATGCAATTTGAGGGAAGAACGGAAACGACGTATGCGGATAATAAAAGGGAGCTGTCAACCACGGTAGGCGACAGCCCGCCGATTCCTCCAACCTCCCAGCATGTTTCCACCTCGCTTTATTATCATCCGGAAGTTGAAGAAATGATCCCGATTTACAAGACTGTTACGGAGACTGTATTTGTTCCGGATGTCCGGAAGATTCCCTATACCAAAGACGACCGGCAAGCTAAAATCCGGGTCTATCTTGTGAAGTAGTGAGGTGAATTTATATGAGAAGGATTATTTTATTGCTGGTTTGTGTCCTTGTATTTTTTTCCACATCACCGGTATCCGGAGAAGAATACGACAAAAGATGGTGCACCCTGGCGGACAACACCCAGGTATACGGATATTGGCAGGAAGTTGCGGGAACCTGGATACTGGTTGAGTGTAATCCTGGTACCGGAAAAGAAACGGGCTTTGCTTTTCTAAACTCCGGAAAGTATGAAACCAGAGAAAAACAGGTAGTGGATCGCTATGAATACGTTAAGCATGAAGATTTAAGGCGGGTTAGGGAGGTAAAGCCGGTTATTGTGGAAAGAGTATTTGCCCCCAATGCCCCCACGGATACAGAAGTGGACATGGACTACTACCGGGGAAACCGGGGAGGTGCGGCTCATATCGTCATATAGTGCCATGTGGCCGGGAGACACCGACCCGGTGGTCATTCCCAACACAGATCCCAAAAGATACCTGATCGTGGCGGCCGTCACCAACCCGAATTCCTTCCCGGTGAAGGCTCGGGTCCAGGTAACGTTGCAAACGACAACCAATCCATCCGGGGCAGATATAGACGTGCTTTTTCAGCCGAACGAAACCCGATACATCAAAGTCAATGATCAATATCAGAAAAAAATTGAAGATCAATATGGGGAGTACGTGAATGGCAATTGGCAGGAAGGCTGGTCCACCGGGAGGAATTCAACCTCCATTCGGGAAAACCTAGACCCGCAATTACCGACATACTTGAGGCCCAGTTATGGATGGTATGATATGTCAGACGTCACGGGAAATGGCAATCTGGCTCTGTGGAATCCGGATGTCCTCACTGCCAATTCAAAAATTTTCTATCGTATCCGGTCCAGCTCTTCTCCAAGTTGGTCCATGGAAGGGACCATTTATCACGATGTGAACGGCTGGCAGATTAGTGGGACTTGTACTCCTGCCAATCAGGCCAATACAGCAAAGACGAAGATTCAAGCATGGGTCAATAAAAATGCTCCCTTATTTACAACGGTACGTTCATATAACGACCCCGTGACATATTCTAGTGACGGAATCATTGTGGAACGAATGTATGGTTCTGAAGCCGGGATTACGGATCGAGCCTCCCTCAGCGAATGGGATCTGGTTGGTCCAATCGTGAGGGGATATAGCAGCGGCGATATTGATACCGTTGAAGAAGACCGGGGAGGAAGGGGACTCTGGACCCTGCGGGACCCCCGATTCTCGGCTTGGCACGAAAACCTAATTCCTGTAGTCAAGCAAGAACCCCTCTTTATTGCCCAATACGAGTTTATAGCCCAGGAACATCCCCAGGTTGGATATTTGAAAAAGGCCGTTATCCCTGGATGGTATGTTTTGGCAGGAACCGAAGAACTGCCGCGGTTTACGCAGACGGTGAACCTGGTCAGCGCGAACGTACAGAACGTATCCGGATCAAACTATCAGTTTACGGTCGTTTGTGATATAAACGTCACCGCCGTTAACAAGAGTGGATTTGATGTGAAATTTACTTCCCCGAATCCCATTCGCTTCTATATTCCAGCAGCAAAATTATTTAAAAATTATATTCAAAAAAATGCTTACGTAACCTCTACTGAAAGATATGATGGCCGCAAGGATAGATATATCACCTATTATGAACGGACCGAACCCACTGCCACAAATACAGATTTTGATAAGATTCAACTGGGGACTAATACCATTACGCTGCCCAATGGGACAAACCAAACCCTTTTCAGCGAGCGTAGAACCATTATTCTAAAATGCCGTATGAAGAACGTCCCTGCTGTGAGTACCTTCGGAACCTACCTCAATGATTCGCGGGAGTCCCCATTCATTCAAAACGGTAGTCTGACATTCGAGTTTATACCCAAGACTGAGTTTGTCGGCATCGGGATCGCGGACATGCGATACAAATACTACAGCATTCCGAGCGACCGCATGGATGATGACTATACGAAGGATGTTTTTGGCAACCCCAATGGAATCCCCTTTCTGTCCAACATTCGGAAAGGCTTTCCACTCCTGGCCACGGATTCTCTCTATACCCGGTTGTGGAGCTATACTGGCCGTACAAAGATCGCTATCACAACCGGCAGCAGCACCATAAACAATAAATACTGGGTCGTGACAGAGATGCCCAGTGATACCTCGGATAATCCAAAGTATAAACCGGAATATAAGGATTACTATCAAAACGATTCTCTCAGACCTTTGGCTACCAGTGAATGGTCATGGAATTGGGAAGAGGAAAGCGGCGGGGGTTTAGGAGGAGATTAACGAATTCAACTAGCTAAACGAGGAATTGTCCATCACAAGGAACCCCCTACTTTAGTAAGGCTAAGGTAGGGGGTTCCTTATTTTTATAACCCTTTATTAAAACAAGGAGCGTGATGATGTGAACGAAACCATTGCCCAAATCCTTCATAAAAGAGACATATCCATCTTTTTTCAACCCATACAAGATATGTGCTCCGAGGAGGTGTTTGGCTTTGAGGCCCTGGCCCGGGGACCCGGGGACCTGTTCTCCCCGGTGAATCTTTTTCGTGCCGCAAAGAAAGTTGGAAGATCTCAGGAGATGGAGCTTTTATGTTTTAACCAGGCCCTATCCGGATTGGATCATTTTCTCAAACCCATCCAAATCTTTATTAACATTAGCCCGGACACCCTGATCCAGCATCACGAAAAAATGATCCATGCGATTAAAAAATATCGTCAGCACCAAAATCGGATCATCATTGAACTGGCCGAGATCGGCCTCAAGGAGAAGAGAAGGATGGCGCTGGCTGAAATTCTGATGGACATTAAACAAACCGGCATCCAGGTTGCACTGGATGATGTGGGATCAGGGGACCGGAGCTTTTCCAATATCTGCGAACTGCCTGCGGACTATCTCAAGATCGACCGGAGTATTATCCAGGGCCTCACGAAGTACCAAAACGGTTCGGCTCCTCACTACCTGACAGCCTTGGAAGCAATGCTCAGTATCGCCGGAAACCTGGGAGCCAAAGTGATTGCCGAAGGGGTCGAGACGCCAAAACAGTACGAAATAGTCAAAAGTGCCGGGGTTCATCTGGCCCAAGGGTTTTACTTCTCACAGCCCAGACCGGTGGAATACTGGAAGTTCAAGGAGGTGACAACATGCTAATCGGAGTGGATCTCTGCAACACCGTAACCAACATTAACTACGAGCTGCTTCAACGTTTCAACATCAGCCTAAAACAGTATCCGGCGCCGGAAGTACCGAAGGATTTTTTCACCTCCGCCGAAGGGCTCAAACTGTTTTTGAATGCCCGACCCTATACCGGCGCCCAGGAAGCTTTATTTCGAATGGCCGAAGAGGGATACCGCGTGGTTTATATGACCAGCCGGCCCAAACTGGCCGAGTTTGTAACCCGGAAGTGGTTACAAAAACATGGATTTCCTGCGGGCAGTGTAGAGTTTATTCCCGGCGACGAAAAAGCCACGATGGCCCGGGATTCAGGGATGGTGGCTTTCTTTGATGATGACCCGACCGTCATCCGGGGGCTGATCGAAAAAGAGATCCCGGTTTTTGTGAAAGCAGCCCCCTATAACGCCGCACTTTCCAGTCCCAACATTGTGCGGTTTACCGACTGGAAGCAGATGAATTCTTTAAACCAAATAATAAAGGGAGTGACCTCTCAATGTTAACAAAAATTCTTGCCATTGATGTCGGCTACAGCCATGTCAAAGCCGTCTCTACGGAAAGCCGGATTTTGATTCCATCCATCGTGTCCCCATACCAGGAGATGGTTCTGGCGGATCTCTCCAGTACCGATACAGGCCATTTGGTGAAGGTGAAAAAGGTGGATGGAACCACCATCATCTACTTTGTAGGCGAACTGGCGGTAAAAGAGGGCCGGGGCGCCACCTTTACCTTGGACCGCCAGAAACATAAACACCCCAATCACGATATCCTGGTACTGACAGCCTCCAGGATCTTGGAAGCTCAACCGGGGTCTACCCTGGGAGTTGGTCTGCCGGTAGCGTATTACCGGACCCAGCGCGAGGAATTGATTCAACACCTGATGGGGGTTCATGGGGATATCAGCGTAAATGACAGTATTTTGAGGCGTATCAGCTTCGGTAAGGTGATTGTCTATCCCCAGGGTGCTGCGGCCCTTATAACGGCTCCTGGGCTTCCTCAGAACGGGCTGGTACTCCTGGTGGACGTGGGATATAAAACCACCGACTACATTGTGGCGGAAGTGGTCGGCGGGAAAGTGCGGCCGGTTTCCAACCTCTGCGGTAGCGTGGAAACCGGGATTTATGCCGTCCATGAAACCATTGCCCTTGAATATCAGAATCAAACTGGAATGCCCCTGTCCGTGGTAAATGTGCCGCAGGTCCTCAGCGAAGAGGGGAAGATTATCCACTACGGCCGGGAAATCGATTTCAACCTGACGCTGGAAAAAATTAAAACCGAAATCGCCATGAACATCGTCGATCAGGTTACCGCCCGACTGGGGGAACGAATGGCCTTTGTCCGCAAGGCCTACCTGGCTGGCGGCGGAGCCAAATGCTTACCGGTTCTCTCATCCATGTTTCCGGTTACCACCATCTTGCCCAACGCCCAGTGGGCCAACGCAGAAGGGATTTTGGCGGTTGTGAAGCAGACGGAAGAGGCGTTATAGACGGAAACCGTTTTGTCCGACAAGTTTAAACCAGGAATACTCCGGGCTGAAGGCTCTTTTTTTATGTACTTGTCCGACAGAATTTTATTAATAAAAACTTGTCGGACAAACTTACTAAAATCAACCGTTAGCCCTTGATTATATTGAAAACGAGGTGTCCGACAAATGGCGTTTGATAAGAAATTGGATATTCGTCTGCCGGCGGATCATCCTTTGCTGCAGTTCCCCCAAAAAATCCGAAGCCAAAAGGCACGAGAAGCCATAGAGGCCGGGTTGGCTGTAAATCAAGTCCTTGGAGAAATCAAAAACCTACTCTACGCCCTAGATATGCGGATGGGAAAACTGGAAAATTCATTAGAAATACTTCAAACCAGTGGCATTCAGCCTATTGAAAATAAAGAGGCGGAAAGAGAAGAAGCCCAAGCCAATGTTCAGTTTGACGTGGATGCTTTCATGAACCTGATGTGATGTGAATTTGAGTACGGGGAGCTGATATTGTGGATGACGTAAAATTCAAGGTTGGGGTGAAAGAAAGAAGAAAAAGAGCCGAGCTTACACTCCCACCTCTCACATTTCATCATTTGGACTCATGGAGAAAGACCCTCGGGAATGATGCTTTTTTAGCCTGGCAGGTACTCTACACATTAGCAGACCGTCAAGCCTATCCGGAAACTCATGTCATTCATCACTTTGATTATACCCGGCTGGCGGAGCGATTTGGATGTAAAAAAGACAAAGCTCTTCAACTGATCAAAACCCTGTTTGAATACGGGCTTATTGAAATTTGTGAAGAAAAAAATAAATTCGGTGGCACAACGAACCTCTATGTATGGTGTGATGTGCCTTTCTATTCGGAGACCATCTATTGCGATTTGGAAAAGAGGCGTCACTGGAAAGATCGGAACTCTGAAGGTCAAAAACTCGCTGCCATGAGGAAAATCAATCAAAAAGAAAGCCGTTCGGAAAAACCGAATGGCTCCGAGCCGTTCGGAAAAATAGAACGGCAGCCATTCGGAAAAATCGTACGGGAGCCGTTCGGAAATTCCGAATGTATTAATAATACAAATAATAATATTTCAAATTATAATAAATCAAATCATTCATCCTTCCATCCTTCCGTTAGTGAAGGTATGAAAGAGTATCCTCCTAATGCGGGAAGGAAAGAAGGATTGAATGAGGATGGAATGAAAAATCAATTAATCAATCAAAAGCAACTTGAGGAAGATATCGAAGTCGTTAAAAAGTATTTCTTTGAGAAGGTATCAGAGGATCAGGACATCGTTCCCTTTTTGCAAAGGTGGGTAAAGGAGAGTAACAAGGATACTGTACTTTACTGCATCGACCGGCTATTGGAGCAGGAAGAAGTGAAATTCACAATCCAGTGGTTGGAAAAAGCGATTGAGAACCCTGAAAAATACCCAAAAAAAATTAAATATGCAAAAAAAGATTCAGGCAATAACAAAAAACAAGTTTATTTGCGATCCATGTATTCATAAAGCAATGCGAAAAAGCATTTAAAGGAGATGGATTGGTTTGAAAAAAATTGTTTGTGAAATAATCTCTAGCCCGGATCATGTGATCAAGTTTATCGAGGAATCCATGTTTGGATTCGATGAGACAAGGGTGAAATTCAAAGCAACCAGGGAAAAAGAAGCGTATCTGATAATTGAATTAGTCAACAAAATTCCTGCACTGAGCTGGTTTGAAGCAGCTGAAAAATGGTTGCGTGAAAAACGATATTTCAAAGGGAAACACGCCTTTAAGATCGTCGGGGTGACTACTTACGGAATAGCTATATATGACGATGCTCATCTTGCAAGGAAAGACGTGTCCGTTTTTATCCCATGGAGCAACATTGCCGGCATCCATACTCACACAGATGAAGATCTTGTAGAGATGGAAAATGAAGTTAAAAGGCTACCATACTTACATCGCGAGGGCGGAAAATAAATTCCGGACGTTTGTTCGTGTTGTACTCGAAAAAACAGATAATATTGGGGTGGTTGAGAATGAGAATCTTTTTCGATCGCCCTTTGTTTTTCCCCCCGCCCAGGCTCCCCCGGGTCGCCCTCCCCAAACTCCTTACCCCATAGGGGAATACAACGCATAAGCGAGCCGGAGGCCGCGCCTGGCCCGGCCCCAGGTGTCATACCGGGTGCGCGCCCCGGCCCCGGGAACCCGGCACCGAGGTCCAGGCCGCCCAGGTCAAGGCCTCAGGCGTATGACAACAGTCGAACGACAAGAAAATCGTTCACCTAAGTGAACAACCGGTTTTTCCCCGGCCCGGTTTCCCAGGCACCCAGGAACCTGGCCCCGGGACCCAGGGGCGGCCCAGGTACCCGGGAACCTGGAACCCGGGAAAACCAGGACCAGGCCAAGGCCGATCCAGGAGCCGGGACCGGGAACCTGGATACCCAGGAGCCAGGGCTGGGTTTCCGTTGCGGCCGGGGTCTTGTTCCCGTGAGAAAGAACAAGACCCCGGCCGCAACGGCCAGGTAACCGGGACCCGGAGGCCGGACTGACAGAAAGAGGTGAAGAGGATAAGCACAAGGGAATCTTTACGGCTGCCGGTGGAGATGGCGTCGAAGGTGCAACGGGAGGCGGCCCGGAGACATACAACGAAAACGGCGGTCATCATCGAGGCACTGGAGTGTTATTTCGGCAAACAAGAGATGGTTTTGACCATGGCGGCGTTTATGGCGTCATCGGAACTACTGGCCATGGCCAGGAAACAGGAGGCGGAGGATCTGAGGAAGAGGATGATTCAACAGGCCCGGACGCTTCTGGAGGTGAACAGGGATGATATTCACACGGCTGGCTCGGGACAACAAAAAGATCGTCAAGGTGTTGGGACTGGTGAGTCCCCTGTTTGATACCCGTCGGGAAAATCTCACGCCCAGGGAATACTGGCAGGACGGCACGTACTTCACCCACCCGGCCCGGGCCAAGGCGGTCCTGGTTAACCTGGAACCGGGGCGGCGCCTGGACCGGGAGGCCATGGTTTCCCTGGGGCGCCAGGGGGCGGGGCTCCTGGAGGCCCGGACTGGGCTGGTCACGGACTGGTGCGGGGGGATCTCCAAGGACGGTCGGCGGGTGGTGCTGGTGTTTAAGACGCTGGCTCATGATAACAGGACCTGGCGCAGGCGGGAGCTGTGGGTGGAGCCGGAGGATCTGCGGGCCATGGCGGAGCTGGTCCCCCGGCGGGGCAAGGACAGGGACCGGTGGCAGCACCGGAGGCGGGGGATGGAGCGCGGGCGGTAGGGGGTGAGGTGTTCACTTAAGTGAACGAAAGGGGGTGGAAGTGTATCCGGTACAGCGAATGTAAGGACTGCCCGTGCGGGAACTGCGAATCCCGGAGGGAGCAATGCCCGGGGTGTAAGGAGATGGCCTATTGTCAATCTCTAAAGCAGGCGCGGGGTGTCCGGTGGCATCATGGGGAGGGCTTTGGCTGTCATGTAAAGACAATTCGAAGGGAGTGTGGTGCTAATGAATAAAGGTCCAGAGGCCGTTCACTTAAGTGAACGAATGGAAGGTCTCTTGCAGGGACACCGTACAGTATTTGGTTCTACAAGGCAGGGAATGAGTTTTTGCACAGGTATTTCCAGACTAACGGAAGATTTGAAGGATTTTGAGAGCCTCGTGATTACCGATCCTAAAATTGAGTGGATGCGTGATGGGATCGATGGTAAGAGGCAGGATTTTTATCTTGCTCTGGCGGGGCTGGTTATGTATGGTGGCAGGTTTAAGGCAGGGGATAAGAACTTAAGCACCATGATGGCTTTGGAATATTTGCCGATAGAGCAACTGAATCAGATTTTTAAGGAAGAGCACCGGAGTGGAAAACTGCCGGTGTTTTTCTATGAGCACTGGCAGAAATACCGGCGCCAATTGATGCCGCCAGGGAAGGGAGGTGATAAAAGATGATGTGGCGGTCACATTTGGTCATGGGCCTGGGGGCCGGGTATCTGGTTTCGGGGTTTGATCCGGTTTTGCTGGCGGCAGCGGGACTGGGATCTCTCCTGCCGGACCTGGATCATCCAAACAGCTGGATCGGCAGCAGAATACCGATTCTTCCCACGATTGCGAGGGGAGTTCTGGGGCACCGGGGGGCGCTGCATAGCCTGGCGGCCACCCTTGCTCTGGGCGGGATTATCGGTTTGCTGTGGGGCCGGGAGATAGGCTTAGCGATGGCGGCCGGGTATCTGGCGCATTTAGCGGGAGACATGTTGACCCTGTCCGGCGTTCCCCTGCTGTGGCCGTTACCGGTTATGGTGCGGATTCCCCTGGTGAAAACCGGCGGCTTGCTGGAACGGTTTGTGGTCTTTCCGGCATTGACACTGGGCCTGGTTTACTGGGCAGTGCTGCCGGAGGTATCCGGCTATGTGGGGAGGGTGATGGCTTGGTTAACCTAAAAAAAGATCGTATTGTGATGTACTCGCTGTTGGCGGTGGTCTTTTTAGCACTGGTTTTCATCGCCCATGGACTGGCTCTAATGTTTATCTGCATGGGTGCTGCATGGTGGGTCAGAGAGAAAAAGCTTCAGGCCCCAGTCATTGTTGTGGTGATTACCATTGGAATGGGGCTGCTTGGTGGGTACGGAATGAATCTCATTCAGAAAATACCAAGGTTTGATGAGGGGTCCGGGAATTGGCTGAAACCCGAAGTTCAGGATGTTTCTGTTCGATCTTGGTTTACTGCCAGGGATTTAAGAAACCCCGCAGACCGGGCAGGACATACCGGAGTGCTGTTGGGAAGTTTGCTGGGGTTTGCAGTTGCGGTGGGGATGATGAGACGCAGACGCCGGATGCATGGACCGGGAGTGGTTCAGGGAAGGCCGTTGGTGAAAAAGGATAGTGGTTGGGCCGACGAAAAAGAGGCTGCCAAATTATGTGAATTTGGGCCTCCAAAGCCGGGCAAGTACGGCGGAGGGGTGATCATCGGGAAGTTGAACGGCCGCATTTTGCGGGTCATCATCGGCCGCATGGCTATTGCAGCTCACACCGCCATTTTTGGAGCCACGGGGGCCGGAAAAACCTTTGGCTGGGTTCTGCCGAATATCATAGCTGCGGCCCATGACGGTTGGTCCATGGTGATTTCGGACCCAAAAGGGGAGTTGGTGGCCGGAAAGTGGAATGGCAAGGGGGAGTATGAGCCGGGCATTGCGGACTGGCTGAAGACCCAGGGCTACAATGTGATCGTCCTGAATTTTAAAGATCCGGGACAGGGGAGTCATCGCTGGAATCCCTTGTTTGAAGCGAGAGATGAGGGCGAATTCCGGCAGGTTTGCGAAGCCATGATTCTCAGTGCCGGGAAAGAAAATCCGTTCTTTGCCGGGGGCGAATCCAACCTCTTCACGGCGCTTATGGGGCTGACCCGGTACGGGAGTTTTCTGGAGGAAGAAATGCGGCATATGCGAACGGTGCTGACGCTGCTCTCCTGGCCGGTGGAAAAACTGGATGAGGCTTTTGAGAAAGAGTTCCGGTCGGGCCGTCTGCCGGTCTATTATTATGAGAAATGGCGGGGGGCGGTCGGCATGTTTAATAACTTTGCCACCGGGGTGCAGAACAAAGTAGCGGTGATGACGGATGGTCCCTTAGCGGCCCTGACCGCCGGGCATGATGTTAATCTCCTGGATCTCGCCACCAAGAAAACCGCGCTGTTTTGTATCCTCCCGACCATTGGGGATTTAAGGCCGTTACTGACGGCTTTTTATTTTTTGCTTTTTAAGCGTCTGGTGGAATATGCGGAGGCCAATAACAATCGGCTTCCGATTCCCGTTCGGTTTATCCTTGATGAGTTTGCCAACATCGGTCGAATTCCGAACTTTAACAACCGGATTTCGTTCGACCGGGGACTGGGGATCTGCTACAACTACATTGTCCAGTCCCGCACCCAGTTGAACAGCCTCTATGGGGCGGATGTGGCCGAGACGTTTTTAGGGAATACCGATATCCGCATGGCCCTGCGGGTTAATGACGATAAAACGGCCGGGTACTTTACCCGGCAGCTGGGCAGTGCGGATGTGTGGGATGTTTCCCAGAGAAAAGACGTGACCTGGCCCTGGAAGCGGGTGGAGATCCCCAAAAAGACGGAGAGTAAGAAGAAGATGGATCTCTTGTTCCCCTGGCAGTTTTATGAGATGGAATTCTTTACGTCCGTGGTTCGGATTCCCACCTGCCGGCCTTTTTATCTGGACACGGTGGCCTTCTCGGACCTGAAAGAGTTTAAGGAGTTATCCAGGGAACCCAAAACCATTGCGGATTTTGCCCCGGCGGTACCGAAGCAGGTACCCACCCCGCCGATTCCCAGTCCGGTGGAAGAAGCAGAAGGGATTGAGGAACTGCCAAAGAGGAAGAGGAAAGGGTCGAAGGGAAACCCGGTTGAGCCTCTGCCGGATGTGGCCGGGATTTTGGAAGCGGACCCCGGGGATAACGATATTATGCGGATGTTTGGGAGTTAGGAGTTGGTGAGATGACGGGCATTACTCATGCGGCGGCCGGCTCGGTTCTGGGGGCAGCTATAGCAGTGTGGGGCGGGCAGGAGATGATTGGCGCCGTAGTCGGGGCTGCGGCAGCGCTGCTTCCGGATGTGGATCACCCCGGCAGTTACGCCGGCCGGGGGTTCCGGCCCCTGGCAGTTTGGCTGGAGCGAAAGTATGGCCACCGGGACAGCCCCACCCATACGCTGCTGTTTTGTATTACCGTGGGATTGGTCTTCGGCGTTTTGGCCGCCGTTGCCTTTGGCAGTGCGCTTTTAGTCCTTTCCGCAATAGCCGGGGCCGTATCCCATCTCTTACTGGACGGGTTGACACGCAGCAGCATCCGGCCATTGCGATTGTTTTTACCGAGACTGCCCCGGAAATGGGAGCCGGTAAAGGCGAAACTGGAAAAAGCATCCTGGACCCGGAAGAAATGGAGTGGACCTATTTCCACCGGGAAGGATCTCCGGGAGTTTGTTTTAGCAGTACTCTGCTTTTCGTTAACCCTGATAATTTTTGGCATAAAATCTTAAACGAAAGGAAGATCAAAATGATGTACAAACCTGAAGGATATAGCATTACGGCGGATCGCTGGGAGCAGCTGCACGAGGCAAAAAAGCGGGGGTTTCCGGTAGAGGGAACGGTGGAGCGAGTTACCTGGGTTGAAGAGAAGCCGGTTTGGGTATTGGACATGGGAGAAGAGATACCCGGGATGGTCCCTTTCGGTGAGACCGGACTGGAAAGGGAGGAAATGGCCAGTCGCTTCATCGGTCAGAAGGTATGGGTGAAGGTACGGCGGTTGGATGCGGGGACACGATCAGTCATTTGCTCCCGCAAAGAAGTGGTTGAGGATGCCGCCGAGAGGTTCTTTAAGGAGATCAAACCCGGAGATGTAATTCCGGTGGTTGTGAAGGCGGTTTTGGCCAAGACTGAAGAAAAACCGGAACGGCTGCAGGTGGATGTAGGGGGCGGGGTATTGGTGGAAGTATCCCGCAAAAACGCAACCCGAAGTCAGGTACGTCGTTTGGTGGAGCTTTATCCTCCTGGGACTTCGGTTCGAGCCCGGGTGATCCAGGCTGATCGGGAGTCGAATGCCATCCAGGTGTCTTTGGTGGACGAAAAGAACCCCTGGGAGGGTTTTTTAGTCCAGCGGGGGGACTTTCTGAAGGGACAGGTTATAAAGATGGTGAGTACAGAGAAAGATCAACTGGTTCTGTTAGAAATTAAGCCGGGAATTATAGGCATTGCCAATCTGCCGCAGCGCGGCCGGCTGAAAAGGGGAGACGTGGTACCGGTGGCGGTAACCATGGTTGACCCGGAGAAGGAAAAGCTTCATCTCAGGATACGGGGTGTTCGATTGGCCTAAAGGGAGAGGGATACAGCATGACGGTATTGGTAGATCAAAGAAAATCGCCCGGGCTGATCACCAGCCCCCGGGCGGAAAGGGTATTATGTTTTTTAGAGAGCTGCGCCGGTGCTTCGGAAGAAGCACTGGCCCTCCTTTTTCCTTTTTATCGACAGTCTCTCCGGATCTTACGGGGTTCGGGATATGCATTGCGCTGTTGGAAGCCCGGGGGCGAGGTGTTCTGGTGCCCGATGAATAAGCCATTGCCGACGGATGACACCTATGCCGCCCGGTGTGCATTGGGATGGCTGGCCGCCCGGTTTGCGGAGAGCGGAGCGGAGCTGCAGGGTCGGGTGGCCGTACTGAAGAACCGGCAGAGGCTGCGGGTCTATGTTGTGCCGCCGGTACCTCCGGAGAACGAGGAGCCGGGATTGGCGGTATTGTTGGAAAAGGTGGTTTTGCCCAAAGGGTGGTATTCGGTGTCGGCTGCTCAGTTGCCGAAAATGAAGCTATCGGACTGTGTGCGGAAAATGTGAAGAAAAAAAGAATAGTAGCGAAAAATGCAAAAATTATAGGTCCTAGTATTAGTATTTTATGGTAATATGTAAATGGGAATACATAGCGAACAAACGGGTCTCACCTGCCGGGGATGGAAACATCCGGAAAGGGGGTGGGACGGGATGATTACTATAGGTGATACAGTTCAAATTGTTATAGCAGTAATACTCCTGTTGACCCTCGTAGTTCAATTGACGAACCGAAGCAAGTAATTAAAAACCCTTAAGCTGTTCCCGCAGCTTAAGGGTTCTAGATGAAAACCTCGGTAGGTCGAGGCAACCACGCCGTTTTGTTCGTTAACAGTATTCCCACTTTTATTATCTCATAATAAAAGTATATATAAAGAATATATTTATATCAATGCTTTTATTATTTTCTCGCAAATAAAGTCAAGTAAAAAACCATATTGACAGAGTAAACGGAGGTCTGCTAAGATTTGGATATACAGGGAGAAAAACCTGTATCCGTTTCTCACCCGGTGTGGTGACTTGATTCCGATGTGGGGAAATTATTCCGATCGGAGGAAGTACCGTTTAACCATTAGATGGTTTTGGCGGCGAATGCCGAGCGTGATTTTAGGTTACGCCCTTCTGTGGCAGGAAGGATACATGCTGCTACTAGCACAACCTTAAGGTTCGTGTGACGAGTGCCCAACCGGGTTATGAGAATTTTGAGAGTATGGAAAGGACCTGACTGGGTCTTTTTGTGTTTTTAACTGAGCAATCCGGTTTTCCGGCAAAATATATAAAGGCTTATTACGGCCACCGCAAGAGTTATCTCATTAGCGCGATGAGAGTTTCGGCAACTTTTGTGTGTGGCCGTTTTTTGTTTTTATATAGACATCGGGGCGGCGGCCCCAATCAATCACTTTCAAGAGGAGGTGATATTGGGGACGCCGGCCGAAGGGCGGACCCCTATGTCTATGGCAAGAGTGTTGAATATGGTGAAGAACAAAAAAGGGACGTATGTGTACAAGTATCAGTATACCATACGGTATCGGATGAATCAGATTACAGCATGGACCATGACTAAATTACAGGCTGGTTGTTTGCTTGTGTTAAAGCCGGTTCTTGTTGTACTTCTATCGATTGCGCTGGTGGCGATGTTTATCGGAAAGATCGGATATATATCCGGAAGATCCATTCAGCGCCGGTTGGTACCCAGGCTTTTGGCCTGGCTGTAAGTTTAAAAATTAAAATTTAGGGAGGAATATACATGATGTTGAAATTAGCAGAGAAGTTGACCGGGAAAGGCATTGAGGATTGCGTCCTGCAGTACCATATAGCCCGGGGAAACAAGAATGATTTGCTTAGTAAGATTAAAGTGAGAGAGGCGGCTATTAGTCACCCCTCATACAGGGAGCAGGATAAAGTTCTACAAGACATGTATAAAGAAATGAGCGAGGCCAGAGCAGCAGTCGCAATTGCGGAGGCTGCTTTGGAGAAGGCAAAGGCGGAACAAACCGGGCTAATCAGTTTGGTTGGTTTGCTGTCCGCATCGATCCAGTCAGGGAAAGAAACCTCTGAAATCGAAGCGGCAATTGCAAAGATCATTGATCTTGATCCGGGGAGCTTGCCGAAAGAGAAAGAAGAAGCACAGGAAGGTACTAAATCTCAGCCCTCGTCGCATGGAACTGAAACGCAAGGGGACGAGATGGAGTCCAAAGTATTTAAGGTTCTGGAAACTCGACCGGGAAAAAGCGAAGGAACCGTTCGAGCTTATTGTGAGGCACGGGATGGGTCCAAGCATGCTGTATTTGCCAAAAATGGAAACGGTAAGAAACTACTCGAGTCCATAGACAAATTGGTTTTCGTAAAGTATCGACCAGGAAACAAGGGCCTTATTGCATTTGCCGTGGAAATATTAAATTCTTAGGGAGCAAAAATAAATGTTCACTTAAGTGAACAAGGGAGTTTTATAAAAACAGATAGGAGTGGAATTTAATGAGTGAGGATACAATCGTTTTATTGCTGGCGCTAATACAGTGCTACCTAGACTCAATAGATCTTTGAGAGGAGAGAGAACGCTTAAATTTTCGGCGTTCTCTTTCAATTTTTGTGTAAGAAGTTTTTAAGAATGTTCACTTAAGTGAACATTCTTAAATTCTACATCTTTTACAGGGAGGATGTTGATATTAAAAAGAGGTAAAGTATGCAGAAAATGGCAAAAGTACAATGAGTGAAACGGTGCCCTTTTCTTCTAAAATGGATGCTGATGTGAAGAAAACACTAGAAGACTTGGTTGAAAAAAGTGGAGTGACGACGAAGGAGTTCATGGGCCGGTTGGTGATGAACTACCAAGCTGCCCAGGAACGTGAAAGCATGGGTCAGGTAAAAGAATTGGAGAATCTACGACATCACCTTGCACGAGTAGAAGAGGTTTATATTTCTTTCGTAAAAGCTGCCCAGGATCGCTAGGAGGCCGATGCTACTCGAATAAGTAAAGCGGAGGCAGACGCCCAGGCCGCCAAGGCCGAGGCACATGAAAGGGAGAGGATGGCTGCGGAGGCCATTGATGCTGCTAATGAAAGGGTCCAACAAACAGAAGGCGAAGCAGCTATTGTTAGAGAACAGACTGACAAAGAATTAAATGAAATGAGTAGAGAATTAAATGAAATGAGAGAGGCTTTAGCCAGAGAAAAAGAAGCCCGGGAACAATCAACTAGAGTGGCAAGTTTTGCTGAACAGGCTGCCTCTGTTGCCGGACGAAGATTAGGGAAGAGAGAGATAGAGGAGGATTATAAAGTGGAACAAGATAAGATCATTAACAAGATACGCAAGGTCCTTGCGTTAACGAAAAGTAACTATCAGGAAGAAGCTCAGGCAGCTCTGTTGAAGGCACAGGAACTTATGGCTCAACATGGAATCACAATGTCTGAAATTGAGATCTCTTCAAAGGAAGTAGACTTAGAAAAGCAGGTGGTTGACACATGCGTTTCAGAAAGCAGAAGAAACACCTGGTACGAAAAAAACTTATCTTCAATTATAGGTAAAAATTTTCGTTGTCATCCCTATGTAACAGGTGGTAAAGGGATCTATTTTATAGGATTAAAAGAAGATGTAGAAATTGCGAAAGAGATTTATTTGTATGCCCTTACCACGATGCTTTATTTAGCAACTAACTATGTAAAAGAGAACCGTAATAAAATAATTAGAATAACAAGTAAGCAATTAAAAAATGATTATATGATTGGGTTTCTTAATGGACTAAAAAAACGGTTTGAAGAACAGGTTGAATCAAAGGGATACGCTTTAATCTTGGCTAAGGATGCCCTGGTTGTACAAGCCGTAGAGGAGAAAAATTTAATAAAGAAAAAAGGCAGTAAAATTGTAATAGCAGGTTCTTTAGATGCCAGGCAAACCGGGTATCGGGATGGCCGTAACTTTAATGAGAATAAGAAAATGATTCGCTAAGAGGTATTGGTGGCCTGGTTCACTCCAGGCCGATCCTCTTAATATTTCCACAAGTAAAATTTATGGCGCCAACCGTTCACTTAAGTGAACAGACATCTCCCAAAGGCCACGAATGGTTATAGGTTCCATATAGTTGGTCATAACTATAGACAAGGTTTCTTTGGGAGGGGTATAATTTTGGAAAGAGGTTGGTCCATAGCAGGAAGAAAACATCTAAAAAAAGGAGGGAGAAGGATGGCAGTCAGCATGCGGGAGTACCCAGTTCTTAGGGGGCGTGATGCAAAGCGATTCACTGAAGACAAAACGAGAACAGAAGAGCTTCTTGCGAAAAAAGCTGAAGAGTTTAGAAAAGATCCTACCTCCGTGAAAGCAGGCAAGAGGAGTAGGGGCATTTCTATATGCGTTCGGAAGAAATCCACACGCAGTCAATAATCCTTCAAGCAATTATTGATTGTGATTATGATAAGTATAAGGATTTTACTTGTGGAAATGGCAGCTTAGATCAGTTCTTAAAAACAGAGGCCTATTTAAGTCATGTTGAGAAAGAGGCAAGTACAACGCTTGTGCTTGCCGATAACGAATTGGTTGCATATTTCACCCTGAAGCATTCTACGATCCGGTTTGAAAATGATAAAGGCAGTCTGGAAGCTGTTGAGTGCTTAGAAATTGCAAGAATAGGAGTTAGTATATTTAAACAAAACCAGGGGATCGGGAAGGCGATTGTAAATCATATCATTGAATATGCCTATATTTTTAATGAGAAGTATATCATTAGCCTTGCATTGCGTGAAAGAGTGAAATGGTATATCAGAAATTTTGGTTTTCAGGTTGCAGTAGAGGAAGAGTTAGAAGCAGACACCGGTGACCCGGTCATCTTTATATATCTAAATCTGGATTTTCAAAAATTGAAAGAAGAACTTGAAAGTAACCCTTAAGGTCAGCGGTTTTTATGATATAAGGGTAAAGCTTTGCAAGACATAAGAAATGCCAGGGCTTTTATAACCCTGGCATTTTAATATTATTTGAAGGGAGGTGATACCAACCAAGACTTTTATGTGATTGGGGGTGATCGATTAAAAAGGAAAAATAAAAACGGGTTCAGCAGTAAGCTGGCCCGCAAACAAAACCGTAAGTAAATAATAACAGTAGATTAGATAAAAAGCAAACCTTTTTTATCCTGCTGCACCAGGGAATAAAAATTTCCCCTGGGGTGCAGACCAGGGGTAGAAGAGGGATAGATATGTTAGAAATAAAGGGATTAAGACTCCCGACAATCAAGTGCGTAGGATGCGGAGCAGAAATTCCAAAAGGAACAGCTTGTAGATATTGCATGGGATTAATTGATACACCGAAGGACTATAGCTACCAAAGATTTTCTATTGTGGGAAAGAAAAAAAAGAATGCACCGGCTGAGGTATGGGGCTTTGGGGTTGAAATTGAAACACTCTCGGAATCACCAAGCCAGTTGATATTGTTAAAGAAAGGCTTTACACCCTGCATTGACTCTACGGTTACACTAGAATGGAAATCACCTATATTCCAGAGCCTATTGGGGTTTAAGGGAATTTGCAAAACAATAGAGGAGATGGATGTCAGTCATGGTGGCAGCCATGTTCATGTATCTGTTCAGAGAAAAGACTTATTCCAGGATCACTATGAGGAGATCTTTCATCCTCTGGCAGATTTTCTTTACGGTACTAGCTTTTATGAGATTTGGGGTCGTCGGGATACCAGTTATTGTAATTTGCCGGGCAGCGCCTATAAACGACATAGCTGGGTCAACGTTAACACCAACTATAGCACCATCGAATGGCGCTTACCCAAATTCGTAAGTGCTGAGCAGTATTATAATTTGGTCAAATGGCTAACCAATGTTACCTGGGGCCTTGACAGAAAGCTACTTAGCAAAAAAAGCCCCAGGGCTATCGGAAATTGGCTGCTTAATAACTATCAACAACAGATGGCAGCATAAAATTTAAATATACTGGAGGTGGAAGGAGCGAGTATCTGGGTACTCGCTCCTCTTAATATATGTGTAGACTATTTTTAGCAAACCGAGAAGGGCTTGACCGGTTGGGACCCAAAGGAACGGAACAGGTTTTTGAATTTCTTGAAGCCAGCATGGGTGGCCATGGTAATGGGGTCGCTTATGTTAAAAAGGAAAAAGTCTATATAAGGAAAGGGCTTAAGTTTCCGGTCAGTAAAGCAAGTAAATTAGCCTTTAATTCCTGTGCGGAATGGTTCATCTTTCATACAAGATGGGCAAGCATGGGGGAAGTATCAAATCAGAATTGCCATCCGTTCCAATACGGCCGTATTGTGGCAGCCATGAACGGAACTGAGTTTGGGTTGAGATCCCTTAGTCGAGCAATGGGAGAGATCACGGATACAGAAGCCTTAGTTATATCCATTGCCGCATCTTCCTACCATCTTCCGGCCATAGAAATTGCAAAACGGTTTACTGAGCTTGATTCCGTTTTTGTAGGGCTAATTAAACAGGATAAGAAATATGTCCCTTTTGCCAGTGTAGGACCCGCGCTGGGGGATCTTCAAGTCTATCAAGATAAGGGAGCTATCATAATGGCCTCTGAACTACCTTTTGTAGATGAAACCAAAGTTATGAATGCAATTGATGGTTTTTATTGGGCTGGTGGTCCTGTTCCGGAAGATAGCCTAGTAAAGATGGGCGCAAAAAATAGAATAAAGAGGGCTAAATCTATTAATAGATTTTACCATGAGATCCCGAATTATTATGGATACTATGGGTCTAGAGGGCTAAGGTAGGAGGAGCGATATGAGAAAAACTTCATTAAGAATTGAGGGTAACAGGCTAATACTCGGGAAAAAGACAGTAGATAATCTCCCTCCCTGGATTAATACCCTGAAGGAGTATACGGAAAATTGGGGGATTCCTCCCAAAGCTCAACTACTGTCTGCTCTGGTAAGAGCAGGAGCAATTATCGAGGAACCTCGGCAAGCGCAGACTCAGGCGCTTGTAATTGTTAACGGAGATGATTTTATGACATCTATGTCTTTTAATTTAGACATTGGTTATCCAACTCCGTCTAAAATATTTTTATATGGACGAAATCGAATTGCAGTTGGGAATGACGAAAGGATAAGCTTTAGCAGCTGGATTAGGGGCACAGAGAAAAGAATTAAAAAAGGGAGGGTTATTTTTTATAGCCCCAGCATTACGCCAGAAGGACATTGGGCAATTGGACTACCAAGGGAATTTAGAGAAAGAAAAAACTTATATAGCCTAGAGGATGTAAAAATATTTTTATTAAACTTATTAAAGATATAAGTTTAAGCCATTCCTGGCCCTGTTTCATGGCCAGGAAACTCGGCCAAGCGGATCATACCGTGGTCCAGTATACAAAAGATAGGATGATGCCCGGGAATTTGTTCCCGGGCTTTTTTATTTCAGGACAGGGTAATCTTTATTTTCCCTGCAAGCTTGCATCACTCTTTGTAGTTCATCAAATTGCTCACGTGGAATGATAGCTTCATGATCATTTTTAATTGTGAGACTTTGTTTCATTGGTCCTTTCCCACGTTCGCAAACTTTAGCATCACCAACATAGAGAGGGTCACTAAAAATACGCTTTATGTGTAATTTGTATTCTGATTCTTTTTTCGTATACTCCGGGCTATACATTTTCTCCTTAAGCTCTTGAAGTTCTGCTTCTGGGAATTTTTCCAGCTTCAAATTAAGAATGTCCTCAAATTCTATTGAAGGATCTATCTCCTTTATGGTTAGATAATAGACTTCTTTTATGCAAAATTCATGAGCTATATACTCTAAAATTTGAGAGGTACTTACTAGTGATTTGGCTTCTTCATGGCTCACAGACTCTAAGGGCTTTCTTAAGCCGTTGGCTTTGATAGCCCTTTTCAGCAGTTCATCTGGTGGATTATCGGAGTAGGAAAGAAACTGTCTCACTTTCCATCGTATAATTGCACTCTCTTCCCTATTGATAACGAGCTTTCCTTTTACGAAATCATAATCATAGCCATAATGTCCGATCGCCCGTTTTATCGCTCTTTTTTCCCGAACAGCCATCAACCCGTCTACCAAGCGTTGCGGCAATCCAGGCTCAGATTTCAAGGCTTTTAGTATCTCGCTTAATGAGTGTTCTATATTGCTCAAAACATATATCTCCTTTCTGGCTTAACTTCGCACTAACAGACACTCAGAACATAACAAGTCCAAATTATTCTGAAAGACGATTTACCGTTCGCTGTAAATCCTGGGTGCCGGGTTTCGTATATCTGGCTACCATCTGAATATTTGGATCTCCATTTTTTTTTGTGTGACCAAGTAAAAAAGCCACTTCTGTATCTGAGGCCCCATTATCCTTAAGATTTTTTGCAAAGCTATGCCTAAGTGTACGGGGGTTCAGTCTACGAATACCTGTGAGTTGCCGGTAATATTCTACACGTTGATGCAAATATTGATAATCTATGCGCTTTCCCCTCAAGATAAAAAGAGCCTCTTGATCACTACCGTATTGATTCTCACGAAAATCAATGTATTTTCTTAAGGCCTCATGCAGCCGGCCGCCAATATACTTCATTTTATCCTTAAATCTTTTCTCAATAAATTTCATAGGCACTGATCGAGATTTATTTCGTTTTGAATTATTGATATAAATTTTGCTCTGATTAACGGGATATAAGGTTAAGTTGTTAAGATCCAGCTTAACAACTTCAGAAGGCCTTAGACCCGCATCTAACATAACAAGCACCATGGTTATATCCAAAAGAATATTTTCTTTCTCTAAACGATGAATTAATAGAGATTGTTCTCTGGGGGATAACCACTTATCCTCTCCGTTACTCACTTCATCACACAATAAACCGCGAATCCTTTTCGCCGGATTAGACTCTAAGAAATCTTTTTCTACTAAGAAATTGCACAGGGACATAATGGCCATGAGTTTAGTATTCGTGGTACCGGGTGTATTAGTTTTTACCAATTCATCACGGTATGTTTTGATCAGGGAAGGCGTGATATTCAGGGGGTTAAATTCTTCATTGGTATGGCTTGACATCCATTGAATAAATAGCTTGTTGTTCGTTAAGTAAGATTTATTGGTGTTTTCTGAAAGAGTCTGCATTTGATCCCACTCAGAATACTCCTTCAAGACTCCTATAAGAGGTTCTTTATCAGCTTTTATTCTCTGTCCCGTTATTATGAAAGATTCCAGAAAGATCTTTTTATTTTCTGGGATGTTCGGCGGCAACCCTTTACTATCAAGAGCCCAAGTGAAGAAATACCTTAATCGGTCCTTTGTGGACTTATTTTCAACCGGATGAAGAGCCCCAAGGTATGTTTCCAGCTGCATAACCATATACTTTAAAACTTCCTCAGAATCTATCCCCTTTAACCAGTTTAGGTAATTCTTGATAGGAGAAAAATAGGACCGAGCAGTGCTCTTACTGTACTTTTTGAGAAGGAGGGATCTGTATTCCTCGATGATATTCATATATTTAGAATCCTCACCTTAAATTATATTTAGGGAAATAAAAAATAATCTGTTAAATTATCATGGTACTGGTTTTTCTTTTTTAGAAGGAGTTTTACCCCTTTGTGGCTCTGCCACCAGGACATTTTTCATAGCCATATTAATTATACCTTTTTGGGAACAGAAAAACAACAAAACAAAAGATTATGATTATAATCTGTTGTTTTGTTGACTAATATAGACATAATGCAACCCGGGCCGGAAAGGGTATATAATCTGAGCCACAAGCATTACTAATGAGAACTGTTTATTTTTTTTCACTATCCTTATGTGACTTATGTGATGTGTTTTTGGCTATGTTCTCGGCAGCCTTGTTTATATCGTAGCTGTCCCGATCATATTCTTTATTCTTAAGATCCGAAGTATCAAGGAAAGATAACAATTAATAACACCTCCAAAAATATTATTACCTTGAAGAAAGTTACATATACTGAATTAACTGGAGGTGGGAGATTTGGACTTTAGCTTGATAAAAATACCAAAAGACATGGAAGAGGTTCTGAATATTATCTACCTTAAGGCGAAAAAGCTCAACCCCGGCCTTACAGAGAGTCTTTTCCTCCAACGTATTTTAGAAGAGTGGTTAGAGCCATATAAACGTGAAACTAGTGGATCTAATCAGCTTCCCAGAAGTAAGGTAGTTTTACGAAATAAAGTTAAAGCAGCACTTGAATTTTATGGAAAGGCACAAAAACAGGTTGCAAGAGATGTAGGGATTGACCGATCATATCTTTGCCAGATCGCTAATAATGCCCCCCATGACTTATCTGTCAAAATTGCTTTTCTTATAGCTGACTCAATAGGATACCCTAAAGAAAAATTTAGAGAACTGTTTTATTTGGAGTCTGCTGAACAGGAATAACTTACCTGACAGCAGATTTATTTATTTTGTTATATTGGACAGCTTTTAAGGCATATGAAAATATTAAACCTTTAGGTTGAAAATTTTCAACATATAGGAGGTGATAAGAATAAGAATGCGGCAGACCAACACCTTGGGTGAGGCTCTAGAAACCTTAAAATTAATTTGGAGACACCGGGAAGGTTTTAAATTCGGTGGTCGGCAGATAAATCAATTAAAGCTTTTTAAATGGCAGGTTGATCTGGAAAATAAAATTCCTGCTGCGGTACTTGATACAATTGACGTCCTTTATCCGGAGGGGAAACCACGGCCACTGTTGACAAAGAAAAATAGAATAGCCACAGGTTGGCACATGATTTTTACCCTACAGCCGGGAGTAACCTTCTCCGGAATATTAAGGCAGACAGAATTTTTCTCTGATGCTTGCCGGGCTCACGTAAGTATAGAGCTTAAGGGGGGGTTCATCCATATGACTGTCCATGATGCAAAGGTGGAAACATACTACCCCTACCTTTGGGACCCTACGCCTTATTTAGAAAAAATGGATTTACCCATTCCCATTGGCTACGGCCCTACCGGTCAGTTGAAAGTCATTGACCTGGCGGATCTTCCACATATGAGGGTTGGGGGTACTACCTTCACTGGAAAGAGCAATTTTCTTCATAACCTGTTTATCTCGCTGGCAAAATTGCCCTATGTCCGTCTGGCAGTTATTGATTTAGCTCTACTGGAATTTAGCTACTCCAGGGGATTTGCTGCATTTGCAACTGAAACAATCACAGCTTTAAGACTTTTAACTGCTTTGGAAAAGGAAATGCATCGTCGGCGACAGGTTCTTGAGGCAGTTGGAGTGGAGAAAATTCAGGAGTACCATTCTCTCATGGGTGAGGAGAGTAAATATGATCTGCCCTATATCATTTTACTGATAGACGAATTCGCCTTCATGAATCCGGACAGTACCCCGGAGACAGGAGAAAAAGAAATCCGGAGACAGTGCCAGTCCATTTGTGCAAACCTTGCGGCCCTGGCGAGAAAAGTAGGTATTCACTTGATTCTTGCCATGCAGCGACCGGATATGAAAATCCTACCCGGCCAGTTAAAGGCAAATCTACCTGGAGCACTTTCCTTTAAAACCATTGATGACGTTAACTCTCAAATTATATTGGATAATAACGCAGCTGCAAACCTTCCGGATATTAAGGGCCGGGCTATTTGGCAGGTTGGGAACCGGCAGCAAGAAGTACAGGTAATGCATCTGCCGTTGAAAAAGGCAAGAATGATTCTAAATCAGCTTCGAGGGGTGAGGGATTCTGGGGAATGGATTAACTACGAGGCAAAAAGGCTCCCTCCGTCGAAAAGCTCAAGAAAGGCTTCTAAAACTCTATAAGTTAAAAAGGGTTAAACGGTGTCGATACTCTTTGACTGAGCCATATTGCTACTTTACAGGACAGCGTTATGGCCAATTAGAACATCTTTTAGATTTAAACTGGGTTTATGTATGGCTAATAAATAAATTAAAATCCTGGGAGCAAATGCACTGTTTTCAATACGAGCTGCCATTAAAGATCCTGCAACCGGACGCTTTATGTGGAATATGGAACACCATTACCAAACGTATGAAATTTTATTTTCTAGAGATGGATCGCAGCAAGAATCATTTTGATAAAGTTGAAAAATATAATCGTTGGTACGAAGCGGATGGATATATCGGTCAGTGGTGGTTGGATCAAACAGACCGGTTCCCGGTTATTCTGGTTGTCACACTTACTACCAGGCGTAAGGAAAAAATCATGGAAAAGATCGCAAAGGAAAACACGAATGGCCTGGAATTTAAGGTAATGTTATTAAGTGAAATAAAGGGGGGGCGCTATGATAATAACTGGTTTTTATGTGAGGGCCAATAAATCCAGGATAATAAATAAAAGTAAAGTTAAAGACCTGATTAGGTTTTGCGGAACAGCACTGATAGCTGTCAATACAGCAGTGATCGGTAGCCCGAATCAGGTTATGGCCAGTACCGGCACTGACGTGATTGGCCGGATAGCCGGCACGACCTTTGGCCCTGGAGGCCCTGGGACGCTAATTATTAGCCTGCTATTGATCGCTTTGGTTGGCTGGTTGTCCGGATATATCGCTCAGGCGTGTGGAAAAGGCCAGGTTGCCGGTATGATCCATGTAACCACCGTTTTCTCATGTATTGCTTTGGTGGCGGAATCAGCATTAAAAGCACTTGGGTCACTAACAAAGTTTTTAGGATAGCCCTTCGGGGCTTTTTCTTTTTATAACACAATAGTGTGAATTAGACTTCCATGCGTTAAGTCGTACGTTGATCCATACGTTAACCCATACGTGCAAACAGGTAGTTTTGTTTGTCCAAGGCCATCAAATTACTAAAACAATCGAGAAGGTTAGGAAGAGGCTGAGGGCAGTGGATAGGGGATAGGGGATAGGGATTGACAGGATATTAAGTTGTCTGCTAAAATTTGGTTACAGGGAAAGAACCTGTATCCGTTTCTCACCCATTGTGGTGACTTGACTCCTGAAATGGAGTGTACCGTTTGCCAGTTGGCATTTGCGGCAAAATTGCCGAGTGTAACTATTAGGTTACACCCTTCCGTGGCAGAAGGAATTTTAAAGCCATAAGTTGCAATAAATTATTTGAAAGAATTTAAAGACCTTTTATAGGTCTTTTTGTGTTTAAATTAAGGAAGTATACCGGGTTATCCCTGGTTCATATATTAGGCTTTCTACGGCCACTGCGAGTTGTACGAGACGAATTTCCTGGACAGCTTTGCAGTGGCCGTTTTTTGCTTAGGAAAGAAAACAAATGGTTATGCCCACCTAACGGGTAGAAAGGAGAGTAAAGAATGATTATGTTCAAAATCAAGGGCAAATACCCGGGTCAACCCTGTGAGGACTTCGACGAGTTCGAGACAATGGCGGAAGCGGTTTCCATGCTTAGGGAGTACCGGATGGCCTTTGGCTCCGGATGGTAGCTCAAGATCACCAGGTAGCTCTACCGACTATGGAAAAGATTACGAAATAAAAGCTTCTTATTAGAGGATTGCTGCCCACTCCTTGGGCAGCAATCAACATACTAAAGCATGCATAGTCTCAATACTTAATCTTTATCATTGATCTAAGCATGTTTTAGTATGTTGAATGACTGTCTTCTTAGCCTTACAAAATCAAGCGTAACTTGGAAATGGTTAGCTAGTTCGACATCCTCCAATGTTTGTAATTCTAAGAACTCATTCTCTGGTATTAGAAAGTTTATAGCCCATATCTTGGCTTTGAGTTCATCTATACTTACATTCAATAAATCTGCCAGGCTTTCAGTTCCTGTTAATATATTTGATTTGGCCTCGGTAAAGTGATGGCCAACTTCTTCTGCCAGGGAACAGAGAAGCTTAATTGGGTCCAATTTCAGATTGGTGTTTAAAAGAATAAAATACTCAGGATCTTTTCACATAATAAAACCCATTTTGGTTCTTTTTGAAGGGATAGTAATAAATGTAAATTCCCTCTTTTTTTGCAATTGAGAATAAAGTAGATAGTCTTGTATCCAATATCAGATCCTCAATCCATGATACATTTAAAAACATTAATGTCAGATAATTGAAATGGGCTAAAAATTAGGAAAACCACCTAATCGGTGGTAATGTACTATTTTTCTTGATCTTTCTTTTTTTGTGCCATCGCAGCCTCTATAGCCTTTTGAATGTCTTCACCCTCTTCAAGGGTAGGTATATGAAAAAAACGCTCACCTTCGTAGCTGGCTGCAAGGACTTCATTGTCTTCTTTAGTCATGACATCCTCAGAGGGAAGGATATCTCTAAGGACTTCTAGTATCTGAATTCTTTCTTCCAAGGATATGGGTTTGCCAGCGAGAGTAATCGGTTCTTTGGAATTAAATAAGTCTAGGATCTCGCGACTTAAAGTTTTTGTAGTACTCCGTTTTAGAAGCTGATTAACCTTCGAAAACTCAGTAACAATATTTTTCACTAGATCTACTTGCGTAGAATATAGATTCTGAATTTCTGATATTAAAGGTTCTAAATTGACTGACTTTGTTTGTTTATTATTAGATTCATCAAAGAAATCAGATATAGTAATATCCAACACTCCGCAGATACGAGACAGAACATCTACGGTCGGCTGACTTTTACCTTGTTCGATATCTCTCAGATAAGATTGAGAAACACAAGATAATTTTGCAAGTTTGTTAGTGGAATATCCCTTTTTTTCTCTTAAATAAATAATCTTAGATGCAATATCCATAAAAACCACCAATTTACTTTATCGACATACCGTTATTTTACCACAAAAAATCCATGCCAAATTAGCGACATACCATTGATTAATTATAGGTATACCGATAAAATGATATGAGGGGGGTGACTGTATGCACTTAATAAAGGAACATAGAAAAAGCCTAGGTTGGACTCAAACTAAACTTGCACAAGCTTCAGGAGTATCACAAACATATATAAGCGAGATTGAGGCTGGAAAGTTTCAACCCACAGTTAAGATAATGCAAAAGCTTGCTGCTAGCATGGGCATAACTGTCTCTGAGCTACTAGGAGAAAAGATGCCCCTTAAGGCAGCTGGCGAATAGAAATAAGTTTCAATCAACAAATTCTATCATAAAAATATAGATAGATTTGTAAAAAAATGTCGTTTGTAAATGATTTTACATTTAGTACTGTAAAATGAGCAACCGTCGTCTGGCAGTAGGTCATTGGGAGGGGGTAGTGGTTCAATGAAAATAATTCTGGAGAATGAGATGGAGAGGAAGGCATGGGATATCCTCCTTGAAGCCCATCATAAATGGGAAAAGAACCATTACAAGGAAGAAACGGACCAGATGATTGCGAAGGAGGCAGGGAAAAGGCTGTCCGAGGATTACGGTCCCGATGGACTGGATGTTATGGGAGTCTCTGAGGCGATGTATGTAAGTCGGTTATCATCCGAGTTAATGTCACAAGGAATTTCATACAAGTTTATCATAAAAAAAACCAAAAGTTTGTCAAACTCGGTCCGCGTTCAATATCGTTGATAAACGAGAGAGCAACACCGGATTTCCTAGATAATGCACTTCGGCTAATACCATTTTTTTCTCGCAATTTCGATAATACGTTTACCGACTTCCATCTTCATCCTCTGGAGGGAGAATGGTGGTATTCAACGCCTTTAATAACTGAACTCTTTCTTCCAATGTTATAGGTCTACCGGCAACGGTAAGAGTAGCATATTTTCTCTCAAGTAAATCTAAAAGTTCTATAATATCGGTTTTGTTAGTCCATAGTGTAGTTTTATTAACTCTGACGATCTCTTTCATAACAGAATTAATTAATTGCAATTGATCACTCGTCAATTTTTGTGCCAAGCTATTTAACTGATTGAAATTATTATTTATAGGAAGTTCTTCTTTTCCTTTATTAGAAAAAAACTCTTCAAAGGTTATACCTAGTACAGAACAAATTTTAGAAAGCACCTCTAATTTCGGCAACCTTTTGCCTAATTCAATCAAGCTAATAAAACCTTGAGTTACACCAGATTCATTGGCCAGTCTATTTCTACTATAATTTTTAGCCTCTCTGAACTTTGTAAGGCGAGAGCCAATATCTTTTTTGAGTGTTGTAAGGCTGGAATCAATATCCATTAAGAATTAACCCTTTCAAACCATATTACTATAAGTATTATAACAAATAAGATTATCAACAAAAATTATTACTTGAAGTATTGATATATATTACTTGGTGTAATATACTTAAAGACAGTAGGAGGTGTGTTTCTCAATGAAGCTTGATCTTAAAAAGTTACGTGAAGCAGCCGGGCTCTCCCAATCTGAACTTGCAAATAGGGTTGGTGTTACTCAAGGATATATTAGTCATATTGAAAAAAACTTAAGAGCTCCTGCGTTAAAGATTTTGGACGCGCTTGCCCGGGAACTAAATGTTCATCCTACTGAATTAATCGTAAAAGAGACTTCCAATAGAGCTGTAGGAGAGTAAACTATATTTTTTGACGATTTATTAAGTTTATCATAAAAGAAATCCAACTCATGTCAAATAGCGTCGAAGATGGGAAGACTCAATAACTGGAGGTGAAATTATGGCTAAAAAAATCACTATATCAAACCAAAAAGGGGGGACTGCAAAAACCACCAGTGCCCTTAACCTGGGGGCCTGCTTGGCTGAGAAAGGCAAACAAGTTCTGTTGGTGGATTTTGACCCACAGGCCAACTTAACCCGAGGTCTGGGCATAATCCTAAAGGATGATGAACCTGGAATAGATGAGTTTTTGAAGGAAGAATGCGAACATGAAGAAGCAATCCAAAATACAGAAATTGAAAAACTGTCTATTATACCCTCCCGCATTGATCTAGCTGGGGTTGAAGAGAACTTCTTAAGGGAACCTGGTCGTGAACAGCAGCTAAGAGTCGTCTTGGGCGATATTCAGGACCAATATGATTACATATTAATTGACCCACCGCCATCCTTGGGGCGACTTATGATGAATGCCCTAACTGCAGCCGACCAAGTGATTATTCCAGTGCCTGCCCAAATATATGCTGTAGAGGGACTGCAGCTACTTTTGGAAACCATCGACAGTGTTAGGGCCAGGGTAAACCCCTATCTGGAAGATTGGGCTATCTTACATACCTTAATTGATTATAGGCGGAAAGAGGATCGGTTGATCATGCAGATGATTAAGGCGCGGTATGGAGCAAAGGTTCTAAATAGTGCTATTCGCGTAAACGCCAGGATTCCGGAGGCATCAAGAAAAGGCCAAGCTATTACCCAGTATGCTAAAAACTCTGTTGGAGAGAAGGAATATAGTAGTTGCGCGGAGGAACTGCTAAAAATTTACGAAGGAGTGGCATGATATGGCGACCCGGGGAACGAGCCATGTAGTGGATATGTTTTTGACCGGGACAGGGAAGCAAGAGAGAGGCAATTTAAGAAGAACCCGAATTTTGGAGCTTCCTATCGATTCGATCACTCCGAACCCGGATCAGCCAAGAAAAAAATTTAATTTAGTCCAAATAATGGAATTGGCTGAGTCAATAAAAGAGCATGGAATCTTGCAGCCCATCGGAGTCCGAAAAGTTGAAACCGGACATCAGATTGTATATGGAGAACGCAGGTGGCGGGCGGCTGCGGTGGCCGGGATGGAAACAGTCCCTATCGTTATAGTTCCCGAGGATGCAGATATACGAACAATTGCCATGATTGAAAATCTTCACCGTCAGGATCTTTCGGCCATAGAAAAAGCCATGGCAATAAAAGAGATGATGCAGGCGGAGAAGCTAAGCATGGAGGCGGTTGGCCAAAAACTGGGACTAGGGAAAACCCGGGTTCATCAGCTGCTTAATATTCTAAAACTTCCTGAGGAATTGCTGGCGGAATTCTGCAGGGCGAATATGAATGAAACCCATGCGAGGGGTTTGTTAGCACTTAAAAAATTCCCTGATGCCCAAAAGGAGCTTTTTCAAAAAATTATCGACCAGGATCTTGCCGGGAACCAGGCTCTGATCTGGGCAGAAAACTATCTTAAAAAACTACCGTCGAAAACCCCGGTTAGTGATATGGTGAGTAAGTCCTTAAATAAACTTGCCAAAATCGAAAAACGATGGCTAAAGATAACTAACGAGGAAAGGGAACGCTATATAAAAGAATTGTTGCCCTTAAAAGAAAAAATAGATTATTTATTAGGTAATTCTTAATATACCTGCCTGATGAGCCTGGGTCGTGCCCAGGCGAAACCGGGCCAACTGGTCGCAGGAAACGAATATCTTAGAAATGGGGTGCTTTCTTTGAAAGCGGAACAGCAGTCCATATGTCCTCCCTATGCCCAAAAGATGAAAGACGATTATGAGGGCGAACCCAACGAAGGCAAAAAAGGAAATATAAGGAAAAGGAATGAAACAATACTAGCCGTTGCCAGATTGCTCATTCAGGATTGCTTAATAAAGCGAAGCGACATGGCAGATGTTTGTGGAGTTAGCCCTCAAGAAATTTCATCCGCATTAAAAAAACTTCAAAAAACAGTTAACGATGGGCATACCATTATCGGGCTAAACAACGCAGAACTAGAACTCCTTATAAACAGCCTGGAAAAAAGAAGGCGTGAGGAGGAAGCCCCAACAATAAAGATTGCAAAGCTACTTATTGAGGACTTTTTGATGGATCGCAGCAAAATCGCTGCTATCTGCGGAATAACGCCCCAAAAGGTATCCACAAACATAAAAAAGGTCAAAACAATGATGATGAGGGAAGATCCTTCTGCACTAAAACAGCTGGATATAGAAAGATTAAAAGCAAATATTGAGCTGCGAGAAGTATATCAGAAGAGTTTGCAAGATGAGCTTTTAAGAAATGTCGCTCGAATATTATTAAAAAATTACCGGATTACTGGTAAAGAAATTGCACAGGAACTAAATATAAAGGAGCCGAATGTAAGTAGCGCAATCAAAAAAATTAAAATTAAGATCGGCTATCAAGAAACTGGTGCTGAAGAAAAATTAACTGAAGCCCCCGGGATCATAGGGTTAACATCCGAAGAAAACGCGCAGTTACTCCGACTAATTATAAATAGAGAGAAAGAAGCATTGCGGGAGAAGGAGCTGCGTCAAAAAGAAATAGCATTGGCAAAGGCGAGCCGAGAGAGCATGAAGGATATTGTCAGGCAAGCGAAGAGAAAGGCCAGTAAGAAGCCCGCGACAATTAGTGACATCGGCTTGGCAGAATGGAATGTAATGAGCTATGATGCGAAATCTGGCAAATTAGATTACGGGTATATTTTTAAAGGGTGGAAAGAGCAGATATATTCTCCCTCAAAAGATGACAAAGTAAAGACTATTGCTCCGGGACTACCAAGGGATTTTCCGAAACGCTTACCCAAAAATGAAATGTCAATACAACAGGACCATAAGATAGATCCTTCTTATTTAATACCTTCAAAAGCCTCGGGGACAGTAGCTGGTAGAAAACGTATCAATGGCATGAGGCTTACTTAGAGAAACAAGTCGGGCTCCGGGAGGAGCGACGTGTACTGTGAGGAGAATTTTAATGAAAAGAATTTTCAAATATGAATTGGAAGTTGCGGGTTTTCAAGTAGTAAACATCCAAAGTGAAGCTATACTAAGTGTTCAGGAACAAAATGAAAAAATTGTGGTTTATGCCTTAGTAGACACCGATCTACCTCCAAACAAATATGAATTTGGAATAATTGGTACTGGGCACCCGATTACATTTGATATAAATAAATTTTGTTTCCTGGGTACTGTAAAAATGTATGGCGGCGGTTTGATGTTTCACGTCTTTTATAGAAAACTAGAATAGCGTTGTGTCATACTTCAACTGAGAGTTCACCACGTAAAAATCGTCTACTAAGGTCGGCGATTTTTATTTTGTAAGGGAAATAAATCCCCTGCAATCTTAATATGCTATGAAAAAGACTTTCTAAGTAAAAATGGGAGTGAGTGATTTTATGGAAAAGAAAATAAATGAAGAAATGGAAGGATACCCTGAAAATATTAAGGTTGCAGTAGGGGAACATCTTAAGAAACATAATAACTCTAAAATAATTCACACTTCTAAAACAGAAGCAAGGATTTATAAAGATCAATCAAAGGGAGTAACTACCTATAAGGTTTTCGTGGAAGATGGCCATTCTTATATTGTGTTTAAGTGTAGTGAAAATTTTCTCCCGGATTTCGAGGAAGTTATGAAAAATACCATGACTAAAGATGAAATCAATGTGTTTTTAGATCATTCACTGGAGTTTGAGAATTTTACTACTGTTCAACAAGTAGCTAAAAAGCTAGATAAAATCAAACAGTTAGCGTCTATGGCTAAGAAGGATAACCATCCTGAATCTTACATCGAATGGGAGTTAAAAAATATTCTAAAAGGTAAAGAATCAATTGCAGATCGATAGTGCGTAGCCCTTTAACGTGTTACTAAGGGATAAAGGTGGGGTGTTTTGGGGATTATTGAACCGGCCTAGCTACTAGTAGTCTTCATACATACGGCGCCATGTAAAAATCGTCGACTAAGGTCGGCGATTTTTTTTGTAAGGGCAATTAACAATATATCGGCAACCTTAATATCCTATGGTAAAGATTTTTACGAAAATGGGGGTGATTTTTTTGGAAAAGAAAATAAAGGTAGAGATACCCGATACAGTTTACGAAAAGATTGTGCACTCTCTCATAAAATCTGTTCAAAACAAGCAAAAGCAAGTTCCTTTAGTACGAAGCCAAAAGATAAGTGGGTAAAACCCACCCTTTTTTGATTATATATGTGATGAGGGTGAGGATATCTTATGCATTTAACGCCGCAAGTTCCCGACCTTTCATTTTTGGTAAATACAGCGGGCATTGCCCCACCTTTGTTTTTACCGCCGCAAGTTTCAACCCGGTTGGAAACATATAAAGATCCAAAGGAAACATTAGACGAGAAAAACATTCCTGTTGGTGGATATATTAGGATATCGACCAGAAAGGACAGCCAAAAAAAAAGTATAGAAAACCAAAAGAAGTACATTTTACAGTGGGCCGAAATGAACGGCTATAATATCGTTCGTTTCTATATTGATGTGAAATCCGGAGAGTATATGTACCTGCGGAATGATATGATGCAGATGTACGAAGACGTCAAATCAGGAGTTATTAAAGGCCTGATTTGTAAAGAGATATCTAGGACATCTAGGGATGTAATGGATATCTTAGAATTAAAAAGAACCTTGGTTGGGTATGGGGCTTTTTTTTTATCGATAAAAGAAAACTATGATAGTAGAACAGATGATGATGAATTCCTGCTTATTATTTATGCGGCATTAGCTCAGAAGGAGCGAAAAACAACTAGTTCCAGAGTAAAAATCACCCAGGTGTTAAAGGCTAAGGAGGGGAAAACCAATGTACCCCTCCCAGCCTTCGGATACATGCTCTCCGAAGACAAACAGTACTTGGTAAAGAATCCCAAGACAGCCCCGATCTATCTTGAGATTGTCAATAAATTTCTAGATGGATGGGGTCAATTAAAAATTGCAAAGTGGTTGAATGCCAATAATATTCCTACCAGAAGGAAAGGCAAATGGTCCACAAACGCAGTAAAGACTGTACTGAGTAACCCGGTTTATCTAGGGATCACAATTTATAATGCTACAACTTTGATTAGAGATCCTCAGGGAAAACAGAAAAGGGTAGTTAGACCCCTGGAGGAATGGATAATTAGAGAGGACACTCATGAAGCCTTAATAACCCTAGAAGTGTTTGAAAAAATTCGATCTCTCATGAAAATGAGATCTGAAAAACATAAGCATGAGTGGAACTGCGACAAGAAATACCTTGGATCTGGTATCCTTCGGTGTGCTGTTTGCAAAGGGAAAATCTATGGCACCCGATTTGAAAAGAAGAAAAACAATAAAAATAAGCCTAAAGAGAAAGAGTATTTCTATCGATATCGATGTGCAGGAAGTAATGGAAAATGTGATAGTATAAAATACTGGCATATGGATATGATTGATCAAAATCTTATGTCTTTTATTAGCACAATATTTTCCGATAAAGAAAGGCTATTCACTTTCATAAAAAGAAATATTGATTTATATACCAAAAACTTCGATGAGTTAGTTAAAAAGAGAGAAGAATTGAGGAAAAAATTAGAAAAAAATGCTCATGCCGTTAGAAAACAGCAAATTGCCTATGAAGGAGATCTTATAAACGACGGGGAATACAAGGAAAGAATATATGAGCTAAGAGTAGAGAAGACGATACTGCAGAAGCAAATTGATGATCTGAATAGATCCCTTGAAAAAGTAGATTTACTTGAGGAAAAATGTCTAAAAATTTACAATGAAGTGAATTCAGCATTGCAAAACCTAATTGACTTACCTTTTGAAGATCAAGTGAACCTGATTAATAATTTTTCTGCTATTTACATCGATAAAAATGGGGAGATTGTTGATATAGAGTTCGACTGACGACCACGACGACAAAAGAATAAATCCGGTCCGCCGTATTGGGTGATAACGTATTTGGCCATGCGGGGGTCGGGACCGGAAACTCTTACCGGGATCTCCAGCTTCTTTTCATAAATCCACATCGCTACAAGTCCTTTCCTTTAATATTTAATTTCCCAGGGCCAGGGACTATCGATCCATTTCCAGCAATTCTGCGGGTTGGGAGAAAAACCGAAGTTTAATAAGGGGCCGTAGATCTGCTCATAATTTCTTACACAATTCATTAATTCCTGGTGTATCTGATTGTACATAGCCAGGGCCTGTTGGTCATTGGGGTGGGTATCTAAAAATAAATTTAGTTCCACCGCCGCAAATTCCAATTGCTGTATTTGCAGGAGCATTTGCGCTTGTTGTCTGTTATCCACAATACTCACCTCCGTTAGTAGGGACAGGGTCGATATAAATCAGGAAAGAGAGTTCCCCTTTTTAATGCCTCGGAGCAATTAAATACAGCCCCAAACTGCTGAATAGGCACATAGGCACGGGCTAATTCCAATCCGGGCTGCATTCCGGGGTAACAACCGGGTCCCATGCCTGGCATCGGTTGCACAAAGGGACCGGGCATTCCCGGGGGCATCATTCCTTGTTTGCCCGGGGCAGGACCCATCAGGGGGACTGCCTGCAGCGGTTGTTCCTGGTGTTTATCTCTTGTAAACAAAGGGCATACCTCCAAATTCATTGGAATTGTATTTTACAACAATCTATGGTAACAAATGGAAAAATGTTCCGGAAAGGCGGTTTTTTTCTAGGGGGACACCTGCATTTTTAATTTATGCATCCATTGAGCTGCCGTTAATTGTAGAAAAATTGGGTAAACTAAATTCGTATTGGAGAAGGGTATTTGGTCCGGGGGGAGTAATATCTTCATAATTAAACACAGGATCAATATGGAGGGAGGGAGCAAGTATGGTGCGGTATCAGGATTTTGATTGGCGGGAGCAAATGAAAATAAAAGTAGACTTTAATCATATGATGAGTGATTTTTTGGGTTCCCGGGAAGGGTTTTCCCCGGAGGATATGCAGGGACTGGCGGATCGCGTTGGTCAAGCTCACGGGAGTATGGCAGAAAAGAAAAACAACGGTGGAATGGATTGGCGCCGCCTGCCCTTTACCCCGGGGCATATCCTGGAAGAAATTTTAAAAGTTGCCCAAAACCTCCGCAAGGAATTCGAAACCTTTGTACTCTTGGGAATCGGCGGTTCCGCTTTGGGGCCACTGGCTGTACAAACGGCTTTGAACCATCTTCACTATAATGAATTACCCCGGGAAAAGCGGGGAGGACCTAAAATATATATATTGGATAATGTGGATCCTGAACGGGTAAGGGCGCTCCTGGATGTGATCGATCCGGCAACAACGGTTTTTAACGTGGTCAGTAAATCCGGCAGTACTTCCGAAACCATGGCCCAGTTTATGATTGTTCAACAATGGCTCCAAGAAAAGGTGGGGAACCAATATGCCCGGCATATCATTGCCACCACCGACCGGGAACGGGGGAACCTGATTAAAATTGCTCAAAAGGAAGGGTATACCACTTTCTATGTCCCCTCCGGAGTGGGAGGACGGTATTCTGAATTGTCACCGGTAGGCTTGCTGCCGGCAGCCGTGGCCGGTATTGATATTAAGGAAATGCTGGCTGGGGCCGCCTATATGGATCAGTTGTGCGAGGAAGGAAATGTATGGGCCAATCCTGCTTATCTATTGGCTGTACTGCAGTATTTGGCCATGGGCAGGGGTAAAAATATTTCAGTTATGATGCCCTATGCGAACTCATTAAAATATTTTGCCGACTGGTACGCCCAATTGTGGGCCGAGAGCCTAGGCAAACGTTTTAACCTGAGGGGCGAAGAGGTTTTTATGGGGCAAACACCGGTAAAGGCCCTGGGCGCCACCGACCAGCATTCCCAGGTACAGTTATATACCGAGGGTCCCTTTGACAAAGTGGTTGGCTTTTTAGCGGTGGAAGAATACCGGCAGGAAGTAGCCATTCCCAAAACATTTGAGGAAATACCGGGCATTGCCTTTTTAGGGGGACATACCCTGGGAGAATTAATCAAGGCGGAGCAAATGGCCACCGAATATGCCCTGCTGAAGGCGCAAAGATTAAATTACACCATTCTTCTGCCCGAGGTTAACGCCTTTACTGTGGGACAATTAATCCAGTTGCTGGAAATCCAAACGGCATTTTTAGGAGAACTCCTCAATATTAATGCTTTTGACCAACCCGGAGTGGAGGAAGGGAAAAATGCCACCTACGCTTTGCTGGGTCGGCCAGGATATGAAGAAAAAAGAATGGAACTGGAATCCCGTCCGGCCAAGAAAAAAGAATTTATTATTTAGCATCTGCGAATTAAAATGAAGGCCTTAGAGGAAAATTAAAAGCAATAAAATGCCGGAAAGGACCGGGATTGTTTTTTTAAACAGATGCAGAAGGAGGAATAGCATTGCAGCGTTTACCGGAGCAGGATATTTATATCTATAAAACCCCCGGAGAAGAAGTTCACAAAATTCTGGTGGGGGATATGGACGGCAAGCGTTTAAAGGCCCTTTCCAAGATTGAAACGGCCAACGGTGTACTTTTTTATAAAATTATTTCGGAAGATGTCCACAAAAACACAGAAATAGTAAGCGAAGGACAAGGGAGTCCAGAGGATTTTGCAAGGGAGCTCAAAAAATGGGAACAAAAATTACTGGAGCCTCTTGGCGAATCCTGGAGAGAGGTTCAGCCCAAATATGTGTCCAACCTCGATTCTAGCCACTCCTGCCCTCATCGTCTATAGTTGAAACGGCAGTGTTGCCAAACTACTTTATTATTAGCGCGCTAAAGAACAGGCAAATAATACAACGAACAACCGGCTATTAGGAATAGAACACGGATTGAACGGATGATACGGATTTGCGCGGATTTTAAATATAAATTTAAAAATCCGTGAGAATCAGAAATCCGTATCCTCCGTGTTCTATTATTTTTTGTTTTTAGAAAGGAGGGGCGACACAGTAGGAATCTTTCCGGGTTCTTTTGGCAACCGCCCAGCCAGAGTTTTCTCTGCAATAAAATCTTAAGCAACCTGTAATGTCTTTGGCCATAAGATATTGTATAATAACCAAAAGCAGTGGAGGTGGGTCCCACGATACCATTGAAGGATGATATACCGTCAAGGCGGTTTCCCATTGTTACGGTTGCCATTATTTTTTTAAATACTCTGGTTTGGATTTATGAAGTTTCTTTAGGGCCTTATATGGATCATTTAATTTATGCCTTTGGCGCCACACCTTCTGAGCTTTTCCACTATACGCTGCCAGGTCAATTGTTTATATTAACTTCAGCCATGTTCTTGCATGGGGGCTGGATGCATTTTTTAGGTAACATGTTGTATTTATGGGTTTTCGGGGACAATGTTGAGGATCGCCTGGGAAGGTTTCGCTTTCTTCTTTTCTATTTGCTTACAGGGTATATCGCCACCCTGGCGCATGTTTGGAGCGACCCCGCTTCACCGGTTCCTTTAATTGGAGCCAGTGGTGCCATTGCCGGGGTTCTGGGAGGATATTTTGTTTTATTTCCCCGGGCCAGGGTATTAACATTGCTGCCCATCTTTATTTTTATTTCCTTTGTCCATATACCGGCAGTGGTGTTCCTGGGAATCTGGTTTATTCTACAAATATTTAACCAGGCCATGAATTTGCAAGGGGCGCAGACAGTGGCCTTTTTAGCCCATATTGCCGGATTTGCTGCCGGAGCGCTGCTAATCCGGGTTTTCCAGAAGTACCGCTACTAACTGCGGTGGCGGTTTTTTATTCCCAGCGTGACCGGGTCATCCCCGAGAAGGAATGAACGTGTTCATCGGCGGTACAAGCCTCGGTCATACCGTCTAAAGTATGATAGTGCTCATTTTCCGATAGCCAAATGGGTGGCCCGGTAATTCCTTTCACCCGGTGGCTGTGCATAAACAGGAAAGAACAGTGAGTTACATGAATTTCATGAATGTGGCCAAGTCCGGAACATTCCGGTAAAAGAATCTCCGGCCCGGTGACTCCTGAAAAACTATGTTCATGTCCATTGGTTAAAACGGTGGAGCCGATAAAAATATGTTCGTGAAATGGCGCCCGGTTGGGTATAATAGCGGACACAATTCCTTCCCCCTTCCTAACTTATGGTATGCTAAGAAAATGTTTCCTGTTACTCATGCCTCCTCTTCCAATAAAGCAGCGAATATTGTTGGATTGGGAAGGTTATACGAAAGCCTTGGCGAATATATACGAAAGCGTAGATTATTGTTGCAGGAGATGTCATCATGCTCATTCGCAAAGCTAAAATATCCGATGTTGAAGAGATTCATAAACTTATTAGTCATTATGCCGCCGAAGGCCAGATGTTGGCCCGGGCCCGGGCGGTTCTTTATGAAGGAATCCGGGAATTTTCGGTGATCGAGGTTGACGGCAAGCTGGTTGCAATGGGGGCTTTGCATGTTTTATGGAATGATCTGGCTGAGATTAGAGCGCTGGCCGTAGCGCCTGAATACATTCGTCGGGGTTTTGGCCGGGCTTTGGTGGAAACCTTTCTTGAGGAGGCCAGAAGTCTGGAAATGCCCAGAGTGTTTGCCCTTACCTATAAACCGGAGTTTTTTGTCAAGTGTGGTTTCCATAACGTGGAGAAGGACAATCTGCCCCAAAAGGTTTGGATGGAATGTGTAAATTGTCCGCAATTTCCTAATTGTGAGGAAAGTGCGGTCATTATAGATCTGGAATAAAAAGGAGGCATGTTCAATGGAATTTATTAAAAACCTAGGGGAAAAAGCCAAAGACATTGGAGGAATGGCCAAAGATTTAACCAAGCGTTCCGGGGAATTGCTGGAAGTAACCAAGCTGCGTTTTGAAATCAATAAGCTACAAAAGATTCTTGACAATAATCTGGAAGCCATCGGAGAGTTATCTTACCGCCGTTTTAAGGGTGAAGAAGGGCTGGGTGAAGAAATTGAACGCCTGCTGCAAAGCACCCAGGTTTTAGAAAAAGATATGGAAAATATGAAGGAACAAATTGAAAAGCTTACGCCCAAAGCCCCTGCTTGCCCCAAATGCAGCAAGGAGCTGCCTCAGGAGGCAAATTACTGCGCCAACTGCGGCCAGAAAGTGGTGGAATAGAATTTCCATATTTTACATGGGAGTATATACAGGAATATAGACAGGTGGTATAGAAGTACTTGCATAATGTACGCATACTGTGCTTTTTTGCGGCAATAGCTGAAATAACACCTGCCATTTAAAGGGGGGTTATTTGTGCGACATAGTTTGGCCGTGCTGGTATTAAATAAACCCGGGGTACTGGCGAGGATTTCGGGATTGCTGAGTCGCCGCATGTTTAATATTGAAAGCATTGCAGCCGGATATACCGAGGATCCCAATATTACCCGCATCACCCTGGTTGTTCAGGGAGATGACCACATCCTATACCAGGTGGTCAAGCAGTTGAGCAAACTGGTGGATGTTATAAAAATCCACGAGTTGGCTGTTTCGGACTCCATTAACCGGGAACTGGCGCTAATTAAAGTAAGGGCGGACGATCCCAGCCGCCGGGCGGATATTGTCAATATTGTAGACATATTCCGGGCCAGTGTGGTGGATGTGAACCGGGAGACCATGGTGATTGAACTCACCGGTACCGAGGAAAAAATTGATGCCCTGTGCGGGGTACTGGGAGAGCACGGCATTGTAGAAATGGTGCGGACCGGGAAGATCTGTCTGGATCGTGGACCTGGAGCTGCCAAAGATCCTTCTGATAGTAGTTTGACATAAATTTTCCGTTTTTGGGTATATATTTAGTGTATATATGGCGTATTAAAGAACAAGGGGGTCCGGTAGGTGGCTCAGGCACAGGTTAGACGAATTATGATTAGCCTACCCGACAGTTTGCTGGCGGAGGTAGACGATATTGTCGAGGCAGAAAGGGTTAACCGCAGCGAGTTTATCAGAGAGGCTATGAAGCTCTATATTGCTGAAAGGAAGCGCCAAATTCTGCGGGAACAGATGAAAAAAGGCTACCTGGAAATGGCTAGATTAAATCTGGCTCTGGCCCTGGAGTATCAAAAAATTGAGGTCGTTACCACTGGTTATGAGCTCGCTAAAGCGGAGGGATAAAAACCCATGCAAGTCCGGCGAGGGGATGTTTTCTTTGCTGACCTCAGTCCAGTGGTCGGCTCGGAACAAGGGGGCATTAGGCCGGTACTGATCTTACAAAATGATATAGGAAATCAGTACAGTCCTACCACCATCATTGCAGCTATTACCTCACAAATTGCCAAGGCTAAACTTCCAACCCACGTGGAGATTCAGGCAAAGGTCAGTGGTTTGGAAAAGGACTCGGTAATCCTCCTTGAACAACTTAGAACCATTGATAAAAGCAGGCTTTTTGAGAAGGTCTCCGCTTTGAATGATGAACTGATGATCCGAGTCAACCGGGCTGTGGAGATCAGTCTAGGACTTGTGGACATTTAGTTTTGTTAATGAATACACTCCAGTGAGGGGTGTATTTTTATTAAGGAGGAATTCCCATGCTTCCGATTATTGGTATTACCAGTTCTTACGACGGGGGATCTGGCAGGATTTTGTTGAGTCACTACTACATTGAAGCGGTGGAGGCTGCCGGCGGCTTGCCCCTGGTACTTCCCTGCATCTTGCCGGAAGATCATGTGGAGCAGATTTTAAATTCCATTGATGGCTTGCTTTTATCCGGTGGAGTGGATGTAGACCCGCTGCTTTTCGGAGAGGAGCCTTTGCCTGCCATGGGGGATATCTGTCCCCGGCGGGACCGCCTGGAACTGATGCTGACCCGCAGGGCCCTGGCTCTAAATATGCCTGTCTTGGGGATTTGCCGGGGCGTGCAAATTTTGAATATTGCCGCCGGAGGGAAGGTTATTCAGGATATTGATTCCACCATGAAAGGAGCTCTCAAACACCAACAACAGGCACCCCGGTGGTATGGCACCCATACTATTCGCACCCTGCCTGGAAGCAAACTGGCGACTATTCTGGGAGAAGAGATGGTGGTAAACACTTTTCATCACCAGGCGGTTGGTGAGGTGGCAGAGGCATTCGAAGTTAGCGCCTGGGCCCTGGATGGTGTGGTGGAAGGCATTGAAAGCAAAAAACACCGGTATGTGCTGGGAGTGCAAAGTCATCCGGAATGCATGTGGAACCATGATCCCAGGATTCTGGGGTTGTTCCGGTCTTTTATTCAGGCATGTAAATAATTGATTGATTGATTAATCTAGGGAGGTTATGGTTTTGTTAGCCATTATAAACGGCAATATTTTTACTATGGCAGGGCCGCCGCTGAAAAAAGGAACCCTGTTAATTGAAGGAAAGAAGATTTTAAAAGTCGGGCTGGAGGTACCGGTTCCCATCGGCACGGAAATCATTGACGCTTCCGGAAAGATTGTCATGCCGGGATTGATTGATGCCCATACTCATGTGGGGATTGCCGAAGAAATTTACCGCATTGAGGGAGACGACACCAATGAAACCACAGATCCGGTAACCGCTCATTTGAGAGCGGTCGATGCGGTCAATCCCGCTGATCTTGCTTTTCAGGACGCCCTGACCGGAGGGGTTACCACCCTGGTGACCGGTCCGGGAAGCGCCAACATTGTGGGTGGCGAGATGGTAACCATGAAAACCCACGGGGCGGTGGTGGATGATATGGTCCTCCGTTTTCCTGCGGGTCTGAAATGTGCTCTGGGGGAAAACCCCAAGCGGGTTTATGGCGGCGGTCAAAAAATGCCTGTGACCCGGATGGCCTCGGCGGCACTGTTAAGAGATACTTTGGTGGCGGCACAAAACTACCTGGATAAAATACAACACTCCGTAACCCATGAAAGCAGTCCGCCGGAACGGAGCTTAAAAATGGAAGCGGTGGTTCGGGTTCTGAAGGGTGAGGTGCCCTTAAGGGTTCACGCTCATCGGGCCGATGACATTATGACGGCGGTGCGGATTGCCAAAGAATTTAGCCTGGAATTAATTGTTGAACACTGTACAGAAGGACATTTAATTGCACCCTGGCTGGCTTCCGCCGGAATCAAGGCGGTGGTTGGCCCCATTATCAGCAACCGGGCCAAAGTGGAACTGATGAACCGGAGCCTGGAGACGGCTTTATCCTTATATCAGGCGGGAGTTCCCTTTGCCATTATGACCGATCATCCGGTTGTTCCCATTCATTACCTGAGTCTTTCTGCGGCCCTGGCGGTAAAAGGCGGTCTGCCTGAAGAAGAAGGATTGAAGGCGATCACCATTTATGCTGCCAAAATATTGGGCATCGACCACCGGGTGGGTTCTCTGGAACCCGGGAAAGACGCCGATATTATCATTCTTGACCGTTCCGTATTGGATCCTGCCCACCGGGTTGAGCAGGTACTGGTTGAAGGATGTCGGGTTATATAAGAACGTGAAAAATTTTCCAAAAAAATTTTTTTCTTGAAGGAATTACAGTACTTCCCGTCGAAAAGAAAAACCATAAATGGTAATAAGTGACTTTTATACCATTTTGTCACAAAATGTCGGGAGGAGTAGAAAAATGAAAAATACCCTTGATGTTTTGATAGTGGACGATCAGGCAGGCGTTCGATATCTTCTGGAAATACTGGTCAAAGAATCAGGTCATAATGCTTATACCGCGCAAAATGGTGTTGAAGCAGTGGAAAAAGTTCAAATTATTAAACCGGATCTAATTTTTATGGATGTTCGCATGCCGGTAATGGGTGGGCTTGAAGCACTGGGAAACATTAAGAGAATATCACCGAATACCGAGGTAGTCATGATGACGGCTTACAGTTCTGAGGATACGGCCGCCGTGGCCCTGCAAAAGGGTGCGTTGAAGTGTATGAGCAAACCTTTTGATGTTGAGGAGATTAAAGCCTTACTAGAGAATTTTGTCTGGAATTCCGATCCTTATGAACAGGCCTGTTTGGAAAACTATGCCTAACGTAAGTTCTCGTCAGATTTCAAAGGAGATCACTGACGGGAGCTTTTTTTTAGGCTGGTTCCTCCATGATCCAAAATCCATTTATAAGAGATGGTGCTAGTTTAAATAGAACACGGATTTAACGGATTATACGGATTTTCACGGATATTAAAAAAATCCGTGAGAATCCGTGGAAATGCGCAAAATCCGTGTTCTATTGGTTTTTCTTTGTTTTGGCGCTTTATAAACTGGTAATACTACAAGTATTTACTAGTGGGGTTGGTTATCATAATGATGCAACAGTTTGCCCATCAGGCCTTCGCTCTGATCCTGGTAGCCCTGATCTTTTTGACTTGGGTTTGGCTGGGCTGTAAAATGATGAAAACCATTCCGTCCATCACTCAAAGACTGGGTTGGGGTGAAACCCCGGGACTGGTGGCGGCAGTCTTTGCCCTCTGGCCGTTGTTCGCCCTAACGTACCAGCTTTTTCGATTTATTCTTCCCTCCTAGAATTTTAGCCGAGACCCCTGCTTTTACAGGCGGGGGTCTTTGCTATATAATAACCATAGTCTTGTTGTAAGAGCATATTTTAAATGGAATTCATAATATGAGGTTAAATGAATGGAAAATATTGTAGCACAGAGAGAACCACTGATGGTTGAAACCTTTTCCCCGGCAGGGACGGCTGCCCTGGGGGAAAAACTGGCTCCACTCCTGCAAGCTGGAGATATCCTTTGCCTCAATGGCGATCTGGGAGCCGGCAAGACCTCCTTTTCCCAAGGAGTTGCCTTGGGGCTGGGGGTGAGGGACCACGTAACCAGTCCTACCTTTACCTTAATTAATGAATACCAAGGCCGGTTGCCTTTGTATCACTTTGATGTCTATCGTCTTGAAGTTCCGGAAGACATGGAGGATCTGGGCTATGAGGAATATTTTTATGGCTCGGGTGTATGTCTTATTGAGTGGGCCAACAAGATTGAGCCCTTACTGCCCCGGGAACGATTGGTGATAACCCTAACCAGGGAAGAGACGGCGGAGGACCGCAGAAGGATCACCTTTTCCCCCTTAGGAGAACGGTATCAACCGCTGGTGGAGGAGTTGAGCAAACTTGTTCGTACTGGGAATTGAAGCAGCCACACCGGTGGCCGGGGTGGCTGTTGTGGAGAAGGGCAGGATTATGGCCGAACGATTGGTCAACAACCGCCGTACTCATTCCGTTAACTTGCTGCCCATGATCAAAGCAGTGATTGAAGAGTCCGGAATTACCCCTGCTCAAATTAACGGCATTGCCGTGTCCTCAGGGCCGGGTTCCTTTACCGGGCTTCGTATTGGCATGACTACGGCAAAAACCCTGGCACTGGTTTGGCAGGTTCCGATCATCGGGGTATCCACCCTGGAGGCTCTGGCCCTGCCGCTGGCGGCCCGGGGACAGGTGGTTTGTCCTATTCTAAACGCAAGGAAGAATGAGGTTTATGCCGCTATCTATAAAGGCACCGCAGACCGACCTCAATTGCTGCTGGGTCCCCTGGCAGTGAGCATCAAAGAACTGGCGCATGGGCTGGAAGCATGGGCTGGCGCCGTTACCTTCCTGGGTGACGGGGTACCCGAATTTAAGGAGCAGCTCCTGCAATTGCTGGGGGAGCGGGCTCTGTTTGCGCCTCAGTCGGCTCTGCTGCCCAGAGGGGGCGCGGTAGCTGAGCTGGGCTACCTTGAGTTGGCCCGCCATGGAGGCATGACGCCTTTGGCATTGACTCCCGAATACATTCGACCTTCCGAAGCGGAAGTGAAATTATCGGCCCAATGTAACAAAGTAGGTGAATAAATGAGTTATCAACTGGTGGATATGATCCCGGAGCATATTCCCGCAGTGTTGCAGATTGAACAAATTTCTTTTCCTACTCCCTGGTCCCAGCAGGCCTTTACTTATGAAATAACCAACAATCATTTTGCCCATTATTTGGTTGCCCTGCAGGGGGAGGAAGTAGCCGGCTATGCCGGCATGTGGATGGTGCTGGATGAAGCCCATATCACCAATGTGGCGGTTCACCCGGAGCACCGGGGGAAGAAGCTGGGGCAGGCCTTGATGTGCGAAATGATGAGAAGGGCCGTCTTAAGGGGGGCGGTTCGCATGACCCTGGAGGTAAGGCCCTCCAACACAGTGGCCCGGGAATTGTATAAAAAGCTGGGTTTTAAGGAAAAGGGACTTCGCAAGCGTTATTATACGGATACCAACGAGGATGCCATTATTATGTGGGTTGATTTAAGCGGCGGGGACAGTGCTTCCGCGTCCGGCGACAACCTGCAGCATCCAGAAAAGACCGGAGGAAAAGATGAGCATAACCGTTCTAGGCATTGAAACATCCTGTGATGAAACCTCTGCGGCCATACTGGTGGACGGGGTGGATTTGCGATCCAATATCATTGCCTCTCAGATTGATACACATAAAAAATTTGGCGGTGTGGTTCCCGAGGTGGCTTCCCGGAAGCACCTGGAAAATGTGAACCCGGTTATCCTGGAAGCGCTGGACAAAGCCGGTGCGACCCTGGCTGATCTGGATGCTGTGGCGGTAACTTACGGGCCCGGCCTGGTAGGGGCCCTGCTGGTGGGTGTGGCAGCGGCCAAAGCGCTGGCCTATGCGCTGGACATTCCGCTGATTGGCGTTAACCACCTGGAAGGTCATATTTCAGCCAATTTTCTGGTTCGTCCGGAGCTGGAATTTCCTTTGCTTTGCCTGGTGGTTTCCGGGGGACACACGGACCTGGTTTACATGCCTCACCGGGGAAGTTACCAGCTTCTTGGGCGTACCCGGGATGATGCGGCCGGAGAGGCTTTTGACAAAGTAGCCAGGGCCATGGGGCTGGGTTACCCCGGAGGCCCCCTGATTGATAAACTGTCCAAGGAAGGAGACCCCAACGCCATAAAGCTTCCCCGGGCATTTCTCGAGGAGGGAAGCTTGGATTTCAGCTTCAGCGGCCTCAAATCGGCGGTGCTCAACTATTTAAACCGGGCCGGCCAGCGAAAAGAAGAAGTGAACAAGGCCGATCTTGCCGCCAGCTTCCAGCGGGCGGTGGTGGAAGTTTTGGTAGAGAAGACCTTTATCGCTGCCCAGGGCTGCGGGGTGAAAACCATTATGCTGGCGGGAGGTGTGGCAGCCAACCGGAGCCTGCGGGAACGGCTGCTGCTAAGGGCGGCAGAGGCGGGCTGCCGGGTGGTCTTTCCACCCTTGGACCTGTGTACCGATAATGCGGCTATGATTGCCTGTGCCGGTTACTATAAATACTTGAGAAGTGATTTTGCCGGTTTAACCCTGAACGCAGTTCCGGGTTTAGCCCTTGGGCAGGATCAGTATGAGGGACCGGAGAATCAGGGACAAATGTCCTTGGAAAGTAGACATAAAGAGAAGAAAATTTGAATTAAAAACTTTGTTCTGTGGAAGATTCTCTGTGGATAATGTGGATAAGTCTGTTAATAACTTGATAAATAAGGACTTTTCTTGTGTATATCAATGAGCTTTAAAATCCGAACGATGGCTGGGAAAGGGGTATTAATTTTTTATTATATTGTTATACAAGGTAGGAACTACAAGCTTTCTGTAGAATACATTTAAATTTATACAGCATACTTTAATTTTAGTACGGGAGTACGGAGGTGTAGAGACTTGAGCACATACTGGGATGCCCATCATGAAACCATGTCCCGGGACCAGTTGGCGGAGATTCAATTAAAAAGATTAAAAGCATTGGTGGAAAAGGTTTATACTTCGGTGCCTTTTTATCGTCAGGCTTTTCAAGAAAAGGGGATTACCCCGGGGGAGATTCATTCCCTGGAGGATTTAAGAAAATTGCCCTTTACAACCAAGAAAGATTTAAGAGATACTTATCCCTTCGGCCTTTTTGCAGTGCCCCGCAGTGAAATTGTGCGGATGCATGCCTCTTCGGGTACCACCGGTAAACCCATTGTGGTGGGTTATACTAAAAAGGACCTGGATAACTGGGCCGACCTGGTGGCCCGTTGTTTTGTGATGGCCGGGGGCACCCGGGAAGATGTGGTTCAGAACGCCTATGGCTACGGTTTGTTTACCGGGGGACTGGGCATTCATTATGGGGCCGAGCGGCTGGGAGCCACCATTGTTCCCATTTCCGGCGGCAATACCGCCCGTCAGATCATGCTGATGCAGGATTTTGGCACCACCATTTTAACAGCCACCCCGTCCTACACCCTGTTCCTGGCGGATGAAATGATTGCTCAGGGACTGGACCCCCATACCCTGCCATTGAAGGCCGGCATTTTTGGTGCTGAACCCTGGTCCAACAATATGCGTGTGCAATTAGAGGAAAAGCTGGGGATCATCGCCCACGATATCTATGGTTTAAGCGAAGTGCTGGGACCCGGGGTAGCCATGGAGTGCCCCTATAAAAACGGGCTCCATATTTTCGAAGATCATTTTATTCCGGAAATCATTGATCCGGAGACAGAGCAACCGCTACCTTACGGCCAAAGGGGTGAACTGGTCTTTACCACCTTAACCAAAGAGGGTTTCCCTGTCATCCGTTACCGTACCAGGGACATTTCCGCTTTATATCCTGAGAAATGCGCCTGCGGACGCACTCATATCCGCATGGAGAGAATTACCGGACGTACCGACGATATGCTCATTATCCGGGGTGTGAATGTATTCCCGTCCCAAATTGAAAGCGTATTGCTGGAGTTCGGGGAAACCGAACCTCATTACCTGCTGGTGGTGGACCGGAAGGCTGCCATGGATGATCTGGAGATCCAAGTTGAATTATCCAGTTCCATGTTTTCGGATAAAATCGCCGGCCTGGAGGTTCTGGAAAGAAGGCTCAGAGAGCGAATTCTAAGTGTTCTAGGAATTTCTGCTAAGATCAAGCTGGTGGAACCGAAATCTTTACCACGCAGTGAAGGGAAAGCGAAACGAATTATTGATAAGAGGGAAATATAATCCAAGAAGATAAGGGGGGCGTTAAGGTGCGCGTGCAGCAGATTTCCATTTTTCTGGAAAACAAGAAGGGTCGCCTGGCCAAAGTAACGGAAGTGCTTGGAGAAAACGATATTAACATTCGTGCCCTTTCCATCGCGGATACCACGGACTTTGGTATTCTTCGTCTCATTGTGAATAAACCCCAGTTGGCCTATCAGGTGTTACGGGAAAACGGGTTTACGGTAAGTACCACCGATGTGATTGCTGTGGAAGTTACGGATGAGCCGGGAGGCTTAAGCAATATCCTCCAGCACCTGGATCAGGTGGGCATCAACATTGAATATCTTTATGCTTTTGTAACCCAGACAGCCAGCGCTGCTTTAATCGTATTCCGGGTTGAGCAGGTAGACGAGGCGATCAAAGTACTTCAGAAAAACGGGGTGCGCATTGTTTCTGGAGAAGAAGTTTATCAAATGTGATGAAACAAAAATCCTTCCTCCGGGAAGGGTTTTTGATCTTTTTATCAAGGGAATGTTCACTGTGAACCTGGGCCAGACTAAAATTTTTTAGAGGAGAACCATTGAATAGCAAAGAGCAAATCCGCAAGCAAATGATAAAAATGAGGGATTCATTGGACCAGCGGCAGGTTCGGGAAAAAAGCCGGCTGATCCAGGAACATTTGGTGAACCTGGATATTTACCGTGCCGCCAATAAAATGATGGTTTATCTTGACTTCCGCCAAGAGGTTTATACCGGCGACCTGGTCAGGGAAGCGCTGAAAGAAGGCAGGGCCGTAATGGTACCGGTGGCCAGGGCCAACGATAAATCCATAACTCCTTCCCGGCTGCTGAATCCCTCCGAAGACTTAATCCCGGGCTTGTACGGCATCCTGGAGCCCCGTTCCGGCGCTTTCAGACCGGTAAAGCCCGAGGAACTGGATCTGGTGCTTGTACCCGGCGTGGCTTTTGATCCCGCGGGAAACCGCCTGGGCTATGGCGGCGGATACTTTGACCGGTTTATACCCCGGTTGAAAAAGGAAGCCGTTACCGTGGCCTTAGCCTATGAATTTCAAATGGTGCCGGACTTAAGTTCCATAACCGGGCCCCATGACCAGCCGGTTCATTATATCATCACCGAAGACCGGGTAAGGCAATGTTTTCCCCGGCAAAATACCCTCCCATGATGGCGAGCATTCATTGCCAGGGGAGGGTATTTTTTCATGTGACCTCAATGTGGGGTCAAGTGTTTAATAGATTCGCTTTTTCCTTATTCCCGTTTATTTTCGTCGTCGCTTTCTTCAATCGGAGAGGGCTCTTCTAACTTATGCTCCGCTTCCTTTGTCCGGCGGGACTCCCGCCACCGGGACCAGTGGTTTTTGAAACGTGGGTACCAAATCATAATGACGCTGCCCAGTCCCATGACACCCAGCACCATCAAGAATAACCAGCCCAGCACCGGAATCCAGATCAAATGGGCCACCAGCAATACTCCCAGCAGCATTTCTTTAACCTGGGAAAGATTCAGGCCAAAAGAGGCACTCACCTTGCGGCCAATTTTTAGGCAGACTCCGGACGAACCTACCAGAATTGCCAAGAGCAGAGCGATGCTGAGGGCCAGGGAAAAGGGGATGCCCAGAATGGTAATGAACAGCAGGAAGCACAGGGGGACTCCCAGAGCAGCCGTTACAAAACCGATCCATAATGTTCGCAAGGGACGAAGCGTCAGATTTTCCATGCCTTCAGCCACATCACCGGGAAAGAAACCGTAGGTAATGAACTGAGTTGCCAAAATACCCAGTAAAACAGGAATCCAGAGCAGGAATAAAAACCCCTTGCTATCCTCTTGGACAACAACCCTTTCATAAGATGGACCAAAGTCCGCTGCCCCGGATGGATTGTTGTGATAGCTTCTTTCGGACGAAGTTTCTCCTTTGACAATCTTGACGGGTTTATCATCCAGGTTTCTTATTTTGCCTAATATACTGGCACCGGGCTCCATGATCACCGAGTCACTGCTGATAACCACATCACCATGAATCAGCGCGGTGGACCGGAGGATAATTTGCTTTCCGGTAACATTGCCCTGTACGACGCCGGCCAGATCCAATTGGCTTTCAACGGTACCCACGTCTCCTAGGACGGTGGTGCCATCCAGGGCTAGAATTTCATTCCCGGTTAGATTGCCGTAGACGGTTCCGCGGTCTCCCTTTTGTTCCCTATCATCCTTAAATGCCTGATAGGGATGGGAATAGAGATTAAACTCAGACTGTTCATCCGGGGCCAGTATAATCCTGGCGCCCTGGACATTTTGTTTAACCGAACCGCCGTAAATGGCAGCCGTTTCATTGGCGATCACAGAGCCGGCAGTGGCGTTTTCATAGAGTCGTACTTCCTTGGCTTCTACGATGCCGATAACCTGAGTAGCGCGGATTTTCAGCCGTTTGTTCGGTTCCTTCAGCTCAGGCAGCGATTGGTTGGGGGGGAGGTTAATTTCCTTCCATTCATCCTGAATTTCCACTACCTGTGGGGATGGAGTTTCTTGAAATTCCGGCTGCCACCATTCTTGTGTTGGCAGGTTAAGAGCGTAAGAAATTTCCTTGGCCAACTGGCCCCGTTCAAGAAAACTGAAGCCTAGTATGATTAAGGCAATTACAGCCATAAGGAGGGTCCATTTAAGCAGCCATAAGGCGATGCCTTTTATTTTTGACAATTCGTTCTCTCCTCTCCGCGATTAAAAATAATCCTGGAACCAAGATGAGCGGTGATAAGGGTCAGGAGTATCCAAATGACCAAAATAATCAACGCCGTTCCCAGAGCACCCTGGTGGGAGGCAAAGTGTTCCCGCACCGAGACAATACCCTGCAGCAATGAGGTTCCTGAGCTCGCCGGCCAGTTTACAGCCGAGTTCCAGGTATGGTAGAACCATTGCAGCAAACTCAGGTACCATAAATCCACCGTGTTCCAGATTTGTTCCCATCCCTTGGCCATTTTCCAGCGGATGAGTCCTGCTGCTTGCAACCAGCCGTACCGCTGCTCCAGGTAGATCCAGACGGACACCAGAAGAACCGTTGTACCTGTAAGCAGCAGCAGAAAACTTCTGAGGGTAAAGTCCCACCAGGAATATTCCTGTACCTGAAGGGCCCCGTTCCGGACCGGAGGCAGGGACTCAATGGCTGTCATAATCTGACCGGTTAGTTCGGGCGGAGGTTCCTCCATAACGAGGTTATCCAACCAGTGATTTAAGGCTTGTTGTTCCTGCCAGTAGGCCTGGCATTCCGGACAGTGTTTCAGGTGTTTATCTATCCGGGTCTGATCTTCCGGCGTCAACTGGTGATCGCCGTAGGCTGCTAGATTTTTTTTAATCCATAGGCAGGTCTGGTTCATGGGAGATACCCCCTTTGTGGATGGGTTTCATTTTCTTCTGTAAAACTGCCTTGGCACGATGAATTTGAGTACCGACGGTTTGTACCGGTATTTCCATAATGTCTGCGATTTCCTGATAACTAAGGCCTTCCAGATGGCGTAAAATAAGGACGGTGCGGTATTTTACAGGCAGATCGGCGATGAGTTCCTGAAGTGCTGACAGGGATTCCTTCTGCTGATATATTTCCGCCGGATCGTCCCTTGCCGTGGTGGGGGCCCTTGGCGCGATATCCTCATAGCGGTCCTGAATCGTGTGGGCCCTTGATTTTTTGTTCCTGCGGTAGCGGTCCAAACAAACATTGGTGGCAATTCGGTAAAACCAACTGGTGAATTTTGCTTCACCCCGGAAAGAGGCCAGGGCAGAGTACAACTTGATAAAGACCTCCTGGGTGGCATCCCGGGCTTCTTCCCGGTCATTCAAGATGCGAAAGGCCACATTGAAAATACCGGGCTGATACCACCTGACGATGGCCTCAAAGGCTCCTGTATCGCCCGTTCTCGCCTTTTCTATGATGTCCTGCGGCACATCCGGTGTTCCGATAGCCTTTCGCCTCCTTCCTGACCGTTTCTTCACGCTCACTTTGACGTAGCGGGGAGTTCTTTTATTTCATAACTTTAAAAATAATTTTATGGAAATTTTTTCATATAAAAAGACGGGGCTTCTCCCGTCTGTGTACCAATATGCAAATTAACTTCCGGCTCCCATCTGTTGAATGTGCTGTACCTTCCGTTCCAGGTATTCCCTTAACCGCTCGGTGTACTGCCTTGGCTCTTTGGCATTGTAGTCATTCACCAGCCTCCAGGTATCGGAATCCACCCACTTGGAACTGGCTCCCACCCCCAGTCCGATAATGGTTTGCCTTTCTTCGATCATTTGAATGTTATAAATACAGAGATGATCCGCCAGGGCATAACCGATATTCTCCAGATTACCGACCATTTGCTTTTGCCTGTACAGATAATAGGGTTCCAGACCAAGGCTGCGGGCACCCCGGTGGGTCTCCTGCCACATGGCTGTGGTCTCGGAGGCGGAAGTCAAAGGAAACTGATCCAGTCTTTGCTTTAAATCCGAGGCCCGCTTTAAGGCCAGGGCGTGAACCGTCAGATTTTGCGGGTGCAGCTTGGCAATGCGGTCCATGGTTTGGGTTACGTCGGCTGCAGTTTCCCCAGGCAGACCAATAATTAAATCCATATTGATGGTGGGGAATTTTAATTGCCTGGCCGTTTCCACAGCCTGGTAGATATCTTCCACCGTGTGCTGGCGGCCGATGGTCTCCAGGGTTTTCTGATTCATGCTCTGGGGGTTGATACTGAGGCGGCTGACTCCCTGCTCCGCCAGCAGGGAAAGCATCTCACGGCTTAACGTATCCGGTCTGCCTCCCTCCACCGTTACTTCACGGGTACAGGGACCCTTTAAGCAGCGGTTGATGGTTTCCAGCAGCAGGTGTACTTGATCCGGTTGCAGGCTGGTGGGGGTACCACCGCCCAGGTAAAGGGTCTGCACGGCGATGCCTCTGGATTGCAGGGCTTCTCCCACCACCTTGATTTCTTCCAGAAGCGCTTTCAGGAAGGGTTCCACCATAGCGCGGTGCTTTTTTAGCGGGTAAGAAGGGAAAGAGCAATAAAGGCAGCGGGATGGACAAAAGGGAATGCCTATATAAACCGACACCAATTTTTTGGCCTGTTCCCTGGAAAGCAGCCAGGAACGCTGGGTCCGGGCAACAGTGGTAATAAGTTCGGCTTTGTCTTCCCGCAGGGCATAGCCCGCCATCAGGTAGGCCTTTACCTGCTCTTGGGACCAGCCTTCATCCATCAGCCGGTGAACCACTTTGGTGGGGCGAATGCCGGTCATAATGCCCCAAGGGCTGGGGTTTTTTCCGGTGGCGGCTTCCAGAGCCCGGAAAACAGCCAGCCGGGCCAATCTTTTTAGTTCAATAAGGGATTCTTCGGCAATAACCGGCTGCCAGCCTGTAGCCCTGTGAGTTATGGCCGCCGGCTGGTCGTAAAACCGGGCCTCTGCCCAAAGGACCGGTCCTTCCTGCCCCAACTCTAAATGAAGACGGGGTTCCGGCCCGGAATGAACCAATTGTGCACCGGGATAAAAAAGCCAGATCACATCCTGGATGGTTCCCTGGTAAAGAACGGCTGCGCCGGTAAGTTCAATGGCAATCATTTTCTCTCTCCTTAGAAACGGGTTGTCCATAAAATAAAGGCTCGTTTTTATAAAAGATCAATAAGAGTCTCTGGGTATGGCAGGATATTTTACCATTCCAATGTAATAATAACACAAATAAAAGGTTAATCGAAAAGGGGAGAATATTGTGGAGCAAACTCAGGAGAAAATTGTAGAGGCCGTGAAAAAAGCAGCCCGGGAAGGAAAACTTTCCTGCACGGCGGCCCGTAAAATAGCCGGGGAATTTGCTGTAGCCCCGGGAGTGGTGGGCAAGGTTTGTGATGAACTAAAAATTAAGATTAAAGCCTGCGAACTGGGCTGTTTTTAAACGGGAGGGTTATCTTGGAACTATTTAATGTATTGACGGTACAGCAGGCGCGGCAAACCCTGTCCAAGCATGTTATTCGCCGTGAAGAGGAAACCGTTCCCCTGTTGGAGGGATTAAACCGGGTGTTATCCCGGGATATCGTATCTTTGGAGGAGGTTCCCGGCTTTGACCGGTCCACTATGGACGGCTATGCGGTCCGAGCCCGGGATATCTTTGGCGCCGCCGAATCCCTGCCTGCCTATGTGAACATTGCCGGTGAAGTTATTATGGGCAGGGAAGCCGCCGGGTTCCTGGAACCGGGCCAAGCCTGGGCCATTCCAACCGGGGGCATGCTCCCGGCCGGAGCGGATGCCGTGGTAATGGTGGAATATACGGAAGAGCTGGATGAAAAGACCATTGGTATTACCAGGCCGGTTGCTCCCGGAGAAAATGTCGTACGCCGGGGGGAAGACGTCATGGCGGGTTTGACCATCCTGACAGCGGGACACCGCCTGCGCCCTCAGGATTTGGGCCTGCTGGCGGCAGTGGGTGTAACCCGGGTTCCGGTTCTGATGCCCCTGAAGGTGGGCATTCTTTCCACCGGCGATGAACTGACGGAACCAAACCAACCGGTGCCTCCGGGGAAAGTCAGGGATATCAATTCCTATGCCTTGTACGGACAGGTTCTGGAAGCTGGGGGAATGCCCAGGCTTTACGGCATTGTTGAAGATGATTTTGACACCTTGCGGAATACCATGGTTCAGGCCCTGGCGGAAAACGATATGATCCTGATCTCCGGGGGCAGTTCCGTAGGAACCCGGGATGTAACGGCCCGGGTTATTGATACCCTTGGTAAACCGGGAGTGCTGTTCCATGGTATGGCCATTAAACCCGGCAAGCCTTCCATCGGCGCCATGGTGGACGGTAAGGCTGTTTTTGGGCTGCCGGGTCATCCGGTTTCGGCTATGGTAGTTTTCAACCTGCTGGCACGGCCATTCATTGAATCCCTGGATATTTCCGGGGATCTCAGAAAATTCCCCCTGCGGGCTGTGATGACCCGTAATGTACATTCGGCCACCGGAAGGGATGACTTCCTGCGGGTGGTTCTACGCCGGGGAGAGGACGGAACCCTACTGGCCGAGCCTGTCCTGGGCAAGTCAGGTCTAATCAGCACCATGGTCAAGGCGGACGGTGTGGCTCATCTGCCCCTGAATAAGGAGGGGGTGGAGGCCGGGGAATGGGTGGATGTGTGGTTGTTCTAGCGGTTCTGCCTTTTAAATTAAAGTTACCATAAATTCTAAAATTAAAGATAGGAGAAGACGTCCATGAGAAATAAAAGAGATGTCTACCTGGACAATCGTCCCTGGGAAGAGGCCCTGGAGGGCTGGCTTCATCACCTACAAACCAAAGGGGCTCTGAGCCCGGGGCCGCCGGAGATTCTGGCCACCGAGCAAGCCCTGGGACGGGTCACGGCGGAGCCGATTTTTGCCGTGAACTCTTCCCCCCATTATCATGCTTCGGCCATGGACGGGATTGCGGTGGACTCATCCCTGACCTTTGGTGCTTCCGATGCCATGCCCAAACAGATCCGGTTGGGAGAAAAGGCTCAGGTGGTGGATACCGGCGATCCAATCCCCGCAGGCTGCGATGCGGTAATCATGATTGAAGATGTCCACTTTGTGGAAGACGAAGCCTTTGAAATTACTTCTGCTGCGGCTCCCTGGCAACATGTGCGTGCCATTGGGGAAGACGTGGTGGCCACCGAGATGATTTTACCCGCGAACCACACCCTGCGTCCGGTGGATATTGGCGGTATTTTGGCCGGCGGAGTGGGAACCGTTGCGGTTCATCCCAGACCCAGGGTGGCGCTGCTTCCCACCGGAACCGAGCTGGTGCAGCCGGGGTCCCAGTTAAAACCGGGGGATATCGTGGAATACAATACCCGGGTGTTGGGGGCCATGGTGCAGACCTGGGGCGGTGAACCTCTCCGGCGGTCCATTACGATGGATCAGTGGGACCAACTGAAGGCCACCATTACCAGCGCCCTGGAGGAAGTGGACGTGGTGGTGGTCAATGCCGGCTCCTCGGCCGGAAGGGAAGATTTTACCGCGGCGTTGATCCGTGAATTGGGTACGGTTTTAACCCACGGGGTAGCCATTAAGCCCGGCAAACCGGTGATCCTGGGAGAAATTAAAGGCAAGCCGGTCATCGGTATTCCAGGTTACCCGGTTTCTGCGGCCCTGACCATGGAACTGTTTGTTAAACCGGTTATTTATAAAAAACTAGGCTCGGTTCCACCGGCTACTCCAACCGCCGATGCCATTATCTCCCGTAAAATGCCCTCTCCCATGGGCGTGGAAGAATTCATTCGGGTTAAACTGGGTCAAGTAGGGGACAAATTTGTTGCCACACCCATTTCCCGCGGGGCCGGCATTATCATGTCTATGGTCCGGGCTGACGGCATGCTGCGGGTTCCCCGGCCTTCCGAGGGATTTCGGGCAGGAGAAACGGTAAAGATTGAACTGATGCGCTCCCTGGAAGAAGTGAGCCAGACCACCGTGGTTATCGGAAGCCACGATATGGCCCTGGACATTTTAGCCAACCACCTGCGCAGGAGTTTTCCGGAGGCCAGTCTTTCCAGTGCCAATGTAGGGAGCCTGGGGGGACTGAATGCCATTAAACGGGGAGAATGCCACTGCGCCGGCACGCATCTGCTGGATGAGGAAACCGGTGATTACAACATCTCTTATATTCAAAAGCTGCTGGGAGATCGCCCGGTGGTGCTGGTAAATCTGGTTTACCGGCAACAGGGTTTAATGGTGGCCAAGGGCAATCCTCTGGGAATTGGCGGACTGGAAGATCTGGTCCGGGAAGGAGTCCGCTTTATCAACCGGCAGAGAGGTGCCGGTACCAGGATATTGCTGGATTTCCGTTTAAAACAACTGGGCATAAACCCGGACAGCATCTATGGTTATAACCGGGAGGAATATACTCATATGGCGGTTGCCGCCGCTGTAGCCAGCGGAGCGGCTGATGCCGGTCTGGGTATTTTAGCGGCGGCCAATGCCCTGGAATTGGATTTTGTTCCGGTGGTGGAGGAACGTTATGACCTTTGTATTCCGGGAGAGTACTGGGATACCCCTTACATCACTCGGCTGTTGGAAGTTATTGACACACCGGAATTCCGGCAGCAGGTGGAGAAATTGGGCGGGTATGATCTAAGAGATTGCGGCGGCGTGATGTACCGGCAGGGAATCTAGGTGAATTTATGAAAAAGGAGCCTGGAGAATTTCTAAACAAGCCCCCGCTGGAACTTTTTGAACCGGGCTGCAAGGTCTGGCTGGAGCGGGGAGGCACCAATTTTGGTGACGGGTTGTATTACCTGCTCACCTATGTCCAAGAGTACGGCTCCATTTCCCGGTCAGCCAGAGAGATGGGCATGTCCTACCGGGCCGCCTGGGGTAAAATTAAGCGTGCGGAAAAAAACTGGGGCATTCAACTGGTGGCCACCCAGGTAGGCGGGGATACCGGCGGGGGAGCCAGCCTTACGGAAGTTGGTCAAAAGCTGGTGGTCTCCTTTGGAAATTTCCGGACGGAGATGGAAAGGGCCGTTAAAAGGATTTTTAAAGAAAGCTTTCATTAGGAATATTTCCTTTTGCGTTGAACCTAAAAGAGGGTGAGGAAAACCTCACCCTGCTGAGAAAATTTTTAGAAAAGAACAGGCAAAGAGAACCGAAGGCAGCCCGATCAGCCTAAAATGCGCTCCGGATAGGTGTATACATTCATCCGCTCCCCCTTGGCGAAACCAACGATGGTGATACCCAGTTTTTCAGCCATTTCAATTCCCAGGTCGGTGGGGGCGGAGCGGGAAATGATAACCGGCAGGCCCATTTTGCCTACCTTGATAACAATTTCAGAAGAAACCCTGCCGCTGAAGACCAGAATTTTGTCCTCCAGAGAGATGCCGTTCAAGAAAGCCCGGCCAAAGATTTTGTCTACGGCATTGTGCCGACCCACGTCTTCATAAAACAAAATCACTTCGGTGGGAGCGCAAAGGGCAGCATTGTGAACCCCGCCGGTTTGTTGGAATAAAACGGACATTTCTTCCAGACGGTCGGATAAATTCCAAACCTGTCCGGGAGTTACCAAAAGCGGAGTGGTGATCTTGTTCATGCTCTTGGCATCATTCACAAAATAAAAAACCGGACGCCCCCTGCCGCAGCAGGAAGTAATGTTTCTTTTAAGAAATTTTTTTTCCGATTCGCCTTCCAAAGCTTCAATATGAACGGTTCCATTCTCGTAATCAATTTGAATATTGTTGAGATCCTCCGGACTCTGAAGCAGTCCTTCGGAGCAAAGAAAGCCTACGGCCAGTTCTTCCAAACCTTCCGGGGAACAAACCATGGTCACAAACTCCCTGCCGTTGAGGAACAGGGTTACGGGAACTTCGCGAACAATAGGATCTTCGGTATGAAGGATTTTATCCCCTTTGATTTTAACGATATTTATGGATGTTCTGTTAATCTGCCAGGTCATTTCCCAGCCTCCTTATAAAATATCGCAATATTTATTTTATTGTATCTTAACCGGAGGCTGTTGTGAAGGCCGGCAAAATCCTTGGAGGTGAAAGCATGTATAAAATAGGTATTGTAACCATGAGCGACAAGGGGGCCCGGGGAGAACGGGAGGATACCAGCGGCGCCGCCATTAAAGAGCTGGTGGCGGGTCTTGGCCGGGTGGAGCAATACCGGGTGGTACCCGATGATCCGGAAGTGATAAAGAATACTTTGATTGAATTTGCCGACCAACATGCCCTGGATCTTATTTTAACCACCGGTGGAACCGGGCTGGGGCCAAGGGATAACACCCCCGAAGCCACCCTGGCCGTCATCCACCGGCAGGTGCCGGGATTGGCGGAAGCCATCCGGGCGGAAAGTCTGAAAAAAACGCCCAAGGCCATGCTGTCCAGAGCAATCAGCGGTATCCGGGGCAAAACCTTAATTATTAACCTGCCCGGCAGTGTAAAGGGGGTAAGGGAATGCCTGGAGGTGGTTCTGCCGGTGCTGCCCCATGGTTTGGAGATCCTTACCGGACGGGGTGGCGAGTGTGGTTCCGGCTAAATGAAAAAATTTTTAAAAATTGCATAAAATAACCAGGTATAGGTTAAGATATCTTGTGGGTAAAAAAAATGATAGGGCTGAAAATCTAATATAGAGGGAGAAATTAAAAGATAAATGTACCAAATTAAATTTTTTCTAGGCCATTTTGGTATATTTGCCATTGTAGGTAGTTGCTTTTAATCTTCTCGTTCTATATTATATTAACTGGGTGTTAGCACTCAATATTAATGAGTGCTAACAACACAACCCGCAAATTAAAAAACCTTAATAATTTTAAAGGAGGGTTTTTTGTGATTAAACCATTAGGTGACAGGGTAGTTGTAAAGGCACTGCCCCAGGAAGAAAAAACCAAGAGCGGCATCGTACTGCCGGATACTGCCAAAGAGAAGCCTCAGCAGGGCGAAGTGATTGCCGTAGGTCCCGGCCGCCTGCTGGAAAACGGCCAGCGCGCCACCATTGATCTTAAGGCCGGTGACAAAGTATTCTTCTCCAAATATGCCGGCAACGAGGTTAAAATTGAAGAAGAAGAATTCCTGATCTTAAGAGAGATGGATATTCTGGCTATTGTTGAATAAGTTTATTTTTGTACTTAAAGTTTTGATTATATAAGGAGGTTATTGACCTTGGCTAAAGAAATTATTTTCCGCGAGGATGCCCGCAAGTCACTGGAAAGAGGCGTAAACGCCCTGGCTGAAGCGGTTAAGGTAACCCTTGGCCCTAAAGGCCGCAATGTTGTGTTAGATAAAAAATTTGGTGCACCCACCATCACCAATGACGGTGTAACCATTGCCCGGGAAGTTGAACTGGCTGATAAGTTTGAGAATATGGGCGCCCAACTGGTTAAAGAGGTTGCCACCAAGACCAACGATGTAGCTGGTGACGGCACCACCACCGCCACGGTTTTAGCTCAGGCCATCGTTCGGGAAGGACTGAAAAACGTAGCCGCCGGCGCCAATCCCATGATTATCAAACGGGGCATTGAAGTAGCCGTTGAAAAGGCTGTTGAAGAAATCAAAGCCATGGCAAAGCCCATTGAAAGCAAGGAAGCCATTTCCCAGGTAGCTACCGTTTCCGCCAATGATGATTCCATTGGCAGCCTCATTGCCGAAGCCATGGAAAAAGTAGGCAAAGACGGCGTTATTACCGTTGAGGAATCCCAGGGTATCGGAACAAACCTGGAAGTTGTGGAAGGCATGAACTTTGACCGGGGTTATATTTCCCCTTACATGACCACCGATACCGACAAGATGGAGGCTTCCCTCAGCGATCCTTACATTTTGATTACCGATAAAAAGGTTGCCTCTATTCAGGAAATCCTGCCTATTTTGGAAAAAGTCATTCAGACCGGCAACAAGCCCGTTCTGCTGATTTGCGAAGACCTGGAGGGCGAAGCCTTAGCCACTCTGGTGCTGAACAAACTGCGCGGCACCCTGAATGTTGTTGCGGTTAAAGCTCCCGGTTTCGGCGACCGCCGCAAGGCCATGCTGGAAGATATCGCAACCCTTACCGGCGCTACCGTTATCACCGAAGATATCGGCCTGAAGCTGGATAAAGCCACTCTGGATATGCTGGGTACTGCCCGTCAGATTCGGGTTAAGAAAGAAGAAACCATCATTGTTGGCGGAGGTGGTGACCTGTCCAATATCGAAGGCCGGGTAGCCCAGATTAAAAAGCAAATCGAAGAAACCACCTCTGATTTCGACCGTGAAAAACTGCAGGAGCGTCTGGCTAAACTGGCCGGCGGTGTTGCTGTCATTCAGGTTGGCGCAGCCACCGAGGTTGAAATGAAAGAGAAAAAACTGCGTATCGACGATGCTCTGAACGCAACCCGTGCTGCTGTTGAAGAGGGAATTGTCCCCGGCGGCGGCACTGCCTATATCGATATTATCGGCTCCCTGGACAGCATCGTGCTGGAAGGCGACGCCAAAACCGGTGTGGACATTGTTAAGCGGGCCCTGGAAGAACCCCTGCGCCAAATCGCCAATAACGCCGGCCACGAAGGTTCCGTGGTGGTTGAGAAAGTTAGAGCCACTGCAAAGGGCGTGGGCTTTAACGCTATGAGTGAAGATTACGTGGATATGATTGCCGCAGGGATTGTTGACCCGGCCAAAGTAACCCGGTCTGCTTTACAAAACGCTGCCTCCATCGCAGCCATGATTCTCACCACCGAGACGCTGATTTCCGATAAGCCCGAAGAAAATGCCGCCAATCCTATGGCCGGCATGGGCGGAATGGGTGGCATGGGCGGCATGATGTAAGATCCTCCCGGAATCCTCTGTTGATAGGGGATTATGAGGAGCCCGCTGCCTTAAAAGTAACGAAAAAATAACAATGAGTCTATTAGGGACCTTTCAGAAGTTCGCCGAGCTTTTGAAAGGTCTCTTTCTGTTGGCATTTTTCCATTGGAGAACCAACAAAAAGACCGGGTTTAGAATAATTTATGGATGGCAGGTACTTTTAAAAGCCTTGAACAAAGGAACTTGCAGGAACACGCTCAGGTTTTCTATATTCTGTTATAATATTCCTTATAAGGTAGAATAATTTTAGGGAATGCCTTGGTAAAGGGTCTAAAATAAAAACGGGGGCGGTAAAAATGACCATTTATAATAATATTTTAGAAACCATTGGCGGCACTCCGCTGGTGCGGGTAAACCGGTTGGCTGCGGGGACGGCGGCCGAGGTGCTGGCCAAAGTGGAATTTTTTAATCCCGGGGGAAGTGTCAAGGACCGTATCGGTTACGCTATGATTATGGATGCGCTGGAAAGGGGCGTTATTGACAAGGACAGCGTTCTGGTGGAGCCCACCAGCGGCAATACCGGGGTGGGGCTGGCTCTTACCTGCGCGGCTCTGGGGCTGCGATTAATTTTAACCATGCCGGAGACCATGAGCCAAGAGCGGCGCAGCCTGCTGCAGGCCTACGGGGCGGAGCTGATTCTTACTCCCGGCCGGGAAGGGATGAATGGGGCCATTGCCAGAGCGGAAGAACTGGTAAAAAGTACACCTGGAGCCCTCATGCTGCAGCAGTTTGCCAACCCCGCCAATCCCCGGGCCCATGTGCGGAACACCGCCGTTGAAATCTGGGAGCATACCGGCGGCAAGGTGGATATCTTTGTGGCTGGTGTTGGCACAGGGGGAACCATCACCGGAGTGTCCACCTATATCAAAGAAAGAAAACCTTCCTTTCAGGCCATCGCGGTGGAACCGGCAGAATCCCCGGTCCTTTCCGGAGGACAGCCGGGCAGTCATCCCATTCAGGGGATTGGAGCGGGTTTTGTACCGAAGGTTTTAAACCTCGCGATGATTGATGAAATTTTTCAGGTTAACGGTGAAAAAGCCATGGAAACGGCCAGAAGAGTGGCCCGGGAGGAAGGAATGTTAGTGGGAATTTCCGGAGGGGCGGCCATGTATGCTGCTTTGGAAGTGGCCCGCCGCCCGGAGAATGCCGGGAAAACGGTGGTGGTGCTGTTACCGGATACCGGCGAACGGTACTTGTCCACCCCTTTGTTTAAAGCGGAGCCGGCTCAATAGGAAGGAGGGTAGGGCGGAGCAGTGCAGCGGCGGTCCCGGACATACACGCTGCCAATTTTGGATTTAGCGTACTTTTTGAGCTGAGCGGCCGTTTCCGCCAAACCTTCGGCGGAACAGTGGCTGGCGCACTCTACAATAGCCAGGGAAACCGACACAAAGGGGAACCAGGTTTCCTGTCCCTGCCGGTCCCTGCCGTAAAATCCCCCGATGACCCTGTCTTCGGCGGAATAAAGACTTTTCACCAGCCGGTCAAAATACCGAATGTATTGCTGGCAAAGGTTATCGGCTTTATCCTTATGGGTTAATATCACAAAATCATCGCCTCCAATGTGCCCTATAAAATCCGTGGCTGAGCCAAATTTCCGGACTACACTGGTCAGCAGCCTGGCCGCCAGCAGCAGCAGGCGGTCTCCGTTTTCGAAGCCGTAACGGTCATTATAGGACTTGAAATGATCCAAGTCCATATAGATGCAGACAAACGGGGAGTTTTCCGTAAGACGGTTATTTAATTCTCCTTCTATGGTCAAGTTTCCAGGCAGGCCGGTCAAAGGGTTGGCTCCCTTGGCCACCTCCATCCGGATCTTGGTCATGGTATCCAGCAGGGTTTGCACCGAAACCACTCCGTAAAGGCTGGTGTCCCTGGTAATCACAATATCATCATAAAGCTTGAGCTTGTCCCGGCTCATGGATTGTTGGGAGGCATGCTCAATGGGTACGGAGATGTCCACCACCAGGGGGTCCGGGTCCATGATGGTGGATACCGGCCGCTCAAAATAAAGAGCCACACCGTATTGGGTGCCCAGGTAACGGTCCAGATGATGCCGCATAATGAGGCCAACAGGCCGTTCTCCTTGGGTGATGACCACGCCGCTGATAAGTTGGTTGGCATCCAATATTTTTTTCAACTGCCGCACAGGCGTATGGGCGTTTACCTGTACGGCAGGTTCACTGATATCACCGATGGGGAAGGCTTTTTGCCAGACCCCCGTGGGATTGCGGGAGGCCAGAGAGAGGATTTTCGCTAATGCCTCGGCACGAACCTCCGGCTTGGGAAAAGACGGGCGGGCCAGATAGTACCCCTGGCCGTAGTGCACACCCAGAGTGCGCAAGGTAGTCAACTCCTGATCGGTTTCAATGCCCTCAGCAATAATGTAGCAGCCAATTTTTTGGGCAAAGGTGACAAAGGTTTCCAGCAAGGCCTGCTTTACCCGGTTGCTATGGATATTCCGCACCAGGGAGGAATCAATTTTAATGTATTCGGGCTTTACCTCGGCGATGGCCTGCAGGCTGGAAAACCCGGCGCCGGCATCGTCCACGGCAATGCGGTAGCCCTGGTTCCGGTAATGGGACAGGGTTTTGTTAAACTGGCTAAAGTCATGGATGCCCTGCCGCTCGGTAATTTCAAAAACAATATTGGTGGCACTCAGGAAACGGTCCTTTAAAAATTTCCTGGTTTCCCCCTTGGCGAATTGCGTGTCATTGACGGTCTGAGGGTGGATGTTGAGAAAAAGCCGCTGCTCCTTTTCCATCTTGCCGAAGTTTATTATAGACAACTCCCGGCAAATTTTTTCCAGTGGAAATAATAATCCCACTTCTTCAGCAAAGTTAAAGATAACCATTGGAGTTTCAAAATAGCTGCCCCGGGGTCCCCGGGTCAAGGCTTCCCAGCCTAATATCTCACCGGTTTGCAAAGAAGCAATAGGCTGGTACACAATGAGAAAATCCCTCTTTTCTAAAAGCCCTTCAAACTCCTCTCTCAAATGCAGTGTTTGTTGATTCAGGGCGCCTTTCGCCACCTTTTGGGCATCCCGCAAAGCCGTATACAGGGCGTATTCGGCTTTCTTGGCGCGGCTCTTGGCTATGGTGGCATAGCCCACATGAAGTTTCACGGTGCTGCCGGTAAGTTTAAAAAGCTCGGCTTTTAAGCTTTCCTCCAAGGCCAGACGCAGGGCGGTGGACATTTTGGTCAAATGCTCGGGGGAAGTGGTTTTATAACGGCACAGGACCAGAAAATCATCCCCCCATAGGTTTTCCACCACCAAATCTCCCAAACAATCCATGAATTGAGAGGCCCGCTGGCGCAGGGCGGCACGGAGGACATGCAGCACCCGGTTGGCCAGGGCATCGCCGTGCAACTGTGCCACTTGCTGAAAATTTACCACATCCACATAAAGAAGAAGGACCGAAGGGCCCTGAACCATCATCTTCTGGAGCTTTTCCATTAGATTAGAGCCTTTGAGCAAATGAACCAGCAGAGAATTGCTTCCCATCATCATCAGAGAGGCCCGGATGCTGCCGAGGAGATTTACCAGCTTCAAAGAATGAACCTCCTGCCATAAGTTGGTTATTTCATTTTACGGCAGTACCGTTATGTTCCTGTTAATATCCGGTTAATGGCGGGTAAATGTTTCTGTTTTTTTCCTTTAACGGTCAATATCCATGCCGAACGGTAGATTTGGCGATCCAAGCGGTAATTTTTCAGATTTAAATGAGCCGGGCCTTTTCCTTAGCCGTTTAGTGGTCCAGCCATCAGAAAAAAAGGGGATTCCTTCAATTAACGGAAAAAACATTACCCCCGGGCTCTTTCTTCGATAAGATAAAATCAAATAAATCGGCTTGGGGGTTTTGGTTATGGCTGTTGAAAAAGTTCATGAGTGTGCTCAGGAGGAGCAAGTTTATCATCCCTCTTTATCCTTTTCCGCCCGGGCCAATGTCCGGGATGCCCGGATTTATGACTGGGCCGGCATGGATTATCAAAGCTTCTGGGCTTCAGAAGCGGAAAAACTGCACTGGATCAAGCCCTGGGAAAAGGTGCTGGAGTGGCAGAGTCCCTTTGCCCAGTGGTTCGTCGGAGGCAAGCTGAATGCTTGTTATAATTGTGTGGACCGCCACTTGGACGGCTGGCGTAAAAATAAAGCGGCCATTATCTTTGAAGGTGAACCGGGCGATCAGATGGTTTTAACTTATCAGGATCTGTACCGGGAAGTAACTAAATTTGCCAATGTACTGCGGGGCATGGGAATCCAAAAGGGCGATACGGTCAGTATTTACATGCCCATGATTCCCCAGGCGGTGATTGCCATGCTGGCCTGCGCCCGTATCGGCGTGCCTCACAGTCTGGTATTTGGAGGCTTTTCTTCCGAAGCCTTGCGGGACCGGATTAATGACGCGGCCTCCAAGGTTGTCGTTACAACCGATGCCTGCTGGCGCCGGGGCAAGGCTATTCCTTTGAAGCAGAGCGTGGATGTGGCTTTACAAAGCTGCTCCAGCGTAGAGAAGGTTGTGGTGGTTCAGCGAACCGGCATGGAAGTTGCCATGGAACCGGGCCGAGATCTCTGGTACCATGAATTGATGGAGAGCGCACGGGCAGGCTGTGAGCCCGAAGTGATGGATGCCGAAGATATTCTTTTTATTCTCTACACCAGCGGCACCACCGGAAAACCCAAAGGCATTGTGCATACAACCGGGGGTTACTTAACCGGAGTTTCTTCCACCCACCGCAATATTTTTGACCTTAAGGAAGAAGACGTATATTGGTGCACGGCGGATATCGGCTGGATTACCGGACACAGCTACATTGTTTACGGACCTCTGGCCAACGGCAGTACCGTTTTGATGTTTGAAGGGGCACCGGACTACCCTGAGAAGGATCGTTTCTGGGAAATCATAGAAAAGTACCAGGTCAGCATTTTTTACACGGCTCCCACGGCCATCCGTATGTTCATGAAGTGGGGAGAGCAGTGGCCCGCCGGCAGAGATTTATCCTCTCTGCGTTTACTGGGTTCGGTGGGCGAGCCCATTAACCCCGAGGCCTGGTCCTGGTATCATAGAAATATCGGCAGAGAAAATTGTCCCATTGTGGATACCTGGTGGCAGACGGAGACCGGTAGTGTGATGGTTGCTCCCCTGCCGGGCTTAACTCCCACCAAAGCCGGATCCGCCACCCTGCCTTTGCCCGGCGTATTCGTGGATGTAGTGGATGAATCAGGCAACCCGGTGGGAGCCGGCGGCAACGGCTATCTGGTGATCAAGCAGCCCTGGCCCTCCATGCTGCGGACCATTTACAAGGATCCCCAGCGTTATGTGGATACCTACTGGTCCCATTTCGACGGTATGTATTTTACCGGCGACGGCGCTCGCCGGGATGAAGACGGCTATATTTGGGTGCTGGGGCGGGTGGATGATGTAATTAATGTTTCCGGTCACAGAATCGGTACGGCCGAAGTGGAAAGTGCCCTGGTTGAACATCCCACGGTGGCTGAAGCGGCTGTTATCGGGCGCTACCATGAATTAAAGGGTCAGGCGGTTTCCGCCTTTGTTACCCTGAGGGAAGGAATTGCCTGGTCTCCTGAACTGGAAAGGGATTTAAAGACCCACGTGGCCAAAAAGATTGGCGGCCTGGCCAGGCCGGAGGAAATTGTCTGTGCCTGGGAATTGCCGAAAACCCGCAGCGGTAAAATTATGCGGCGCTTACTCAGGGATATTGCCGAGGGCAGGGTGCTGGGCGACACTTCAACCTTAGCGGACCCTTCGGTGGTTAGCCAATTGATGAAACAAAAAACCCTGTAATTTTTTCATCAAAACTTGACAAGCAACCTCCAGAATTTTTCTGGAGGTTTTTCCTTATCATTTTCCGCCACAGGTATACAAGACCAGACGGTCTTTTTTTGAAGGAACTATGTACTTAGGTGTAGAAATAAAAAGCATGGAAATATTACGATTATTAAGTCAATGGCTAAATAAAAAATTAAATTTCCGAACGCCGGAAGCGCAAACTGTGCTTCGTTTAGCCGTAGTGCAGATCGTGGTCGGCGTCGGGGTGGGTCTCTGGCGTCCGGCCATTTGGACGGAGGTGCTGGTCCTTTGCGGGCTTAGTTTTCTGGCGGCGGTTGTGGTCATGGGCTATCGTCCCCTGCGGCGGGTACTGACGGTAAGAATTGACGAGAAATCCGTGGCTCCCACCCTGCAAATTGCCAATGAAACGCTGCCCTTTCTGCGCCGGGGCTTAAACGAAGAAACCGCCCGTCAAACGGCGGAGATCATTCAAAAGATCAGTGATGTAGCAGCGGTAGCCATTACCGACCGGGAGAAAGTACTGGTCTTTTTAGGCCCCGGCTGTGAGAATCACCCGGTGGGAGGGTCCATTGTAACCCGGGCCACCCATGAGGTGATTGCCACCGGTGAATTAAAGGTGGTTCAAAATAAAAGCGAATTTAATTGTCCTGTCAAGGATTGCATCTGCCCTTTGGAAGCCGCGGTGATTGCCCCCTTGACCTGCAAAGGAAAAGTGGTGGGGACGGTAAAGCTTTACCAAACCCATAAGGGTCAAATTCCGGGCAGTGTGGTGAAACTGGCGGTGGGCGTGGCCCAACTGCTGGGTGTGCAAATGGAGCTGGCGGAATTGGACCGTCAGGCCCAACTGGTCACCCGGGCGGAATTGGATGCCCTGCAGGCTCAAATTAACCCTCACTTTTTATTTAACACCCTGAACACCATCAGCATGTTTATCCGCACCAACCCGGAGACGGCCCGGCGTTTGCTGATCCGTTTGGCTGCTTTTTTCCGGCATTCCTTAAAAAGATACGGCCGCTTTATCACCCTGGAAGAAGAAATGGAATACATTCATACCTACCTGGTGTTGGAAAAGGCGCGTTTCCGGGAGAAGCTTCGCATTTTAAGAAATATTGATAAATCCCTCCTGCAATACCGTATTCCCGTGTTAACGGTACAGCCTCTGGTGGAAAACGCCATTCGTCACGGCATTACCCCCAAAGAAGGGCAGGGCACGGTACAAATATCCGCCCAGCTTCGGGGGGATGAAATTGAAATTGCCATTACCGACGATGGGGTGGGCATTCCCCCGGAGATCATGCCCAAAATATTTACTCCTGGTTTTGGTTCGGGCAGTGGAGTAGGGTTGTCCAATGTTCATGAAAGATTAAAAATCCTGTTTGGCGAGGAGCATGGTTTAAACATTGAAAGTGAACCGGGCAACGGTACCGCTGTCTGGCTTCGGGTGCCCCTTGTACTGGAAGACTTTGAGTAGGGAGGGTTTGTCGTGTTATTAAAAGCCCTGATTGTGGATGACGAATACCCTGCCCGGCAGGAGCTGCGCTTTATGCTGGGGCGGTTTGACAATATTGAAATTGTTGGGGAAGCCACCAGTGCCAATGAGGCGCTGGCTCTCATCAGGGCGCTTGACTATCAGGTATTGTTTTTAGATATTAATCTGCCCGGAATGAATGGCCTGGAGTTAGGGGCGGTGATCCAGGAATTGCCCAAGCCTCCCTTTGTCATCTTTGTTTCGGCTTATGACGAACATGCCCTAAAAGCCTTTGATGTGAATGCAGTGGATTACATCTTAAAACCCATTGATGAGAAAAGATTGAAAAGGGCCATCGACCGGGTTATCAAGGCCCATCAGGAACGGGACGCCTCGGTAGCTTCGGGCGGCAGTGCAGTGCCCGGAACTTCCAAAGGTTTGCCGGGAACTACGGATGAAATTAAGATCAACCGGATTCCCGCAGAAAAACTGGGCAAAACCATTTTAGTGGATATTGAGGAAATCTTTTATGCTTTTACCGAACAGGATTACGTTTATATTAAAACCTTTGCCGATAAACTGTTTACCCGCTTTACCCTGAAAGAGCTGGATGTCCGGCTGGGGGGAGGCATGTTTTTCCGAACCCATCGCTGTTACATTGTCAACCTGCAAAAGGTAAAAGAAATAGTCCCCTTCTTTAACGGTACTTATAATCTTGTTTTGGAAGATAAAGAACGCAGCGAAGTCCCAGTGAGCCGGGCCCAGGCAAAAAAACTGAGAAAGATTTTAGGCTTTTAGCACAAAGTCTGCCCAGCCGATGGGTGGACTTTTTGATGTAAAAATCCAAGTCAGCTTAATTTCCGGGGGTGTATGCGATGAAAGGGATTGGTACGGACATTATCGAAATAGAGAGAATCGAGCTGGCTATCAGCCGCTCAGGACAACAATTTTTAGACCGGGTTTTTACCCCTGCGGAACAAGAATACTGCGGGGGCAAGATTTACTGCCTGGCCGGTCGATTTGCTGCCAAAGAGGCCATATTAAAGGCCCTGGGTACCGGTCTGAGGGGTCTGCGCTGGACCAACATCGAAGTTTTGCCCAATTACCAGGGTAAACCCGAGGTTCGGCTTTCCGGAGGAGCCCTGGAAATGGCCGAGGCCATGGAAATTAGCAAAATCCTGGTTAGCATATCCCACGACCGGGGACGGGCAGTGGCCTTTGCGGTGGCCGTGGGGGAGGAGGGGTAATGGAGTGCGAGTAGTGACTGCTGCGGAGATGAAAAAAATAGATCAACTGGCTGTGGAACAATATGGCATTCCCGGGATTATTTTAATGGAGAATGCAGGTCTTCGGGCGGTGGAAGTCATTGAAAGCCTGGCAGGACCGATCCAGGGCAAAACCTTTACCATTTTGGTGGGCAAAGGGAATAACGGCGGCGACGGGTTGGTGGTAGCCAGACATCTCCATAATAAAGGGGCCCGAGTTAAGCTATTGCTGGCCGTGAAGCCCGATGACCTGCAGGGGGATGCCCGGATCAATTTAAACATCTGGCAGAAAATGTCCCAGCCGGTGTTCCAGATAAACCAAACCAACGGCATTAATGTATTGAAGATGGCCCTGCTGAATACCCACATGGTTGTGGACGCTCTCTTTGGCACCGGTTTCCGCGGCCGGGTTAATGACAAATTGGGCCAGGTGATGAATATGGTCAATGCCAGCCCGGCCCCGGTTATCTCTATTGATATTCCTTCGGGCCTGGAAGCGGACACCGGACGCAGTCACGGTCCCTGTATCCGGGCGGCACACACGGTGACCTTTGGTCTGCCCAAGGTAGGGCTGGTGCTGGAGCCGGGGGCAACCTATGCCGGAACCCTGCATATCGTAGATATTTCCCTGCCCAAAGTGCTTACCGAGAGTTCGGAGATTTACCGGCAGCTTCTGACTGCCGAGGGTGTTGCCGCCTGGTTTGCTCCCCGGAAACCCGACAGTCACAAGGGCATCTACGGCCGGGTTTTGGTTGTGGCCGGTTGCAGGGGCATGGTAGGTGCAGCCCGTTTGGCCTCCATGGGCGCTCTCCGGGCCGGGGCCGGCCTGGTGACGCTGGCTTTGCCCGGCAGCCTGCAGCCCGTTGCCGCTTCACAGATGGACGAAGTCATGACCCTGGGCCTGCCGGAGACCGGGGAAGGCTCACTGGCAGGCGCCGCCCTGGACCTCATTTTAGAACGCTGTCAGCAAGCGGATGCCCTTGTGTTGGGTCCGGGGATCGGCACGGAGCCTGAAACCCGGCAATGGGTGCAGGAACTGCTGCCCCAATTAGCCCTTCCTTCCGTCATTGACGCGGATGGCCTAAACGCCCTGGCAGGTGCAGCGGAATTATGGAAACAAGCAAAGGCTCCCATGATTATCACCCCGCACCCCGGCGAACTGAGCCGCCTTCTGAATACTCCTGTGCAGGAAATTCAAAAGGACCGCATCGAGACCGCCAGAGACGCAGCGCACCAATGGAAGCTGGTGACAGTGCTGAAGGGTGCCGGCACGGTGATCGCCACTCCGGACGGGGATGTTTATATTAACCCCACCGGCAACCCCGGAATGGCCACCGGAGGCAGCGGAGACATCCTGGCCGGCATGACCGCCAGCCTGCTGGCCCAGGGCTTCCAGCCCGAACGAGCCGCCGCTGCGGCAGTCTACCTGCACGGATTGGCCGGCGACCTGGCTGCCCGTGAACTGGGGCAGGCCGGTATGATTGCCGGGGATATACTTAGATATGTGCCCGCTGCTTTTAAAAGCATGGAGGAAGGTATATAGAGTCAGAGAAAACGCCTGCCTGTCTATAAGGCAGGTTTTTATTTCTTTAAGGTGTAGAACGGCAGTAATAGGGATAGGTAAAGCTGCTTTTTTTGTCGAAACCTAGAAGAATTTTGTTAAAGGAAGAGGAAAAAGCAAGATGAATTAATACTATATTTCCTGCTTTTGGAGGGACAATATTATGTATTTAACCTCGGAGACTGTTTTAGAAGACTTGTTAAACTACGTTAAGGATCAAGGATTTGTTTTTTCAACGGAAGCACTAAAAATTTTTTCAAAGGTTGAACATTTATGCCGGAGCTATAATGTTTGTCCGTTTTCTCAGGAATATCTTTTGATTTTGCTTGAAGAGGTTCCGTTATTTCAACAAATTATTAGAAAATATGGCGGGCAGCCTGATTTAGCCTTATCTGAGCTATATAAAAATCTCCAAGGTAGGGATGAATCTGATGGAGGTTTTGATTACGACTCATCAGATTTATATTCTAATTTATTAAAAAGGGAGCTGATAACCCGTTCGCGTATTTTGGATTTGACTCTCGACAATGTTAAAAGAAATAATCGAAAGCAAATTTATGATACCGATATAATTGAAGCTCTTTTAAATATTCACGACGAATACTCTCCTGTTTGGAATAATGGAGATTATCGGGAAAGACGGCTTCATACCTCCTTTAACACATTGGCTCATATTACCGGTTTTTATTGTGACTACTTATGGGTAAGATTTGAGGATATACGCAGGGAATTAAATGAAATTGATATTTATGACTTGGCTATATCTTTTGCTGGAGAGGATAGGGAAGTAGCAAAATCAATAGCCCACTTGGTAACGAAACAAGGGTTAAGAACGTTTTATGATGAATATGAAAAAGGAGATTTATGGGGTAAAGATTTATTTACACACCTTACCGAAGTTTATTCAAAAAAGGCAAGGTTTTGTCTAATGATTGTATCTGAGTTCTATGCTCGTAAAAAGTGGACAACGGTTGAAAGAAAAGCTGCCCAAGCGAAAGCTTTTCAGGAAGATATAGAATACATACTTCCCCTAAGGCTTGACGATACAGAAATACCCGGGTTGCTGCCTACAATAGGATATATTGACTTAAGGCAGTCTTCCATTGAGGAGGTAGCTGTGTTGCTGAAAAGGAAACTGATTGCAGACCAATGCATCGAGAAATAGGCCTGGGCGAACCTAAGAACAGGCAGACCCAGGGAATAATTAAGATCTACCTTTCTTTCTAAATTTAATGAAATTGTTTTTAGGAAAAACTCCAGCCTGGAAGCAGGGGTTTTTCTTGAGATTTTAGAAATAATCAGATATAGGACTTTTGTTAAACAAATTTTCTTTGTGGATAGAGTTAGAAAAAATTGATTAAATGATTGACTAAACGGATGAAGGGAGTTTTAGCATGCCTAGAAAAGCCTTTAGTGCAGCAGGAGCAGTGGCGGTAGGTCCCTATTCCCATGCTGTGGAATCCGGCGAGCTGATTTTTTTCTCCGGTCAGACCCCTATGGATTCTAAAACAGGGAAACTGGTGGAGGGTGACATAACGGCGCAAACGGAGCAATGTTTTAAAAATTTGTTTGCCGTGCTGCATGCCGCCGAATTAACTCCCGATGACATTGTTAAGGTAAACATCTTTTTAACCGATATGAACGATTTTTCTGCCATGAACACAGTGTATGCCAAGCAATTCTCCTCTCCCTATCCTGCCCGGACCACCATCGGTGTTGCCTCCCTGCCCTTGGGCGCCCGGGTGGAAATCGAAATGATTGCACGGAAGGGGTAAAAAGATTCCAGTTACAAGGACAATTCCTTCCAGAAAGGGTTGGTTTATATGCTTAGAATTGCTTTAATTGCCCATGATGCCAAGAAGCAACAGATGATTGATTTGGTGGCCCGGGAAAAGGAGATATTTTGCCGGTGTGAGTTGGTAGCTACCGGAACAACCGGAGAACTGATTCGGAGCCGCGTAGGAATACAAATTTCAACGGTTTTATCAGGGCCTTTAGGCGGCGACCAGCAAATCGGCAGTCGTATTGCATGCCAAACCCTGGATATGGTGATTTTTTTCCGTGATCCATTGACGGCTCAGCCCCATGAGCCGGATGTTTCGGCCCTCTTGCGCTTATGTGACGTACATAATATTCCGGTGGCTACCAATTGGAGCAGCGCTGAAATATTGCTGGAGCATGTTAAGCGGAGGCTGGGCTATTGAAACAAATTCATTGATGAACAGGGATAAAGCAGAAAAGTTAATTCGTTATGCTTTGAAATAAACAGAGAAACCAAGACTCTTTATGAACGGCAGAAAACAAAAGGATCTGGTTAAAAACACCTGATTAACGTCAGGTGTTTTCGTTTTAACGGGCTTAGAGATCATGGCAATAAGTACCTCATGCTTTTTGGCAATAAATTCCCCCTTTCTTATCACCCTATAGCGCATTATAGTAAAGGAGGACAAAAATAAAGGGAATCATAAAAGTTTAGATAAGGTAAATTGCATGGGCTTTTCTTGCCGAGGAAATGTGCAGTATAAAGTAGGGGTGGATAAAGGTTGAAAAGAATACTGGTTGTAGATGATGAGCCGGCGATTCGGGATTTGGTGCAGATGGTTTTAAGCCGGGAGGGTTACCAGGTAATGACCGCTTCAGACGGACAAAGCGCTTTAGTGGCAGCAGATGCCGTTAAACCGGATTTAATTGTGCTGGACCTGATGCTGCCGGATATTAGCGGCCACGAGGTATGCAGGAAAATTACCGAGCAATACCAAACACCGGTGATCATGCTCACTGCAAAAAATGATGTGGTGGATAAGGTATTAGGTTTGGAATTTGGCGCCGATGATTACATTACCAAACCCTTTGATGCCCGGGAACTCCTTGCCAGAGTCAAGGCGCTGCTGCGGCGCTTGGATAAGCGGCAGGGGCCCCAAGAAACCATTGTTTATAAAGATTTGCTTATAAATTTAATGAATAAAACCGTAACCAAGAGCCAGCAGTCCCTTTCTCTGACACCCAAAGAATTTCAGCTTTTAGAAGTGCTGGCGGCGCACCCTCGGCGGATTTTCAGCAGAGATGAACTGATGACGCTGGCCTGGGGTTACGATTATACCGGTGACAGCAGAGCCGTAGATATTCATATTACCCGTTTACGCAAAAAAATTGAGGACAATACCAGCCAACCTCAATACATTATTACGGTTTACGGATTTGGTTATCGTTTCGGAGGGGTGTAAATTGAAACTAAGCACCCGCTTAATGCTCTATTATTTAACCGCCACCTTACTTTCCCTGGCCCTGGTGGGCTTTGCCATTTTAAAAGCCATTGAGCATTACGGCATGGAGACGGTGGAGGAACAATTAAAAACACAAAGTGATTCTGCTTCCGTTTATGTGGCTCAAAGTCTCTTATTGGAAAAACTGGGCCCTCAGGAATTGGCTGCAATAGCTCCCCGGCTAACCGGCAACTTGAGTGCCGGCAGCCGTGAGATTCGCATTTATGATGAACAGGTGCAACTGTTAAGTGCGGCGGTGGATGGGGTGCAGCAGACCGTCCAGGTTGAAAAACCTTTTACCGATACTCTGACTGCCGCCCTTAAGGGCAACTATGCCTACGGTATTCACAATAATGACGTCTATTTTGCCTCGCCCATTGAGTTACAGGGGGCTGTCATTGGTGTGCTGGAATTTGTATATCCTTTACATTTTTTGAATCAAATCCTTACAGCCACCCAAAAGGTTCTCTATGCCGGCGCCGTTGTTTTTGGCATCCTAATTACCATTTTAAGCATTTATATCGCACGGAAGGTAGTCAAACCCATTAAGCAACTGGTGGAAGTAACCCAGCGTTTTGCCCGGCGGGATTTTACACCGGTTCATTTACCGAGAAATGATGAAATTGGGCAGCTTAGCCGGAGCTTCAGTGAGATGGGAAGCCAGTTGCAGGATTATATCCAAAGACAGCGGCAGTTTGTGGCCAATGTGTCCCATGAGCTGCGCACGCCTCTTACCGCCATTAAGGGCTATTCGGAATATCTGATTGATGAGGTAAAGGGCAGAGCCGATCTGGAAAAGGCGGTTTACCATTTAAACAATGAATCTACCCGACTGGCCAAACTGGTAAATGAGCTTCTGTTTTTATCCCGTGTGGATGCCCGGCGGGAGCCCTTTTACTTTAGCCGGGTAGACTTTTCCTTACTGATGCGGGAGACGCTGGAGAAATTGCAGATCAGAACCTTAAAATATGAAGTGAGACTGCAGGCCAATTTGCAGCCAAACCTTTATATTTGGGCTGATGAAGAGAAAATAACCCAGGCGGTTATGAATTTACTGGATAACGCCATAAAATACTCTCCTCCCCAGGGAAGCGTGGAGATAGAATGGTATTTGGAAGGAACCCGGGGGATATTGGCAATCATGGACCGGGGCATGGGGATACCCGCAGAAGATTTACATAAAATCTTTGAACGTTTTTACCGGTCGTCTAATACCAAGGCCATTGGCGGAACGGGTTTGGGATTAGCCATTACCCGGGAGATTATAACCGCCCATAAGGGGTCCTTGGATATAACCAACCGCCCTGGGGGCGGAACCGTGGTTAAAATCACCCTTCCTGCGGTCTAAAATGTTACAGTTTTGAAACATAATTGCAGTATGGTTGAAATAACCGTTTGCTAGGATTAGGATATAGCAGGTGCCCCCAATAAATGGCTTTAGGAGGAATTTTCCATTGAAACGGTTATTCGTTTTCATGCTGGGATCACTGTTAATCTTGGCTATCTCCGGCTGTGGTACAATGAAGGAGAAGGATCAGGAGGTAAAGGTTCTGCCAAAGGAGCCTAAGCAGGAATTGTCTGTGGCCGGTATTGAAAAGCTGCATGAAGGTTATGCCCAGGATGTTTCCCCAGATGGAGAAATTCTCCTGTTTAACTGGGACGAGGGCATACCGGACCAGGAACCCTATGATGAAATGTCTTCACCGAGGACCCTGCACACGTTGAAATTATCCGACCGGTCCGTGGCCAAGATGGGCAATTCCGAAATCCATCAGGGCAATGCCAAATACTCTCCGGATACTAAAAATATCGCTTTTTTAGAGAATATCGAGACCTTTACCCAAACCTATATCATGGAAAACAAAGCGGGTGCTGCTAAAAAGTTAATCCATAAATCCGATGATATAGCGGTTTCTGTGGCCTGGTCCCCGGATGGCAAACAGTTTGCCGTTCCTTATTTCCTGGCCAACGACGCCAAAATTATTTTATACGATGCCCAGGGTAAAGAAATAAAAACAGTGGCACAAAGTAAAGGAACGAAAATAAACCCGTATTTTTTCGATAACCATACCTTGTTATACGCTTCCCTGAATCCAACCGGCCCGGTAACCATCATGGCGCTGGACTTAAATAATGAGTCTGACCCTAAGGAAATTGTAAAGGGTACAAACTTTGCAGTATCTCCCAACAAAAGAAGCATCGCTTACCTTTCTGTTAACCAGGACCGCAGCCGGTGGAGTATAAAGGTAGATGCTTTTAACAGTGATTTTAAAATTGGCTCTACGCTGTCCGAAATCAGCGTCAAAGATGGGACGGCTCAAATGGTCTGGTCCCCGGACAGCCGGTATTTGGTTTATTCTAACGGGACGGATCTATGGGTTTTAAATCCGGAAACCGGAGATAAAAAGCAGGTAGTTTCGAATATGTCCAGCATTTTAAATATACTTTGGGCCGGCAACCAGGACATTATTTTTAGCGGTATCGCCAAAGAAATGGCAGAAAAGGATAACCATAAGATAGAGATGTATCGTATTAAATTAAGCTAGCATTTTTTAAAATTTATTAGTGGGTAAATAGGAGGTTTAAATGTTTTTTAAAAAGATTATTTTACCGATTTTTTTCATTGCGGTCCTTTTAGCAACAAGCGGTTGTTCCGGTTCAACGGACGGTAAAGCGGAGCAAAAGGATCAGGAGAAAGAGCAGGCAAGAGTGGAAAGTGTTTTAAAAGAATTTCATTCCCTGACGGCAGAAGGTGGAACAATAAAACAACAAATTCAATTTATTGACGATAATATAAAAACGTTGCCGCAGGAAGCGGCTTCAGAGATGATTTTGTCTTTGGAGAAAAACCTGATGGATTACCAGCCGGTGCTGGAAGAAAAGTATTGGCAGGAGGAGGTTCAGTCAGGATTGTTTGAAGCTTTTACCACAGGAATTGACATAAACAAGGGGGATCTTATGAAAGACCCCGCCCTAAAGGATCTCTTAAATGAAACCCGGGCAAGCGGGTTTAAGATTGAAACCGCGGAAGGAACCTTTTTCCCCATTATAAATTATGAAATGTTTAAACAGTATACGCCCCGGCTAACCCCGGACATTCAAGAATACCTGAACATTATGGCTGAAGAATCCAATCAGGCTCCGGCAAAGGATGCCGCCCTGGTTATTGGCTGGGAAGAAGTCCTGCAAAGGGCTTTAAAGCAAGAAAAATTTATCGCTGATTATAAAGAATCGAAAAAAGTGAATGACATTAAACAGCTCTATAAAAAGTATATGACTTTTACTTATTATGGAGCAAACAATACCCCTCTCTTTGATTATGATACAAACACCTTGAATTCTAAGGCCAAGTCGGTTTACCTTAATGCTGTAAAAAATAACGGCAGCAGTGTCTTTCTAAACAATCTGAGTGTTTTCTTAGATATCGCCAAAAAGAATGATTATAAACTTACCGGTGAAGTTGAAAAATACAGGGAGAATATTTTGAAGGACCTGGGTGAATAGTGACAGGAGGAGGGAAATCCCGTGATAACCGGCGATCAGGTAAAAAGAGTGATGCTTACTTCAATTCTTCTGTGTTCGTTATTTTTAGGAGGTTGCAGTGAAAAGCCCGGCAGCCCCGAGCAGCCAAAAACGCCTGAAACCTCTGCTAAAACCGAAGAGACAGCCAAGGATTCAGCCCCCCATAACACAGAGGTTAAGGATGACGCCCAAGTAGCCCTGTTAAATAAGATCATGCAATTGGCCCGGCAGGGGAAGGTGATCAATTGTGAGTTTACGGCCAACACAACGGTCATTGAAACGGTAACGGGGCAATGGGGAGAGCCGGACACCATGGATTACGTGCCCCAAGCCAAGGGTACCTACGCTACTTATACAAAGCACCATGTTGTTTTCGGGTTTAACAAAGGCTCGCAAATATTTGATGTCCGGTCCTATGACCTGGAAATAAAGAAGCTTACCCTGGCGGAGGTAAAGAAAACCCTTGGCACCCCGGAAATGAGCCGCACGTACCAGGGGCAGGATATCATCGGATACCGGGCGGGAACGGATTATAAGCTGCTGTTTATTTTTCCCCAGGCAACCCCAGAAGAAGCAAATCCTTATGTAGATCATGTGAATGTATTTTATCCCCGGGGTACTGTCAATTGGATGGCCGATGATCCCGGCCGGGAGTGGTAAGGGACAAGATATTAGTAGAAAAGACAGCCCTGCCAATGTTGATTGGTAAGGGCTGTTTAATCAATTTCTATTCTCTTTCTATTCATTGATTCCTTTCCTTCACTTTTAGCCATACATCCTTGGTCAGAAAGCTTTCTTCCACATGGTTTTCCATTTCCAGGAACATTTTATAAGGAACGCTGAAGGAGAGAATGTCTTTTTCCACATGTTTGCGGGCAGAAACGTCTGTAAGACCAATAACTCCCCGGGGATGATCCAGGGTTCCTTCATGGAGAGGGATGATCCCGATGCTGTGACAGCCCGCACACCAGGGAATGGTGACATTGTCGCCGCCGTGTCTGGCGTAATTGGCCAGCGCCACCAGGGCTGAGATTTGGTCCGGGGTGGCCAGGAAAACCACCACTTCAGGCTTTTCAGCGGGGGAAAGTTCCTCTAAGGGCTTAAACACAACATATTCAGTGGGAACATCGTAATAGGGGAGATTATCCGCAAAGGATTTGGCGAACTCGGGAGTTTTTTATAGGCCTCGCCATGGATGAGGGCGGGCATGTTTCTTACGATGTTCTTACCCATTTCACTGTCGCAGAATTCCTTGTTTCCCTTGGAGAGAAAATACTCAATGCCCCCGGGGAACTTGGTATAAGTATTGCCAAAACCCAGGCCGGAACCGCCGCCGATGCAGCCGTAGGTCTTACGGTCAAAAACTGCGGTACGTCCTTTGGCTGCAGCGCCCAGCATGGCGATGACACAACCCCAGCGTCCTTCCTTAAACTGGAGCGCTCCTTCGGGTTTTTCATTGGTGAATACAATGGCTACGGGAGTATACCTCAGATTAACAGCTTCCGCGATCCTGCTTTGCATTTAATTCACCCCTTATTTTTTTTAATAAAGTCAAAAACGTTTCTCTTTCTTCTGCGGATAAATTCAAAGTGAGTTCCTTGTTAGCCTCCAAGGACAGCAGGGAGAGCACCTGTTCAAGTTTTCTACCGTCCTCCGTCAGGTGAATCATAAACACCCGCCTGTCCTCCAGATGCTGTCGCCGGTTGACCAGCCCTTGGTTTTCCAGGCGGTCAATGATACCGCTGATAGTGGTGCGGTCCATTTCCATGGTTGTTCCCAGTTGGATTTGAGACTGTCCGTCTTTTTTCCATAGAAAGGCCAAGGTTGCAAACTGAGGAGGGGTTAGATTGTGGGGTAAAAGTTTTTCCCGGAAAATTTGTAACCCTTTCTGATGGCACTTGGCAAGAAGAAATCCTGCGCTTTTCTCAATATCAAAGTCAATACCTTCTTTATCCTTCAAAAAATGGGTAAGCCTCCTTTCTTAGTTTGCAATTATTATATCACAATAATTGTTTGCATACTGACTATATTTCTTAAAAAAATTTATAATAATCTAGTGTTTTAAAACCTAATACCATTAGGGTAATAAAAAAAGCCGGGAAAACCCGGCTGGTGGGCCATGAGGGACTCGAACCCGCAACCTGACGATTAAGAGTCGCCTGCTCTACCAGTTGAGCTAATGACCCATAGATCCGAAAGAAAGGGATTAAATCAATGCCACCAGCTAGTGGAAGCAACCTTTTTCCTTTCGCCTTTTTATTTTACCATAACTATATATCATATAACAAATAATTTTTTGTTATAGTTTTAGTTGCAAAGAATTTATGCTCAAAGGACTGTTAGAAGAACGTCCATCAGGCGTATCACCATACCAAAGATGTTTAAGCTATGATAATATCTCTTGCCATTTAGGGCGGTAAACTGCTATTCTAAAGTTGTTGCTTAAATTGATAAAGCCGGGAAAACTAAAAAAGCGGATAATATTGACAAGCTGTGGAATGACTTTAACTGGGGTGAAAGACTTTGGCGGAACGAGTGATAGGAAAAGTAGGCGATCCCGTTTTACGTAAAAAATGTAAGCCGGTGACTGAAATAACACCCAATATCCTGCAATTGCTGGATGATATGGCGGATACCTTGGCCGCAGCATCGAATGGCGCAGCATTGGCCGCTCCCCAGGTGGGAATTTTAAGGAGAATGGTTGTTATCGATAGTGGAGAAGGGTTCATTGAATTAATTAACCCCGAAATAATTGAAAAATCAAAAGAGCAAATTGGACCGGAGGGATGTTTGTCCCTGCCGGGTATTTGGGGTAGAGTTAAAAGAGCCAAATATGTCAAGGTGAAGGCCGTTAACCGGGACGGAGAGGAATTTATCATTGAAGGCAGGGGCTTTATGGCCAGGTGTTTACAGCATGAAATTGATCATCTGGACGGGACCTTATTTATCGATTATGTGGCTCCGGGGCAGCTTTTCCAGGAACACACGGATGAGCCGGTGGATGTTTATCGTTTGCTAAAAGCCTCTAGAGAAAACCAAGATTGAGCGACTCCCGATGATCGGTGAAGAGATAAATAACTGCAGCAAATATCTTATCGGGTAGATAAAGTATTTAGGCTGCTTTTTTATTATCGTGCAAAATGGATCCCTTTGTTTTTACACATAATAAATCAACGGATTGCCTTCCCGGAGAAGGGCTATAAAAAGTACAAGCTGGTTAAGTGAAAAATTCTACTTTATGGAGAAAACATATGGCAGATAAAATAGAGAGTATTTATCAAACAAGGAAAGCGGACTTTGAGGACCAACTGGCCCATGAAAAGAAAAAGGACAACACCCTTGTTTTATTTCGTGGTTTAATCGGGTTAATCATCGTTGCTATTTTGGTTTTTGGTTATTTTTATCAATTATCTTATTATCTTTTTTATCCTGTTCCGCTGATTTTACTATTTCTTATCTTGGTGGTGAAGCATCAGGGAATCAGAAATAAAATAACTTACTTGATCAAAATGATCCAAATTAATGAGGCTGCCTTGCTGCGTCTTTCCGATCAATGGACCACGTTTATAGACACAGGGGAAAAATTTACCGATCCGGATCACCGCTACTCCCAGGATCTAAATATCTTCGGCCGGGGGTCGTTATATCAAAAAGTGAACGCGGCCACTTCTTTATTAGGCAAAGAAAGTCTGGCAAAATTATTGAGCAAAGAATCATCCCTGCAGGAAATCGCTCTGCGTCAACCGGCCGTCCAGGAGCTGGGGCGTAAACTGGATTGGCGTCAGCATTTTCAGGCCATCGGTATGGGCAATGAAGGCCAGGATTTTGATCCAATTCCTTTATTTAAGTGGGCTGAGGAAGAGGCCATCTTAATCAATAAAAAAACCACTTCTTTTATCTGGCTGCTGCCGCTGCTCACCCTGACTTTATTTATTTTAGCGGGAACCCGACAGGTATCGGTCTATGTTGCCATCCTACCGTTAATTGCTCAAATTCTCATTGTAGTGTATTGTGAGAAATTTATTCCCCAGGTGTTTAGAAGGACGCAAAGTGCCGTGTCCCATCTGGAGCGATATTCTTCTTTGTTGAGCCATATTGAGCGGGAAAACTTTCAATCCCCCCTACTGCTGGATTTAAAGGACAAGTTGTTAACTCAACAGCAGGCTTCCCGGCAGATCCAGGCCCTGGCTAAAATTGCCGACCGGATTAATCTTCGCTATTCACCCTTTGTCTACTTATTGATCAATATAACCACCTTGTGGGATTTATCTACCCTGAGGAAGCTGGAACAATGGAAACAGCAGGCCGGACCGTCTTTAAAGGGCTGGTTTCAGGTCGTTGGGGAACTGGAGGCTTTGGCCAGCCTGGCTATTTTGGCTCATGATCATCCGGAGTGGGTTTATCCGGTGGTTACCGAAGGCAAGCCCAGCTTTGCGGCAACAGACCTGGGCCACCCGTTAATCAGCAAGAACTCCCGGGTTCATAACGATGTTTCCTTAGCCATTCCCGGCACCATCTTTGTAATCACCGGATCAAACATGTCGGGCAAAAGCACCCTGTTAAGAACCATTGGTATTAATTTAGTGCTTGCTTATGCCGGAGCTCCCGTGTGTGCTAAAAATATGAAATGTTCTTTGATGAAAATTTACACCAGCATGCAGGTACACGATAATCTTGAGCAAAAAACTTCTACCTTTTATGCGGAATTGAAGCGGGTTAAAATGGTCATTGATTCCGCCAAGGACAAAAAACCGATGATTTTTTTGCTGGATGAAATTTTTAAAGGAACCAACTCCAAGGATCGCATCTTTGGGGCTAAAACCGTAATTAAAAACTTGTCTAGACTGTCGACCATTGGTCTGGTGACCACCCATGATTTAGAACTGGGCACATTGGCGGATGAAGATCCTGAATTCATTAAAAACTATCATTTCACAGATAAAATTGTGAATGGCCAAATCACCTTTGACTATTGTTTAAAACCGGGTATTTCTCAAAACACCAATGCCATTGCTTTAATGAAGCTCATTGGTATTGAGGTCTGAAACAGACAAATAACAGCGAACAACCGCCTAGAAGAAACAGAACACCGATTTAACGGATAATAAGGATTCTTACGGATTTAATTGATTAAAAATCCGTAAGAATCCGTGAAATCTGTAAAATCCGTGTTCTATTGTTTTTAGAAATAAGGCCTCGAAAAGTCTGTGTTTGCACAGTCCTTTTTATTTTTTATATTGTTTTTGTTTCCTTTATCCTTTTGATAGAAATGGTTGATGGATTAATAATATATTAGAAAGATATGCCAATAATGCATTTAAATACATATTAATATTATATTAATAAATAACTTGCTAACGAAATATTGTGTTATAATAACTATGGTTCGGGTTTCTGTTAATTAGAAGTTTTTGAGTAAAGAACGCACTAAAATTGGAGGGAGTATGTGCATGAAAAAGAGACTTAGTATCCTGTTAGCAGTAATTTTTGTGTTTTCTTCCTGTTCCGCAGCTCTGGCCGCTACGTCGGTATCGGTGAGCAAATCCTATTATTTTGCAGATAATTATAGTTACAGGGATTATAAGGACTATAAGGACTACAAGGATGTAGCGGAAAAAAGCATTTTTATTCGTTACTCTATTGGCAAAAACGGCAAGATAACAGCCAACTATCCTAATAATGCGACCTTTTATGTACAGCCTAACACCAAGATTTATTTATATCGTGATGATTCCTATGGCTCTGGCGGCAAAATTTCTATAAGCAATTCGAAAGTACTAAGATCCTATGGCTCCGGCGTTTACAAAGCCATTGCATCCGGAACCAGTAAAATCACAATTTATAATAACAACTGGGGTAAGGCCTTTTCACTGAATGTGGTTGTAAAAGGCCGGGATTATACAAATTATTACCCCGACAAAAATGTAAGCACCAGCCATGTTTATAAAGTTGGAACGGTCAATGGTGTAGCCATCTATGTACCGGAAGAAGAGCTTTATAAATATCTTAATAAATAAGCTAACTAGAGAAAAGGTCTGAGAATCCTTAATTGGATTCTCAGACCTCAGACTGTCAAAGAACCTCGTTTCAAACGAAAGAAACGGGGTTCTTGATATAAAAGAGAAAGAAGTGAAGAGAAGAGAGAAAAGAAGAGGAAGCTTTAAACTTCCACATGGCCAGTTTTTTGAGATTCATGGCAGCAAATTTAAGCCGGACCCAATTGCTAACCTGATCCAGGCCTCGATAGGGAGTATAGCGCATGGCATACTTCTCTTTGGCATCTGCGAAGACCCGTTCAATGGTCTGACTTCGCAAGGCATAGGTCTCTTTCCCCAGCGGCGAATGCCGGACATCCTCTGCGCGTTCCAGATAATCCTGCCACACATGACGGGTGACTGTCTTTTGGCCGCTTCGGTTCCCGACACACCGTTCCCGGGTAGGACACTTTTCGCATCGGTAGCTTCTGCTCTTGTATTCCCGATAGCCGTAACGGTTGGTGGTGCAATAGCTCAGAGGCTTGTATTCCGGGCAGAGGATTTGATCGTAATATTCATCGTAGACATATTTGTACCATTCATGGTTTCCCTTTTTAGTCACCGGTCGTTTATAGGGTAAGGACGGCACCCGTCCATCATCAAAAATTCTTTTGCAGATCCAGGGCGTTTTGTATCCGGCATCGGCGGTGATCACTTGGATTTGAGGATAACGTTGCGTCACTTTTTCATAGACGGTATCAAAGACCACACTGTCATGGACATTCCCGGCCGTCACTTCCACTTCAAGCACAAAGTTATGCCGGTCGCATACCGTGTGGGCACTGTAGGCAAAACATTGCTTATGCTCTCCTTTGTGGAAAACACCACTTTCCGGATCGGTTGTGGATTGGGTAAGGATCTTTTCTTTGGGGCTGCCGCTGGAATCGTCGTCATCAAAGGGCTTTTTACCATGGGCCTTCCGGTCGGCATTGATCTCTTGTCTCAGTTGCTGTTCATAGACCCGGGCGGCGGTGGGAATGGCCTTTTTTACTTTCTTTTTGAGGTTGGCATTGGCTTTGATATGGGTCGCATCAATAAATACCACTTCCGGCTTTAGGTACCCTGCTCGCTCCGCTTCGTAGAGGATCCAGGTGAAGATTTGTTCCACGGTCTGGGGGGTGTAGCGCTGCTTGAAGTTGTAGCTGATGGTAGCAAAGTGCGGAATGGGTTCATTGAGGGTATAGCCCAGGAACCAGCGGTAGGCGATGTTCATTTCGATGTCTTTTACGGTTTGCCGCAGCGACCGGATCCCGTACAGATGCTGGATCAGGACCATCTTAAACAGCACTACCGGATCGACGCTGGGTCTGCCGTTATCCGGGCAATAGAGTTCTTCTACCAAGTCATAGATTCTTGTGAAATCCACGCTTCCGTCGATTTGCCTCAACAAATGATCGTTCGGCACCAGCAGGTCTGTATTCACGATCTCCATTACGTTGCGTTCTAGTTTTTCTCTTTTAAGCATCTTTCCATCACCCATTCCATTTTATCAAAAATGGCCGGCCATCGGCCGACCTTTTTTGACAGTCTGAGGTCTGAGAATCCTTAATTGGATTCTCAGACCTTTTTATTTGCTCTTAAGAACAAGGGAAAAATGAAGGATGGGAATCTTAATTTGTTCCATTCTGGCAATAATAAAAAGGTTGTGGAAGCAAGAATATAAGTGGATCAAGTTCATAGAAAATATTAATCTCCGGGGGATAAGATGATTTTTATATATAATTGCTACGGAGGAACCCATTCCTCTTCCTTGGCCTCAGCGATTCATTTAAATAAACTTCCTCAAGATCGAATTCCCACTAAAAGCGAAATATTAAATACGGATTACTTTAATAAGCTGTCCTGCAAAGATATGGGCAGGATTATTTACCGGGGTATGGATGAAGAGGGCAATAAGGTATTCAGCCTGGGAAGGGGTACATCCAGGGTATTGCTGCCCTGTCTAAAAAACCTTATTGTGCTTCTGCAGCAGGAATGGAATGTCAATGAGAAAATATTGCTGTCTAACATGACGCCCACGGTTACTTTACCAATGACGGTAGGGGGCTTTTTATCAAGAAGATTGAGAATCGATTCAATCGGCGTGCCCCTTCTGGTGATGGGGGCGCAGCAAGCTTATAAGGAAATTGTTGAAGTAGTCAATTTTACCAAGGAGTCGGCAAAAACCTTGCAGGAACCGGTATTATTGCTTTTGAACAGCAGAAACGGGCGTACCTACTAGGAATCTGCCGAGAGAGAACCTTTGAATTTAGTGTGGGTTTTTCTGAATGTATAAGAAATTGTCGATGGGATAATCAGTATTTCGCTCCAATTTCTAATCTTCTGGAAATAATATTTTCCGATATTGGAACTTTATCTTTCCGTAATTAAGCAAAAAAATGGATTAATGGAAATAAAAATTTCCGTTTGTCTTTCTTTTGTTTTTTAGGCCGGTTTTTTTGCGCCTTTGTTTTTTGGCATAAATCTTGCTTAAGTATAAATCCATACAGAAATCTGAGGAGGCGACTTTTATGATAGTAGGCGTACCAAAGGAAATTAAAAACAATGAGAACCGGGTTGCCATTACCCCGGCTGGTGTTCATGCCATGGTGAATAGCGGTCATCAGGTTGTTATTGAAAATAATGCCGGTATTGGCAGCGGCATTACCAACGAGGCGTATCTGGAAGCCGGCGCTACCATACTTGATACAGCCAAAGAGGTATATAGCCAGGCCGATATGATCATGAAAGTGAAGGAACCCCTGCCGGCTGAATATGATCTTTTTAAAGAAGGGCAATTGCTTTTTACCTATCTGCATCTGGCTCCGGAACCGGAATTAACCGCAGCTCTTTTGAAAAAAAGGTGACCGGTGTGGCTTATGAAACCATTCAGTTGGATAATCGTTCCCTGCCCCTTTTGACTCCCATGTCCGAAGTAGCAGGCCGTATGTCCATTCAAATTGGCGCCCGCTACCTGGAAAAAACCTATGGCGGCTTGGGTGTGCTGCTGGCTGGGGTTCCCGGAGTTCCCGCAGCCAATGTGGTGATCGTCGGTGGCGGTATCGTGGGTACCAATGCAGCGAAAATGGCCATGGGCCTGGGAGCCAATGTGACCATCCTGGATGTCAATGTGGACCGTTTGCGTTACCTGGATGATTTGTTTGGCGGACGCATTAACACCGTTATGTCTAACAGCTACAACATTGCCGAGGCTGTTAAAAAGGCCGATTTGCTGGTGGGAGCGGTGCTGATCCCCGGTGCCAAAGCGCCCCGTCTGGTAACAGAGGCGATGGTTAAGACCATGAAACCGGGGTCCGTAATTGTGGACGTGGCCATTGATCAGGGTGGGTCCATTGAGACCATTGACCGGGTAACCACCCACAGCGAGCCCATTTATGAGAAATTTGGCGTAATTCATTATTCCGTAGCCAACATGCCCGGTGCTGTTGCCCGGACCTCTACCTTTGCCTTAACCAACGTCACTCTTCCCTATGCCCTGCAGTTGGCCAACAAAGGCTGGTTAAAGGCGGTTCAGGAGAACGGCGCTTTGGCCAAGGGTGTTAATGTGACCGGTGGCTATTGCACCTTCAAAGCCGTGGCCGACGCTCTGAATCTGGAATACACTCCCCTAGAAAGAATTATCGGTTAATCCATGCTTTCTGTTTTTGAAAACAGGAAGGCTGTTGGTCCAGTGAGATCAATGGTCTTCCTGTTTTTGATTGGCGGCTGCGCAGCGACGGGGCCAAGCTTTTTCGAGGATTTTATGTTAAAATAAAAAAAACCTTGCCAAATTACTGAAAGGTGTAGATAAAAATGAACGAGCCTATCTGGGCGGAAGTCAACTTGGGAGCAATTCGTCACAATATCCAAGAAGTAAGAAGACTGGTGGGTCCCCACAGAGAGATTATGGCGGTGCTCAAAGCGAACGGTTATGGACATGGCAGTGTTCCGGCGGCAAGGGCCTCTTTGGAGGCCGGTGCTTCAAGATTGGCGGTTGCCAGACTGGGTGAGGCCTTAGCGCTGCGGGAAGCGGGAATTGATGCGCCCATTCTGGTCTTTGGCTTCATTTTGCCGGAGGAATTGGAAAAGGCCATTGATAATAAAATATCCATAACGGTATATCGCAGGGATATGGCGGAGACCATTTCCGACGCAGCCCAGAAGTTGGGCCGGGAAGCGACCGTACATTTAAAGGTGGATACCGGTATGGGTCGACTGGGTTTTTTGCCCGGTAAGGAAGGAATTGAAGAGATAAAGAGAGTAAATACTTTGAAGGGCCTTTTTTTGGAAGGGATCTATACTCACTTTGCCACGGCGGATGAAAAAGATAAGCAATATGCCCGCCGGCAATTGGATCAATTTTTATCCTTTGTTGAAGAACTGAAAACCCAAGGGATTTCCTTTGCCCTTCGTCATTGCGCCAACAGCGCCGCCATCATCGACCTTCCCGAAGCCCACTTGGATATGGTTCGCCCGGGGATTATAATTTACGGGATGTATCCCTCGGATGAGGTCGACCGCACCAAGGTAAGCTTACAGCCGGCCATGGTACTAAAGACCCGGGTTTCCCATCTGAAAAAGATGCAGGCCGGGGCTAAAATCAGCTATGGCTGTACTTATACCGTACCGGCGGAAACCATGATCGCCTCCCTGCCCCTTGGTTATGCCGATGGATATCCCCGGTTGCTTTCTTCCCGGGGACAGGTTCTGATCCGTGGTCAAAAGGCGCCGGTGGTGGGAAGGGTCTGCATGGATCAGTGTATGGTGGATGTGGGGCACATACCGGATGTCCAGGTGGGGGATGAAGTGGTTGTTTTTGGTGATGAAAAATTGCCCGTTGAAGAAATGGCCGCTTGGTTGGGCACAATAAACTACGAAGTGGTATGCCTGGTAGGGAGCAGGGTTCCGCGGATCTTTATTGAGTAACCGGGAGAGTGAATGTGTGAAACGGGTTGTACTGGCCAGTGGTGATAAAAGTGAGCTGGGAAATATAAAACCAATGTTAATACGAAGCGGTTACAATGTAGTGGCCGAGGCAGCCAACGGCATGGCCGCACTAAAGGCGATTCGGACGACTTCGCCGGACGTGGTTTTATTGGATGACCGGCTGCCGGTGCTGGACGGCATGCAGGTGGCCAAAATTGTCACCGAAGAGAATCTGGCGCCTGCGGTTTTAATGGTGTCCAAGGGAAATAAGGCGCTGGTGGAACGAGCCAGGGATGTAACCGCAGCTTTTTTAATGCGTCCTTATCTGGAAGACCAGGTTTACGCTGCCGTGGAGGCAGCGGCTTCCTCCTATAAACGTTTGGCCCAATTGCAGCAGCAGCTAAATGAACTGCAAGAAAGCCTCAACTCCAGGAAAATCGTGGAACGGGCCAAGGGCGTGCTGATGAAACAAAAGGGCTTTACCGAGGAACAGTCCTACAAAGCCATCCAGCAAACGGCTATGAAAAAGAGGACCACCATGAAGTCTGTGGCGGAAGCCATTTTAACCGCCTATGAAATGGGTATTTAATGTATGTATACATTATTTCTAAAAAAAGACCATTGTCAAAGATGAGGGAAACCCCTATAATTAACAATAGCAGCAGGGGACAATGGCGTACCCCAAGCTTAACTGGCCGATGAAAGCCCAGTGAACGGAACATTCCGTACATTGGGTTTTTATAATTTTCTGCCACTCCCTGCCTTGCGATCCATTTCGTAGGAGGGGTTATCTTGCAAAAAATTGAAGCCGTCATTCGATCCAGCAAGCTGGAGGAAGTAAAAGAAGCCTTAAATGAGTATGGTATCCAAGGAATGACCGTATCTCAGGTGATGGGCTGCGGCAAACAAAAGGGCCGGGTGAGTGTTTACCGGGGCCAGGAATATACCATCAATTTGTTGCCGAAAATTAAGCTTGAAATTGTCCTCCGGGATCACCAGGTGGATGAAGTGGTTGAGTTAATTGCCAAGGTTGCCCGCACCGGAGAAGTGGGAGACGGTAAAATCTTTATTTATCCGGTGGCCAATGCCATTCGGATCCGTACCGGTGAATCGGGCAACGAAGCACTATAAAAGCAAGGTTAAATGAATAATTCTTGGGCAAAGATGCCCTCTGGAGTAAGGTTAGTCCGCCTTTCCCAGAGGGCATTTTTTGTTCCCATCATGAACAATCTAAATAAAATACCGGTTAAACACAAAGTAGTGTTATTAGCGATGGCGCTTAATCCAGGGAAAAAATCTTCCCTTGGATTGAACGCCTTCGTTATTAATGTGAAGTCCTTTTAGACAAAAGGGTACCCGCTAAAAGGCCTTCTGCAATTATAAAAATCCATATTTAGGAGGGTTTATTTATGAGAAGTCGACTCAAAACATTCATGTTGGCAATGCTGGCATTGCTGCTGCTGCCCGGCATAGCCTGGGCCGCCGAAGCACCTGCCATTGACACTGGGGATACGGCCTTCATTCTTATCTGTGCAGCCTTAGTTATGATTATGACTCCCGGTCTGGCCTTATTTTACGGTGGCATGGTGCGCAAGAAAAATGTTCTTAGCACCATTATGTTGAGCTTTATTGTTATTTCTGTAGTAAGTATTGTCTGGGTATTGTTTGGCTACTCCTTTGCCTTTGGTACCGCTGGAAGCGAAGCCCTTAACAGTTGGATCGGCGGCACCTCCTTTTTGGGACTTAACGGCGTAGGGCCGGAAGCGGCTCTTGGGGTTATGACCATTCCACACTTTCTTTTTGTAGCTTTTCAGTTGATGTTTGCAATTATTACCGTTGCCATTATCAGCGGTTCTATTGCTGAAAGAATGAATTTTCCCGCCTTTATTGCTTTCATTACTTTATGGGTTGCCATTATTTACGCTCCTTTGGCTCACTGGGTTTGGGGCGGCGGCTGGTTGTTCCAACTGGGAGCTCTGGACTTTGCCGGTGGTACCGTTGTACACATCAGTTCCGGGGTGTCCGGCTTAGTGGCAGCCCTGGTCATCGGCAGAAGGAAAGGTTACGGCAGTGAACCGCTGGTTCCTCATAATCTGCCCATGACGGTTCTGGGCGCTGCGCTCCTTTGGTTTGGCTGGTTTGGATTTAACGCGGGCAGTGCCTTGGCCGCCAACGGTTTGGCCGCCAGTGCTTTTCTGGTAACCCACATTTGTGCCGCCGTAGGGGGTCTCTCTTGGGTAGCGGCAGAATGGATGCATCGCGGCAAACCCACGGTACTAGGTTGTGTTTCCGGTGCGGTAGCCGGCCTGGTGGCCATCACTCCCGCTGCCGGCTTTGTAACTCCTATGGCCGCTATTCTCCTGGGTCTGGTGGTTGGTCCCCTGTGCTACTTTGCAGTTGCTGTGGTCAAAGCCAAATTTGGTTATGACGATTCTTTAGATGCCTTCGGTGTTCACGGCGTTGGTGGTACCTGGGGTGCTATCGCCACCGGATTATTCTGCACCACCACTGTCAATGAAGCGGGTCAGAATGGCTTGTTTTACGGTAATGCAGCCCAAATGGTTCCTCAAATCATCGGGGTGGTTGCGACGGTTGCCTTTGCCGCCATCGGCACCTTCGTTATCCTGAAAGTGGTGAGCCTGTTCTGCAGCCTGAGAGTATCCGCCGATGATGAAGTAATTGGTTTGGATGCTACGGTCCATGGTGAAAACGGCTACGTTCTGGGCGATGCCCTTGGCGGTTCGTTAATTAGTTCTGCGAAAGAACCCGTATCCGGCATTAGCGGGGTGCCTAAATCCGTATAGGTTTAATCCAGATGCGATGATAAGGAGGAATTTAAATGACGAAAATTGAAGCAATCGTCCGCCCCGGTAAACTGGAAGATGTAAAGGATGCGCTCAATAACGCCGGCATTCATGGTATGACGGTTTCCCAGGTAATTGGTTGCGGTCATCAAAAGGGCCGCAAAGAAGTATACAGGGGCACAGAATACAGCATTAACCTGCTGCCCAAAATTAAGGTTGAGGTCATTGTGCAGGACAGCAAAGTGGATGGATGTGTAAAGGTTATTTGTGACGCGGCCCGTAGCGGCGAAATCGGTGACGGAAAAATATTTATCTATCCGGTGACCAACGCCATTCGTATTCGCACCGGCGATCAAGGTGATTTAGCCATCTAAACCATGTTAAAACATACACTCCTCCATATAAATACCTTCTGGCTCCGGGCAAAGTTCCGGAGCAATTTTTTTGTAAAAATCTTTCAGGGTTGCAACGAAACCTTTCCATTAAACGTCTTAAAGGTATCAATTTCCTAAAATGGAGGAATGGAACTTGTCGAAAAAAGTAGTTCATTCGTTAGTGGCTGGTTGTTTGGCTACCGGTTTGCTGCTGAATCCTCTAACTGCCTATGCGGAAGTGGAGGCAATCAAAATGCCGGCTCCGGCTCCGGTTAAGGTGAAGGGGGATGCCGCCCAAGCCAAGGTGCCCTTGGACCAGGCCATTGCAACGGCCAAAAGCTTGTTTGCCATTTCCGGTGATTTTGACCGTTTTGAAAGCGGTTTCAACACCGATGCGGCGGGTAGAACCGAGTGGAGTCTGAACTGGAACCGTACCAAGGAGCCCAATGCCAATGTTTCGGTCCGTGTCAATGCCAGCACCGGCGAAGTGATAGGGATGGACCGCTGGGAATCGCCGCCGCCGGGACAGAAGTACAGCGGCTTACCCCGCTATTCCTATCAGGATGGGGCAAAGCTGGCTCAGGAATGGCTGCAAAAATTAGCCCCTCGTTACGCTGGACAAACCCAATTAAAGCCTAACCAGGAGCAGCTTTATTATGGTTATGGCGAACGAGGATCGGTAGAGCATGATTATTCCTTTTCCAGGATGGTTAACGGCATACCCTATGCTGACAATAATATCTATATACGGATTAACGGGGATACCGGCCAACTGGTGGGTTTTAACCTGAACTGGGATGAAAACCTGACTTTTCCTGGGGCGGGCCAAAAAATCAGCTTGGATCAAGCCCAAAAAATCTTTGGCCAGCAGGTGGAATTGGTCTATTTCAGAGCCCGCGTTTACGGAGTGAAGGATGCCCCGGTAAAACTGGTGTACCAGGTCAAGAACGGCCGGGATATGGCCATTGACGCCCTGACCGGTAAAGTTCTGGAGAATGACGGTTATTATCGGGCTTTCGACGCCGAGATGATGGCGAAGGCCGCAGGCCGGAATGGAAGCGCCCCAGCGGACAATTTATCTCCTATCGAACAGGCGGAAGTGGATAAGATTGCAAACCTGCTTACCCGGGAGAAGGCGCTGGAACTGGCTAAAAGGGCGGTAACCATTCCCGGCGGGTTAAAAGAAGAGGAAAGCCGCTTATCCCAGGATTATCAGTTCCCGGAAGTAAAACTGTGGAATTTCAACTGGAGCGGGGGGGAGTCTTCCCCCATATCCATGAATGTCAATGTTAATGCGGTAACCGGAGAGTTAATTTCCTTTAGCAAGTGGGATAATGCCAGATATGAAAAGCTTCTGGACAGTCAGCCCAGCATTACTCTGGAACAGGCCCGGCAGACAGCCGAAGCTTTTATTAAAAAACAGCAGCCTCAACGCTGGACAGAGGTTAAACTGGTCCAGAGCCGGGCCGACGACGTGATCCCTTTAAAGGGGAAAATTCTGCCCCGGGCCTACAATTTTTATTATTCCCGGCTGGTTAACGGTCTTTCCTTCCCCAGTAACGGTTTTAACATCCAGGTGGATCCCTACACCGGAGAAATAACCAGCTATCAGATGAACTGGTGGAAGTTAAATTTTCCAAGTCCCGATAATGTATTGAGTCCGGAGAAAGCTGTGCAGGCTTTGTTGGCCAACGGCGGATTGTCGCTGGAATACCAGCGCCTTACCGTGGCGGGTAAAGAAGCACAGATGTACCTGGTTTACCGGTTAAAAGACAGCTTCTCCTATGCCTATATGGTGGATGCCGGGACGGGAACCAGCCTGGGCTGGGACGGTGAACCGCTGCCTCCCCAGCAAACCAGCGAGTTTTCGGATATTGCCGGACATCCGGCGGAAGACGCCATTAAAGCCCTGGCTCAAGCCAATATAGCCCGTAGTGTGGACGGCAAGTTTTATCCCGACCGGAATATCACTAAGTTAGAGGCCTTAGAACTGCTGGTGGCCAGCCGGGGTGACTACGTTGACTCTCCCTATGAGCTGCTGCAGTCCGACAAGGAAAAAGAGGAGCGAAGAAAAAAGATCATTAATGCTGCCGTTCGTCAAGGAATCATCCAGCCCGGAGAGACGGGGAACTTAGACCAAGAGCTGACTCGTCTGGAGTTTGCCGTACTGCTGATTAACACTTTGGATTACGACGGGGCTGCCAAACTAAAAGACATTTATGTTCTAAAATCCAAGGATGCCGACGCAATTCCGGAAGAGCAGCGGGGTTATGTTGCTTTAAGTCTGGGGTTGGGGTTACAAACGGAAAGCGGTGATATGTTTAAGCCCGGAGATAAAATCCCTCGGGGTTATGCCGCCACCTCCATTGTGCGAATGTTAAATGTGCAAAAATAACAAGAGACGATTGTTCCCGCACCTGCTTTTAAAGGCAGGTGCTTTTTTATTAAGATCAAAAGGGGATAAGTTTTTAAGGGCAGTCTGTTGGTATTGATAATGAGTAACCCCGTCCGCACATAGAATGTAGTAGGATAGGACGGAAATGGAGGGGAATGAATGGCCAGGGCGTCAATCATTATTCCTTGTAAAAATGAGGGAGATCTAATTAAGGCAACCCTTGAGTCAATTATGGAGACCGGCAGTCCGCTGCCCTACGAAATTATTGTGATTAATGACGGATCAACCGATGGCTGCTGTAAATTTCTGCAGAGCCACAGGAGTTCTTTGCCAGGTGTTAAATTAATCAATACAACGGGCATCGGCTCCTCCAACGCCAGAAATTTGGGGGCCAGACGCTCTGACGGTGATGTGCTGGTATTTTGTGATGCGCACATTACCGTGGCACCCGGCTGGCTGGAAGGTCTTGTTGAGGGGCTCTTGGTCCGGGGGGCTGGGGCAGTGTCTCCGGGTATTGCCAACATGGGAGAAAAATCTGCTGTGGGTTATGGCATGACCTGGAATGAGGATCTGGAGGCAAAATGGCTGCCCCATCCGGGGAAGGTGGCGGAAGTGCCCATTGCTCCCGGAGGTTGCCTGGCAGTTACCCGGGAAACCTTTAATGAAGTAGGAGGATTTGAACGGGGTTTTCGAGTATACGGTTATGAAGATGCCGAATTTTCCTTAAGACTCTGGTTATTTGGTTACCGGGTGGAAGTGGATCCGGATATTATTGTAAGGCACCATTTTAGAAAGCGCCATCCCTATCCTGTTACCCTGGGGGAATACGGCTATAACGCCATCCGTATGGCCATCAGTCATTTTAACCCCGCGAGAATTGGTAAAGTCATCAATTTGTATAGTGATTTGGAAAACATCGGGCAGTTGGTTGCCGAAGTCATCTTTGAAAGCGATGCCTTAGAACAGAGAGCCCTTTACTTTCACCGTAGAAAAAACGATGATAACTGGTTTATGGAAAGATTTCTCATCCCGCTGTAATCGGGTTGACAACCCTTAAACCGGTAGCATAAGATAACCCTAGGTACCAGATAAAGGAAGTGTAAAGGATGGGTTCCAGGACCCAGGAAGGGGGGGATTGATTGAAATTTTTTGGAATCAGTGATTTGCACCTTTCCTTAACCAAGCCCTTTGACCCGGAAAACTGGGATGAAGTTGAATTATATAAACCCATGGATGTTTTTAATTACCAGTGGCACCAGCACTACCGCAAGATTTATGAGAACTGGCATTCCCTGGTGAACCCCGGGGATATTGTCCTTTTACCCGGGGATATTTCCTGGGCCACCCGGCTGGAAGAGGCGGAGTATGACATTGGTTATCTGGGAAAATTGCCCGGAACCATTGTTGCCATCCCAGGCAACCATGATTACTGGTGGCAGGGGATTTCCAAAGTGCGTAAAATGATGCCGGAAAATGTCCAAGTAATTCAAAATGATCATGTGATGGTGGGCAATATCGCTATTTGCGGCAGCAGGGGCTGGGCTTGTCCAAACGGGTACCAGTTCGATGAACAGGATTTAAAGATATACAAAAGAGAGCTCATTCGTTTGGAAAATTCCCTGCAAAGCGTAAAAGAAAAACCCTACGAAATTGTTGTCATGATGCATTTTATGCCAACCAATGAAAACCACGACCGATCAGACTTTATCGATATTCTTTGTCATTATGGGGTAAAGACCGTGGTTTACGGACACCTGCACGACCGTGCCGGAAAATACCGCTTGCCGGATGAAGCGTGGGGTATTCGGTTTCATCTGGTCAGTGCCGATCATGTTCATTTTAGCCCTGTAATAATCAAAGAGATATAGAAAATTTGATGAAAAAGAAAATTTAATCCTTGCATAAATTTCATGATTTGTAATATGGTTTTGTCATATAATGTACCTGAAGGTAATGTTTTACATGCATCAAAGGAGGGGAAACAGCTTTGAAATTGAAATTGACCACCCGTATTATTCTGGGATACTGTACCATACTGGCAATGGCCGGCATACTGGCTGCCGTCATGGTGTACAAGGTAAACCAGATAACTCTGCAAATCGACGGTTTACAGCAGCACAATCTCCGCACCATGCAGGGTATCCAGGTATATTTGGATGAAGAGGCACAGAATTCGATTATTAAAGAATATCTGATTACCGGTTCCCAGGAGGACAAACAGCAATATCAAGAGAAATTTAAGGAAAGCCTGCAACGGCAGGAAGAACTGGTAAAAATAACTCGCCAGAAGATTAATTTGGACAGGCTTACCAAAGTTAGAGACCTGAATGTACAAATGGAAAAAGAGTTTACCAACGGCATTGTTCCCCTGGTGGAACAGGGAAGGATTGAAGAGGCCCGGCAGATCAAGGACGAAAGGCTGGACCCTCTGTCCACACAGTTAAAGGGAGCCATTGACGAATATGTGGCAGGCAAGCAGCAGGAGATTAAGAATGCCGAAACCTTATCTCTGAGTGCCAGCCAGGAGGCTAAGAAAATTGCCCTGATTTTTGCAGTGGTGTTGGGAATCATGGGCATTGGCTTCAGTATTTTGGCCTCTCGTGCCGTTACGCAGCCCATCAACCGACTGGTGAAGGAAACCGAAGTGGTGGCCTCCGGCGATTTAACCCAACGGGTGGAGGTAAAAACCCAAGACGAGCTGGGCAAATTAGCCACCGCCTTTAATACCATGATTGAGAATCTCCATCTTATGACCCGGCAGGTGGTGGAAAAAAGCAGCGGTTTAGCGGCCCATAGTCAGGAATTATCCGCAGCCAGCCAGGAGGTTAGCGCCAGCGTCGAGGAAATAACCAGTACCACCACAGATATGGCCAGCTCCGCCAATCAGGAGGCGGCAGGGGCGGCTAACGCCGTGGAGGCTACCCGCAGTGTGGAAATTTCAGCCGAACAAGGGAATCAGGCGGTAGAGCATGCCATGCAAAAGATGAATTCCATTGTCAGCCGGGTGGACAAAAGTGCCGGCCAAGTTCTGCAACTGGGTGAAAGATCCCGGGAAATTGGCAAGATTACGGATGTTATCACCGGCATTGCCGATCAGACCAACCTGTTGGCCCTGAATGCGGCCATTGAGGCGGCCCGGGCGGGAGATCAGGGGAGAGGTTTTGCCGTTGTAGCCGAGGAGGTCCGGAAATTAGCCGAACAGTCTTCCCAGGCGGCCAAGGAAATCAGTGCCATAATCAGCCAAATTCAGGGAGAAACAGAACAAGCGGTTAAGGATATGAAACTGGGGGTTGGAGAAGTTCACGAAGGAACCCGGGTGGTTAGTGCCGCGGGTCAGTCCTTAAAAGAGATTCTGGAGCAGGTGAAAGACACCGTTTCCATCATTGAAGAAATTGCCCAGGGGGCCGAACGAAACAGCCAAAGCGCTCAAACCCTGGCAGCAGCAACCCAGCAGGTTAATGCCACGGTGCAACAAATTGCCAGTGCCTCTCAGGATTTGGCCAGAATGGGAGACGAATTTCAAAGTCTGGTTACTCACTTAAAAGTGTAGCATTGTAAAAAAGGTTGCCGTGTGTCCCGTGCAACCTTTTTATTGTTTATGAGAGGAAAAAGGGTTAAAATTGTAAATAAGATTTCCTCAGGGAGGTAGATTCTTGCAAAAGTCCTACACGACCCTCATACCTGAACTGCATAAGTTTACATATGAAATTATGGAGTCTTCCGAGGACCTGATCACGATTATTGATAAACATGGCATTATTATTGCCATGAACCCGGCTTTAAGCAAACTGCTTAATATAAAGCATGAACAGTTGCTCGGACAGCCCCTGGTGGAGGCGGTGTACGGTGGACGTAAATTTGATTTCCAGGGGAATTATCTAAGTCCCATCATCGAAACCCTGGAAACCGGACGAGAGTTTAAAGGAAAAGAAATGGGCATTAAATCCCCCTTAATGAACGGATCTTTTGTTTGTCTTACCACCACAGGAATTCTTCGGGATTCCCGTGGCCGACTGGCCGCTGTTTATTGCTATGATAAAGATTTGACCCTGTGCCGCCAACTGGAACGCACCAATGAAAAACTGGAGGAATTAATTCACAGCCAGCATTTACAAACGGTGTTGGCTTTTTCTGAAGCTATTGGGGCCAGGGATAACTACACCCGGGGCCATTCGGAACGGGTAGCGGAATATGCCCAGATGATCACCAGGGCCATGGGACTTGACGACCTTGATCAACTGGTCTACGTGGCGGCCCTGGTACATGACGTAGGCAAAATAGGAATCCCCGAGCACATCCTGAACAAGCAGGGCCGATTAACCGACGAGGAATACCAAAAGATTAAGGAACATCCCGTAACCGGCGCCAACATATTGAAACAAATTGGTACTTTTAATCACCTGGTTCCCATTGTTCGGGCACACCATGAACGCTATGACGGTCGGGGTTATCCGGACGGTCTGGCCAAAGAGGAGATTCCTTTAATCAGCCGTATCATCGGAGTAGCCGACGCCTTTGAGGCCATGACATCCGACCGCAGTTACCGCAAAGGCTTTACCATTGAACAGGCTGTGGAGGAGTTAAAATGCTGCTCCGGTTCCCAGTTTGATCCCCAGGTGGTCAAACATTTTCTTAGACTGATTGCGGATTAAAACAAGGGACCTTTCAACATTAGAAGATTCTTGGGCTAAGATACGACTTCATATCCTTATCATCTTTACTCCCTAAAAAATAATTTGCTTTGGCGTGATAGTCGAATTCCGCTATAATGAAAACCTTATTAAAAAACTTCAGAAAGGTCTTATTTATGAGAAAGACACTAATAATTGTTGGAATTGGAATGCTATCCGTTTGTCTTCTCTTATTCGGAACATATAAATTAATGAATTCAAGAACATACCAGTTATTTGGAGGTTTGACTCAACAGGTGGAGACAAATCAAAAGGTAGTAGCTTTGACTTTTGATGATGGACCAACGAAGAACAAAAATCAGCTTTTACAGTTATTAGATAAATACAATGTAAAGGCTACCTTCTTTCTAATTGGTAATGAAATTGAGAAATACCCGGAGGAAGCTAAAAAAATTGTCAAAGCAGGTCATCAAATGGGAAATCACACCTATTCTCATAATCGAATGGTTTTCAAAACCCCTTCCTATATCAAGGAAGAAATTGAAAGAACAGACCAATTAATTCAAAAAACTGGGTACAAAGGTGAAATTGATTTCAGACCACCAAACGGAAAAAAACTTATAGGATTGCCATATTACCTAAAGAAGCATAATAGAGATACCATTACTTGGAGTATAGAACCAGATACCTATTACACTACTGTTGCTGATAAAGTGAATTATGTGAAGGATAATATAAAGCCAGGTTCTATAATCTTGATGCATCCAATGTATGATGATACTGGTAAAGAACTTCAAGCCATTGAAGGGGTCTTACAAGCACTATCAAATGTAGGATACACATTTGTGACGGTCAATGAGCTTCAGGAGTTATAAGTTTAGGATTAAGGTCAATTCTTAGTATGCTAGTCCAGGAAAACCTAGCATACTAATGACAACACTACTTTTCAGGAGGGCGACCCTTGGCCAAAAATATATTACCAAAGGTGCAGGAAATTTTAGAATTAAGAAAAGTATCCATGGAGGAGTTAGCCCGGCGGACCATGCTGGAAGTTTCGGATATAGAAGGGCTCAAACAATTTAACTCTAAGAAAGCTTCCCATTTGGCCATTACTCAGGCCATTGCCATGGCCCTGGAGATTAACGCCTATTATTTTTGGGGGGACGATGTGGTGGGACCCAGACGCATTCTCTCCCGTTTGAATGTTTTTGATCAGCAAAAATTGCTAAATGGTCAGCTTGTTCCCTTTCTTCGCATTCATAAAGACCAGGCTGCCGAGGGAATAACCGATGAGGAATTGGATGCTTTAATTCAGGTGATGCTGGAGCAGGAGAAGCATCCGGATGTATAAGACACAATAGAAGACTGCTGAACAAGAAACCTCCAGGCCACGGTAAAAGTGGACTGGAGGTTTTAACATTGAGGGCAGGCTAAGTTTAAAAATCAATATTATCCCGGTATTTGAGGTGATCAATAAACTGGCGGGCGGTTCGACCGGACCGCTCATTGTGCCAGAGAATCCACTGCAGGGCCAGCTTTTCAAGGGTTTCAGAGTCCAGCATAATTTCTTCCTGCCGGGCCAGTTCCCGTACAATGTTTAAAAAGGCCATTTTGTCCGGGGATTGGAAGGTGACTTTTAACCCAAAGCGATCCGCCAGAGATAGTTTTTCCTGGGCGGTATCCCCCGGGTGTACTTCACCGCCTCGGGTTGTCTCCAGTTTGCGGTCGGTAAAATATTCTTTAATCAGATTCCGCTGATTGGAGGTAACATAAATCCGCAGGTTGGAGGGCTGCTGCTCCAGGCTGCCTTCCATTTGGGTTTTAAATTCCTTGTATTCAGTCTCCTTTTCTTCAAAGGAAAGATCATCAATAAAGATAATAAATTTCAGGGGAATTTTACGCAGATAGCGGGTCAGTTGCTGGAGGCTGCCCAGATTCTTTTTCGATACCTGCACCAACCGCAGACCGGAAGGCCCGTATTCGTGCAGCAATGCCTTTACGGTAGAGGACTTTCCTGTGCCCCGGTCTCCATAAAGCAACAAATGATGGGCTGTTAGGCCCTCCAGCAGTCGTTCGGTATTATCGATGACCTGCTGACGTTGACGCTGATAGCCGATCAACTGCTGGAAGCGTATGGGATCGGGTTTCTCAATGCCGCTCAGCCTGTAGCCCGAAGGGGTCTCCTCCCAGTGAAAGGCCCAGTAGAGAGCAAAATCGCCTAAGCCAACCCGGGGGTAGAAGGAAAGTAGGTCATCCAACAGGCCCGGCCAGTGGTCGGACTGAAGCAGGCGCTGCTTCATCTCTAAGAGCCTGCCGGCAGAAGAAGTTACAGATAGGTCGCCGGAAGCCGGAGAACTGATGAACCCGTTCATCTTAAAATAACCCGGGCAGACTTGAAAAATTTCATCTAAAATTTCTAAACCTTGCTCACAAAGAGTCTGCAGTATCCTTAAATCATGCAGACAGGCTTCTCTTAAAGCCGGAGAGATCGGGCTGCCTTCAGCCGCCGCCCGGGTAAAAGGGTTATCATCCAGTAAAATCAAGTTTAACAGATGGTTTTGCCAGGGATTCCCCGCCGGGGGTGACAGTTTGGAAGAAAAGGCTTCCAGCAAGACTTTTCCCATACGGTGATAGTCTGCCAGCTTTTCCTCGGGTAAAAAACCGTTTTCAGCGGCAGCGCCGGTAATGCCGGCAAAAATCTTTATTGCCTGATTCTCCTGTATATCTTGAAAGAGAGTTAAACAATGAAGGGATTGATACAAGGGTGAAATGTCATTTCTGTTCAATATGCTTCGCCTCCGGTGCTTGTATAACCGGTTATTCTACATGGTTCCGCCGTAACCCTGCCGAATCTAGGAAATGATCTCCAGTAATTGCTTTAAATTGGTGACCGGCGGCCGGCAGGCAAGATTTTTACAAACATAGGCCGTGGCTTTGCCGCCCTGCGCCGCTTTTTCCTTCAGGAGGGGCAGCAGAGACTCGACTTGATCATTTATTTGGTCTTCCAAGCGAACCAGGATCGCAGCATTGGGAAGAAACTTTTGCTGTACCGCCGCAATCATGTGCTTTAAGTCCGGAGCGGAATTCTTTCCGGATAAAACGATTTCCAGCGGTGCTTCCTGATTCAGGTAGGCGCCAACCAGGAAAAAGGCATGGCCGGCGGGATAAGACCCCAAATTTCCGGCAAAAGTCCTAAACTGTTTTTCGGCTATTTGCTGGTATTTGTCATTGCCAGTAAGGCGGGCTAAACGCAGGAGATTTACGGTGGCTGCGGAATTCCCCGAGGGGATGGCCCCGTCATAAATTTCCTTGGGTCGGCTGAGCAGTTGTTCGCTGTCCTTACCGTAAAAGAAAAAGCCGCCATTTTCCCGGTCAAAGAATAATTCAATCATATCCTCCGTCAATTCCATCGCCCGTTGAACATAAGCCGATTCGTAGGTGCTGGCGTAAAGCTCCAAAAGTCCCCATACCGCAAAGGCGTAATCCTCCAGGTAGGCGGGGTAGGCGGCTTCCCCCTGTCGGTAGCGGGCCAGCAGGCGGCCGTCCTGCCGGCGCAGGCTTTGCTCAATAAACTTCATGGCCCGGGCCGCCGCTCGGGTATATTGCTCGTCCCCCAGAATCCTGCCTCCCATGGCCAGGGCGGCAATCATCAAGCCGTTCCAGGAGGTGAGGATTTTATCATCCTTGTGCGGATGGATTCTCTTCTCACGCTCGGTAAACAGGATTTTCCGGCATTTCTCCAGCCCTTCCACCAGGTCTTTCAGATCAATATCCAATTCCCCGGCAAATTTTACAGGGTCCTGGTGAATCAGGTTAGGTATGCCGGCTCCTTCAAAATTGCCTTCTTCGGTGATGTCATAATAACGGCAAAATAACTCGCCGTCGATTGGACCCAGGATATCATAAACCTCCCGGGGCTGCCAGACATAAAATTTGCCCTCTGCCCCTTCGGAATCAGCGTCCTCTGCGGAAAAGAAAGCTCCCTCGGGGGAAGTCATGTCCCTCAATACATAAGTGAAAATCTCCTTGGCTATTCGACCGAAGCGGGCGTTGCGGTTGATTTGATAGGTTTCCAGATAAGCCATGGCCAACAGGGCGTTATCATAGAGCATTTTTTCAAAGTGCGGCACCAGCCATTGCCGGTCGGTGGAATACCGGGCAAACCCAAAACCAACATGATCGTAAATGCCGCCCCGGTGCATGGAATCCAGCGTTTCTTCCACCATACTCAAAGCCTTTGGCTCACCGGTTTTCTTCCAGTAGCGCAGCAGCAGCATGAGATTGTGCGGGGTAGGAAATTTCGGCGCATCGCCGAAGCCGCCGTAACGGGTATCGTAACTGCGGAGGAAAAGCTGGTAAGCTTTGTCCAGAACATCCGCTGGCAAAGTTCCCGGTCTGGCTCCCACTTCCGCCTGGATTTTAGAGGTAAGCTGATTGCCGATTTCTAAAAGCTTTGGCTGCTCGCTTTGCCAGAGCTGGGCAATTTGCTCCAGAACATCCATTAACCCCGGTCGACCGTACTTGGAATGCTTGGGGAAATAAGTTCCGGCAAAAAAGGGTCTTTGTTCCGGCGTCATGATGATGGTTAAAGGCCAGCCCCCTTGACCGGTCAGAGCCTGGCAAACGCTCATGTAAATCTGGTCAACATCCGGACGTTCTTCCCGGTCTACTTTAACGGCAATAAAATTTTGATTTAAAAGCTCGGCTACTTCCAGGTCCTCAAAGGATTCCCGTTCCATGACATGACACCAATGGCAAGTTGGTTTCTATAACCAACACTATGAGTACCCAATAGAAAGAAATATCGGCTTATCCTCAGCTTTTGCTTTATCAAACGCTTCTTGACTCCATGGGAACCAATCAACAGGATTGTGAGCATGCTGTAACAGATAAGGCGATTTCTCGTTTATCAATCTATTGGGTACAACATTCTTGTTAGTCATTTTATCACCTTCCTTCTATATCTTTTTAATTTATTATCCCCACAATAAAAGATACTACTTTATATATTAACATCAATTTGTGGTAAAGAATGACTTTTTAACTCCATTCATTATTTGCTTCTGAACATAAATGAGGCATTAAACCAATAATTAAGTTTAAGGTGTGGTTATGTGCAGAAATATAGAAGAGTATATTGGCATTGTCTTATCATTCTATAAAAAGTAAATGCTGTTGTCCTTGTCAAAAAAGAACAGTCCCCGTGACAAAAAACTGGGAAAAAATGCTTGACACTTAAATTTATGTATGCAATATTAATAATGATTATCATTTTCGTCATTAAAATGATAATATAAAAAACGAAGGCTTCCGCTGGTTTAAAGACTTGGCATAAGCCAATTTTTTATAACTAATTAATGATAATGGGTATCATTATCATGCTTGGAGGTGTAAAAAAGGTGTAAAAAGAAGGTAAATCGGCTGTAAAGAAGATTGAGGAGGATAATACATTTTGAAACTTACAAATCTGAAAAAGGAATTTAGAAGGTTTGTCGGGCTTATATTGGCGGTGGTAATGCTCATTTCGTCTGTCCCGCCTGTTTATGCCGGGGAGGTTGCAACAGGGGCAGGAAGCGCTGTGGTTTTACAGGAAAATGATGAAGGACTACAGAGCAGCCCAACACCTGAAGAAGAGCCTGCAGTGAACGGCGAGAATAAAGATATCGAAAATAACGGGGATGAAGAGTCCCAGGGTAGTATCATTCCGGAGGATGGGGCTGAGGATCCAGGTTCAGAGACAACTTCTGAGACAAACGAAGATACTAGCGAAAATAACGGAGATGAAGAGTCCCGGGGTAGTATCGTTCAAGAGGATGGGGCTGAGAATCCACCCTCAGAGATAACTACTGAGGCAAACGAAGAAATTCTCAGCGACGAACCGGATGTTGTTCCAAATCCGGTACAAATTTATAGTATGAGTCTGGCAGGCGATTATAAAGACGGGACATATGAAGGAACGGGCCAGGGACGCAATGGTGACATCGTTGTAGCGGTTACAATAGCGAATAATACCATTACCGAAATAGAAGTAATTTCACAACAAGAAACCCCAAGTTATTGGCAAAAAGCTTTAGCGCTGGTGGATACAATCAAAGATGCAAATTCTACTGATGTAGACAGTGTCAGTAGTGCAACATTAAGCAGCGAGGGCATTAAGGAGGCGGTTAACAACGCTCTGGCCAAGGCTTTGAAAACCGTTTTTGAAAGTGGGGATGGAAGCAAGGATAATCCTTATGAGGTCAAGACTGCAGAACAGTTAACAGGATTCGCCAACGAGGTAAACAATGGTAATGACTATCAAGGCAAGTACATCATACTTTCCGACGATATTGATCTTAGCGGTCAGGAATGGATACCCATTGGCGTTACCGGGCCAGGATTTTCCGGCACCTTCAACGGAGCAGGCAAGACGGTGCAGGGTCTGACCATAAAGAACGGAACGGCGCAGTATGCGGGTCTTTTTGGACAGTTAGGAACCGGAGCCAGAATTTCCGATCTTGAGCTTACCAATGTCGACATTTCAACCAGTGTTGTTGAAGCAACCTATGATAGTAATGTAGGCTCTATTGCAGGCAGCACAGCGGCTGATGTTGTCATCAACAATTGCAGAATTGACGGAAAGGTTGCGGCTTCTGCCAGTAATAAGATAAGCCGGGCCGGCGGAGTAGTTGGCTTTTTAGGACAAGAAAACGTTGTTGCCAACTGCTATACAGATGTTGCTGTCACTGCCCATTCGGCAACTAGCATTGCAAATGCGGGCGGCATCGCCGGGGTGTCGGGTAACAAATGTGTGATTGTTAACGCTGCTGCTCTGGGAGATGTCTCCGCCCGGGCAGACGGTAAGTCATTGAGTGTGGCAGGCGGCATACTGGGCACACATGCAGGAACTGCTTATAATGTGTATGCCTTAGGGGAGGTTACTTCTGAAAGTGCGGATGAAGCCAAGCATTTGGCAGGCGGCATCAGCGGCATGGTCACACCCAATACGGCGCTGATCAATGCCTATTACAATGACCAAAATGCTCAAGGATTTATGACGGCCACTCCTACTGTTGCTATCGGCTATGAGGAGAATGTCCGGGCACTCGGGCAGGGAGATATGAGTTCTCCGGGCTTTGCCGAAGGGTTAAACAATGGGTTGAAAAAAGCATCCCTATCTGCTGCGGCAGCAGCCGTTGCGGCAGCCAACAAACCCAATATGGGTGATTTGCAAAGTGCGGCAGGCTCTGTGAAATTCTATGCCTGGGAGCCCGCCGGCGGCAAGGTGGTGCTGGCCAACCGGTTTTTTGTCGATGATACCGTCAATACAGCGATCTTTGAAAGCGGGCAGGGAACAGCAGAGGATCCGTTTATCATTAAAACGGAGCAACAGTTGAGAGACTTTGCGAAATCCCTTTCAGACGATATGACCTATGCAGGCATATACATTGCTTTGGCTGGAGATATAGATGTTTCCAGCGAGCAGTGGACTCCCATAGGACTGGGACATTATGATTTCCGCGGTGTATTTGACGGCAAGGGTCATGCTATCAAGAACATGTCCATCGGCTCCAGAAACAATAGCTATGAAGAACCAATTGGCGACGCAAACGACGCCGGTAAAATGACTACTTTTTATGGTTTATTCGGGGTAATTGGCGAAAATGGTGTGGTAAAAAATCTTGGCATCGAAAACGCAACCGTTTCTGTCAAAAGGGAAGGAATTTGCTACGCCGGGCTGCTGGCGGGCGTTACAGACAAGAGCTATATTGATAGCTGCTATGCAACAGGCTATGTCTACAGTGAAACCACCCATCCATTAAAAACCGAGTCCTCAGAAAGAATCAATGCCTGGGCCGGCGGACTGATAGGAATGACGGTAAGGGGCGGTATTATCAACTCATGGACGGACGCTGAAGTTTATTGCACTGCCGTAGGAGGGCTGGCTGAATCCGGAGCCTTTATCGGTATGAGCAACAGAAGTGTGGTGGCCAATTGCCTGGCCCTTGGTGATGCGGGCGGCAGGGCAAGGAGAGACAACGGATATGAAGGGGCACCCGCTGTATCCTCCTTTATCGGTGTCAATGGGGGGAAAATGGCAAATTGCTATTCCGTTGGCAACATGAAGGCCGATTCCTTTTCGCAATATGTGGGTTCCATAACAGGTTGGGCCACGGGAATTGCCAGGCAGTTTGTATCCTATTATAATTCCGATGCTGTCCAGAACAACAACGGCACAATCAATAAGCCTGTTTTAGATGTAGGATTTTTGGTTAGCGCAGGTGTAAATGACGAGGGTGAGCCCTATGACGGTACGTACCATGTGGGCATCCTGCCCAAAAGCTCAGCCGAGCTTAAAAGCCAGGCCTTTGCAGATCTTTTAAATGCAAATCACAATGCCTTTCCTCTGGATATTGTCAATGGAGTGAGCTCCAACATAGGAGAGCAGAATGCCATGGGGCTGCCGGACTTTATGAAGCTCAAGGCTTGGCAACTGGTTGGCGGTATTGTGTTGCCTGTGGGTGAGCCGGTTGCCACAACCTATAAGGATATGACGCCGAATTTTGAGCCTAATAAGCTGGATATGGCGGACGGAACCTACTACGGCAGGAAGGAAGGCCCCAGCGGAAAAGATATCTATGTAGAGATTAAAGTTGAAAAAAGCCGGATAGAAGATATCCGCGTTACAGAGCACGGCGAGGGAGCGGCCCTGGAAGAGGTTAGGACAAATGTTATTCAAGCAGTCGTCGCAAGCCAGAACTACGCCGTGGAAGACAATGACAGTGACATTGTCAAGGCCTTAAAAGGCGCCATAGCGACAGCGGCACAGAAGGCTGCCAAACGTGACCAGACAGGCTACGGAAAGGTCGACCCCTCTATATTTGCCGGTGGGAACGGAACAGAGACCAAGCCGTATCTGATTAAGACAGCCGATCAGTTGCGGGCCTTTGCGGCATCTGTCAATGCCGATGAGCATTATGAAGGCCAATTCATCAAGCTGGACAGCGATATTTCCCTGGCGGGAATGAACTGGTTGCCGGTGGGAGGTTCGGGAGCTTATGGCTTCAGAGGTACCTTTGACGGAAATAATAAGGTCATTAGACACATGACCATAGGCTCCGCTGCAGCTCCGGAGGAATATTGCAAATCCGTTGGTCTTTTTGCCAATCTTGAAGCGGCAAAAATCAAAAATTTAGGCCTGGAGAATGCTGCTGTTTATCTAAAGTATATGGAAGACGACCAAATAGCCTATGCGGGTCTTCTCGCGGGTTATGTAGCTGAAAATGCTGGAGACGGAGGATATATTGATTTTTGTTATGCTAAGGGAAAAATCAACACTTTCACGGCCAAGCAAAATGACAGCGGAGGTCTGGTGGGAGGTATTAACCGCGGTACAATAGCAAACTCTTATGCCGATGTGACAATCGATGCGAGGAGCAGGGACAACTATAGCTATGCCGGAGGGCTGGTCGGCTTGCCCAACCGGGCGGCCGTTATCAACAACTATGCCTTCGGAAGTATAAACGGCGCAGGAAATGGCGCCAGGGTAACGATAGGCGGCATCGCAGGCTTGAATGCCGGGGTGGCTGTCAATAATTTTGCTAATGTAAGCCTTATCTCAGAAAATACAACAGAGGATATCGGAGGTTTTACAGGCAGAACCACGGGGATTAGTTATATTGAGCAAGGCTATTATAACACAGGAGCCAAGCAGGTTAGCGGAAAAGCGGTTATTTCTCCTGCCAAAGGGGTAGGAAGGATTGTGGCAGGAAATGATTATGGCAAAGGAACTGTCATAGCTTTGGAAGGCAAAGCTTTATCCGAGCTTAGGAGTAAAGATTTGGCAGACCGGCTCAATGCCAACAAGAACGACAGTGCTCTCATGGCCAGAGCCAATGCTGTTCTGGATGGGTTTGGCAGCAAAATTGCTCCAAATGTAACATTGCGTGATTGGGCCTATTCATCAAAGGAGCAAGCCGTGATATTTAAGGATAGGATTGTATCATCTCCGGGTTCAGGAGGGAGAGGTTCATCCGGACGCTCGTCCTCAGATTCAAACACTGATGAAAAGGATACGGCTGCAGAGGATAAAAAAGAAACTAACAATGGTTCGGCTGTTTCACCGGCCGAAGCAGCCGCAAAATTATTCCCGGATGTCAATAATCATTGGGCTGCTACTGTTATCGGAAAGGCAGTGGACAGGAAGCTTTTTGCCGGTGTAGGCCCGCAAAGCTTTGCTCCGGATAGTACCATGACAAGAGAGATGTTTGTTGCCGTACTTAGAAACCTCGCTAATGCGGAGATTGTAGAACCGGTTAATTTTAAAGATGTTGAAAAAAATTCCTGGTATGCAGGCTCTGTGGGTTGGGCTAACCAAACGGGCATCGTAAGCGGCATCAGTTCTGAAGAATTTGGTGTAGGCAAAGCTGTGACAAGAGAGCAGATCGCTGTTATGCTATATAATTTAGCCAAAGCAAAGGGTTTGCAAATGTCTGAGGAAGGAAATGTGGGCTTTGCTGACCAGGCTTCCATAAGCGACTGGGCAAGGACAGCGGTTACCGCCATGGCCAACGAAGGCATTATTAGAGGCAGGGACAATGGAAGCTTTGATCCGCAGGGCCAAGCTACCAGGGCAGAAGCTGCTGCAATGACTGTCAACTTTATGGAGAGATATGGTCTATAGAGCCAAGACTTTCTTGACTCTAATGGTTAAATGAAGAAGCTAAAGCCGCAACCCTTTGAGGTAAAAAGAGTTGCGGCTTTAGCCATGATTTTGCAAAATGCTCCATTTTTTATGAGGTGATGATGATACGCTGGCCTTTGGTAATATGTTTTTTCATCTTGATATTTGTACCAGGCTGCGGCCAATCCAGTGTTTTACAAGAAGTGATAGATGAAAGATTTATGATGGATACCTTGGTTAAGATTACCGTGCTTTGTGAGGACAAGCAGCAGGGAAAAGCCGCGTTAGAAGCTGCCTTTGCGGAATTTGAGAGGATTAGTATACTAACGAGTCGTTTCCCCCAGGGCAATGGGAGTTCTGCCTTGGGTGATGTGATGCTGGCAAATAAAAATTCAGGCCTAAAACCTGTCAAGGTCAGCAACGATACCTTTGCTATTTTGGAACGCTGCCATTATTATGAGCAGCTAAGCGGCGGAGCCTTTGATGTGTCAGTTGGCCCGGTTATGGAACTTTGGGGTTTTGGCGGTAGTCAGAGAGTGCCCACTGATGCTGAAATTAAGCAAACCCTGGATTTGGTGGGTTATCAAAAGATACTCCTTGAGCCACAACAAAAAACCGTTTATTTAACGAAGCGGGGCATGGGTATTGATTTAGGTAGTGTGGCGAAGGGTTATGCCACCGATCAGGCGGCTGCGGTGTTGAAAAAAATGGGTATCAAACATGCCCTGATCAATGCCGGGGGAAATATTTACGCTCTGGGCAGCAAAGCAGATGGCTCCCCCTGGCGGGTGGGTATTCAGGATCCACGCAATCAGCAAGGTTTGGTGGCCATTGTCTCAGTTAAAGATGCGGCGGTGGTGACCTCGGGGGATTATCAACGTTATTTTCAAGAGGCGGGGGTACGCTATCACCATATTATGAATCCCGCTACGGGCAAGCCGGCCAGAGAGGTTATGCAAACCACAGTGATAGGTGCTTCGGCCACCGATGCAGATATTTTATCGACAATTTTATTTGTCTTGGGACCGAAGCAAGGGATGGATTTCGTACAAGGGGTTCAGGATACCCAAGCCATATTTATCACCCCGGACAAACAAATAACCATAACGAATCAACTCACTAAGCAACTGGAATTTACCGGAGCAGATGGTTATCGGGTCATTCATGACAATTCATAAATAATGACGCCAGGTGAACGAATGAAAAAATTAAATTACTACCTAACAATCGGTTTTCTGGGTCTGGTTTTACTCGGGACAGCGGGGTTATATCTTCCGCAGTATAGGGGAGCAGAGCAAGCTTTGTTCTTGGAGATATATAAGGATGGTCAGTTATATCAAAAAATTCCTTTGTCTACGGCAACTGACCAGGAAATCAAGGTTACTAATGAAATGGGACATTATAATCTAATAGAAATCAAGGCGGGCCAGGCCCGGGTGAAGCAAGCGGACTGCCCGAACCAAGTATGTGTTCATGCCGGCTGGCTGAGCAAACCCAACCAAATCACCTTTTGTGCTCCCAATAAAGTGAAGGTTAAACTGACAGGACAAGGGAATAATCTAGATGCCACTTCCTATTAAAGTCAATCACATAGGGGGAATGAAAAATGAAGACCAAACGTATCTTACTTATTGCTTTATTTATTTCCCTGGCGGCAGCCCTTAGTATCGTGGAGAGGTCTATCATCATCCCCCCGCACCCCGGTGTAAAGCTGGGTTTGGCCAACGTAATTACCTTACTGTCCATTATCATGTTAGGGCATAAAGATGCTTTTTTGGTGGTGCTTCTGCGTTGTGTTTTAGCAACCCTGGTGGGGGGGAATCCGGTCAGTTTTTTATTCAGCATTACCGGAGGATTGTTTAGCACCTTGGTCATGGTGCTGTTGTGGAGAACTCTCAGCCAACACATCAGTATTGTTAATATCAGCATTATCGGGGCTATCTGCCACAATCTAGGCCAATTATTAGTGGCCAGTTGGTTAGCCCATGAACTCTTGATCTACAGCTTGTTACCAATCTTAATGATTTCCGCTGTTATAACCGGTTACGCCGTGGGTGTGGTAACCAGGCAGGTTTACAAGTCCCTGCAAGCCCGACAGGTCAAAGTGTATAGCTAATATAGGCTGATTCCACTCCAGAGAAAGTTATTGTTTTTTAGGAGAGTAGTCATGGCTCTAAAATTAGTCACAAAACTAAGAGGGGCTGTTACAGTTCATAGTGAACTGAACTGCCCCCCGACAAGTAGACAGGACAAAAAATAAAAATAAACTAGGCAGCCTTGGTTCGAACTTCCATCGGACTAAGGCTGTTTAACTTGGCCTGTAACCTCTCATAATTATAAAAATAGATGTAATCATCAATGTCCTTCTTAAGAGCTTCAAAGGTTTGATATTTATGTAGATAATACTTCTCACACTTAAGCGTTCCCCAGAAGCCTTCCATCGGTCCGTTATCAATACACTTGCCAACCCGAGACATACTCTGAGTTAAGCCATAAGCTTCTAGTCGTTTCTTGAAGCCCCAGGAGGTATACTGAAAACCCCGATCACTGTGAATTATGGGTGTGCTGCCGGGTGCCGTTTGAAGAGCCAAGTCCAGGGTCTCGAAAACAAGACGGTTGTTATTCGAATGGCCTAAAACATAGGATACGATGGATTTATCATGTAAATCGAGAATCGCACTGAGATATGCTTTTTGACCCTTTCCGTATTTGAATTCAGTTACATCCGTCAACCACTTTTCATTCGATTCCTCTGCTGTGAACTGGCGGTTTAAAAGATTTTCTGCGATCTGCCCAGGAGTTGATCGAATGTATTTCTTTTTCTTTCTACGGATGACGGATTGAATTCCAGCAAGCTTCATGAGGCGATAGACCCTCTTCGGGTTAATCGACTGATGGGTTTCCCGTCTTAAATTGATGGTTAATTGACGGTACCCATAAATGCCTTCAACCTTCTCGTAGAGCAGGAGCATCGCTTGCATGAGTTGCTGATTTTCTTGTTCGCGAGGACTTACTTTTCGCTTTAACCATTTGTAATAGCCTGAACGTGAAATCTGCGCCATTTCACACAATAAGACTAGACTAAAATGCTCTTCTCCTTGTACCGCTTGAATCGCGTCATAAATCTTCTGATGCCGGATTTGGCTTAAAACCTCCTCCTTTCGAGTTCCTGTAACTTTTTTAACAGGGCATTTTCTGCTCTAAGTCGCTCGTTTTCGTATTCTAGTTTTTTCATAGCAAGCCTTTGCCGATCGCTCTCACTTAATTCTTCCGGTGCTTTTTTCCGTCCCCGTCTATCCTTTAAGGCCTCTTCTCCACCTGCTTCATATTTCTTAACCCATTGATAAACCTGCTGGTATGAAACTTGATATTTCTCTGAGGTGTTTTGGTAATCATGGTTATGAGAAAGACAGTATAGGACCATCTCAATCCGTTCTTGCCAACTGGTAGTGCGCCCTTTAGTCATAGCCTTGGCTCCTTCCGATGGGTAGGATTTAAAACTGCTATGATTATTATACTTGTTAATCCACCTTGCCAGTTGTGTCCGACTCGCTATTTTATACTTATCTATAATTTGATACTGTGAGTATTCGCCCGAAAGGTAATCCTGAACGGCTTGAAGTTTAAGTTCTGGTGAATATTTATTAAAATGGGTTTTTATTTCTAGCCCTTCATATCCGTACAATTCATATCGATGTCGCCATTTAACCAAGGTAGTCACACTAATATCATATTTTTTAGCTATCTCTACACAGGTAGCCTGACCTGTTTCAAGTTCCTGTAGTATTGCTAGTTTCTCTGCTGCTTTGTATTGATTTATTTTTGACATTAAAATGCTCCCCTCATGATAGCCGGTTTTTTTATTTAACCTGTCTACCATATGGGGAGCATATCAAACTGTGACAGCCCCTTAACCCTATTAAAATTACTTTGCTTTTGGTTTGCTCTCAATTTTTTCCACTTCATCATCACTATTTACAGCTTTTTTAAAGTCATGCAAACACTCTCCCAGGGATTTGCCTAAGCCCTTTAATTTCAGGATCAAAGATGATTAGGACGACATTTTTGTGGCTAGTAAAGATATCAATCAGAGCTATTATTGAATTTGTTTGTTATGTAAAATTATATATTTATTTGTGATACAATTATGTCACAATATCATGGAGAGAATTATACATGAATACTATTATAATATTAAAATCAACTACATGTTACCTGAGAAAATTCTTTGAGTAACAGTTACTCTGTTTTATTATAATAGCTTTAAATAAAAATCTGGAGGATACTATTTGTGAAATATGAACCTAAACTTGAAAAGGAAATTATGTGTCCCATTGAATATGGTCTTGAAATTTTCGGTGGCAAATGGAAATCAAGAATTATTTGCGTATTATCAGCTAAGCCTGTAATGAGATATAATGAAATAAGAAAAGAGCTTGGCAATATCACCGATGCGGTACTTGCTGCAATGTTAAAAGAGTTAATTGAAAATGATATGATTGATCGTAGACAATATAACGAAATCCCTCCGCGAGTAGAATATGCCTTAACTGAAATAGGGAAATCTTCACTTCCCATATTGCAGAGTATTTGTGCATGGTCAAGAACCCATACCAAAGAGAACCTGAATAAAAAATTACCGTCCTGTAAAACTTGTCCACAACTGCATAAATAACTATGAAATTTAATAGTTACTTATAAATTTACTAATATATTTGCTCTATCGAGTTGCTCTGTTATACTTCGTTTATGGTTAAAGCAAACCAAAGAACAAAGCAAATGGAGGTATGAAACATGAGCGCAAAAGTTTATCTTGAAATCACAATGGTTATTAGCGAAGCTAATCGCCCGGCAGCAGCTAAAGTGTATAACGATTACCGCGGACCTTTCCTGTCTCAAATCAAAGGGGCTGTTTCCAAAGAACTGCTTATCCGTGACGAGGACGTCCAGGTGTTACATGGCTTTGACAGCGTTGAGAATGCAAAAGCTTATCTGGGCAGCGAGATGTTTAAGAAAGATGTTTTTGTTGGCCTGCAACCTCTGTGGAGTGCAGATCCGGATGTTAAAATTTATAGCGTTGTTTGAGCCAGCTATCTCAATATGAATTAGAGGTCCGAAGTGCGTTGGCATTTCAGGCCTCTTGCTTTTTAGAAAGGAAGAAATTATGGAGAAACAATGGCTACGCAACTTTCCCGTCAGTCTATTTGTAAGTGTCATGGGTATTACCGGTTTATCTATAGCCTATCAGAACTATGCACATTTTTTCCCCCTGGCACAAAATATCGGGATGGTTTTGCTCACAATAGCGTTCCTCCTGTTTTTTAGCCTATTGATAGTGTATATATCCAAGATTCTGACGCACAAGCATGCGGTGTTAGCAGAATTTAATCATCCAGTAACAGCAAATTTTTTCCCAGTTATTTCAATCAGCCTCCTTCTTCTCGCAATTGGTAGCTTCGATATAAATCAGATTTTCTCCAGAGCACTTTGGCTAGTCGGCAGTTCTCTGCATTTGATGCTCTCTTTAATCCTGATGTCTCGATGGATTACCCAAAAATATGATATTACCAATGCGAACCCGACTTGGTTTATCCCGATAGTGGGGAATATTTTGGTTCCGATCGTTGGAGTCGAATTCTTTGACAAAGAAATATCCTGGTTCTTTTTCAGTATAGGGTTGTTCTTCTGGTTGGTAATGTTCCAGATTGTATTCTACCGGTTAGTATTTCATGATCAGTTGGTAAAGAAGCTCGTCCCCACTCTGGCTATCCTGATGGCTCCCCCTGCTGTGGGGTTTTGTTCCTACGTTAAACTAACCGGTAGTTTTGATATGTTTGCAAGAATAATGCTTTACTTAGCACTTTTTTTAGTGTTGTTACTTTTATCCTTGGCCAGGCAGTTTTTTCAACTCCGCTTCGTTGTCTCATGGTGGGCTTACACCTTCCCTCTATGTGCCGTGACTATAGCATTTACTATAGCAGCCAATTTCTTGCCTTCCTTCTTTATGGTATGGGTGTCTACAGGGCTGTTAGTGTTGTCATCTGTTGTCGTGGCATTAGTAGCTGCTAAGACTGTTGGAGCAATTTTCTCAAAACAGTTGTACGAGGAGTAAAAATCGTATCTGACGCATGGCGCAGCCCCCTCGACTAAGGCTACATAAGCGAAGGGGCTTGTTTTATGCCGGTATCTACCTATCTCTATATACCTGCTATTATTTTTTGGTGGTGGCAGGTATTTTGATTTTTTGAATTTCATCTCCATCTGCTTTAGATACAGCACGTAATCTATAAGTGTTTATACAATTCGTTCTGTTCTTCTTCACCAAAAGGGAATGCCAAAACACTCATGCAGCCTTGAAAGCCTTGAAAGGAGTCCTTATCAACGATGAGGCCATGCGGGTCAATGTCTCGGGACCACTGTAAAAGACTACGGTATTTAAATATTTATATAACAAACTGGTATGATAGAAAAAATCATTAAACAATTTTTACAACACTTATTAAATTTTGTTATATAGTTCTTTTTATTACTGTTTCCAAGCCATTAGGTCTATTGTAAGCTTGCCGTCTGAAAAAATTACCATGCTTTTCTGTGGCGATGTGGTTAAAATATCATTCTTATATAATATGAGATTATTTCTCCGCCAAACAGAGAGAATGATTCCTACGAGTGCCATACTTATAACATACCCTGTACCACCGTAAGATACAAAGGGCATATTGAAACTCATCAAGGGGAACAAATTGAAATTCATTAAGATATTTATTAAAAATTGTGCTGATAATATGGTACAAACAGATAGAGATAAATAAAAACCATAACAATTTTTTATTTTATTTATGGTCATAATCATTCTGACTATAAAAATACCAATAAGTAAGATCAGTATAATTCCAGCCGCCCAGCCAAGCGTTGCTATTACATTGATAAGCACATATTGGCCTGTGACATTGGGCATCGTCATGTCCAAACCCTGGCCCTGGTATGTAGCCTTGGTTTTGCCAAACCAGTTTGAAATGGAAAGCCATGTTTTTGCCATGTATTGTAAATAACCTACTCCCGAGGGATCTTCTTTCCCCCTGGAAAAATATAACGCAAAGCGATTTAACTTATATGGATTTGCTATGATACTATATGCAAATAATGCAGCAGGGACAACACCACCTGCACACAATGATATTAACTGGATTTTCTTGTTTTCGCCAAAATGATTTCTCATGATAGCAGTTATAAATACAACTCCATATGCTATTGTCATTACAAAGGCAGTAGAGACACTTGGCATCATTATAAGTAAAAATACCGAAAAGCTACTTTGAATAATTAATTTTAAAATTCCGATAGCACCTTTCCCGCGGTATTTTTCTAAAAAACCTACAAACCCAATTAAAAACAATAAACTTGCAAGTTCCGGCGATGAAGTGTGATAATTACCGATTTGAAAACCACCTTTAACGCCGTTTACTTCTATTCCTGTTAACATTGTTGTCACAAGCAATAAAATCCCGGAGATATAAATAGGCGTTGATATGTTTTTTAACCGAGTATAATCAAAATAATATAAGGCAGTCGTAACACTAATACCAATAATTACAAACACTATATACTTAGAAAAGTCGATTGCCCGAACATCACAAATTTACTGCTTGAAAACATAACGATTCCACCGATTATGGTAATAATCGCTGTTAGAATTAAAAGGGACCATTCCGTTTGGGGCTTATGCTGACGATTTAGCTTTATACCTATTTCATCAGTGCTTCCCATAGCAGAGATTGCTAAATCAAGCGCTTTTTCTTCATCGTACCCATTAGCTATATTTTCTTCCTTTAATTGGTTTATATGTTCGCCAAGCTCTTCTCGAATATCTTTATGTACCGTTTTACACTTTATATGAATACAAACATCATCTAGAAATTCTTTTATTTTTTTATTCAAAGCAAATCCCCCCAATTACAGAATTAACCGCTTCGGTGTAAGTTTGCCACTCAGATTTTTTATCCTCCAACAGTTTTTTTCCGGCTTTTGTAATTGTATAATATTTTCTGCGTTTTCCATTATCGGCATCAAACCAATAAGATTCAATGGCTTTTTCATTTTCTAAGCTGTGAAGCATAGGATAAAGGGTTCCTTCTTTAAGCTCAAAAACATTTTTCGATAACTTTTTAAGCTCATGTGTTATTTGATACCCATACATGTCTTTTCTATCTAAAAGAGAAAGAATGAGAATAGATGTACTGCCCTTCATAAGTTCCTTATTAATTTTCACGTTAACCTCCATGCATAGTAAATCTCTATAAGTAGAAATTCTATGTATTATATTATATTTAGGAAAATTCTGTTTGTCAATATATCCTATATAACGGGAACTACTGTCATCATTTATTTATTTTTATATAGGTAAGTAAAAAATGTAGAAGAAATATAAGAATCACCCGTCTTCTAAGGGAAGGGCAATGCCTTATTATATCTGTCAATCATTTTATCCCAATATTTTGGGTGCAAGGAATTTAAAATAGCCTCAACCCTATATTTGTACAAAGGTCGAGGCTATTTTTCGGGTGTCAATGTGTACGTAATCAGCGCCTGAATAGCCATGACTTACAGTTGCTCATGATCTTTCGCCTTTTCCATCTGTGCTGTACCCCACTTAGCAAGTTCGGCCAATGCCGGGAGCAGAGTTTTGCCTGATTCGGTTAAATGATATTCCACACGTGGAGGTATCTCCATATATTGAATGCGGGCGATTAATCCATTGCCTTCCAATTCTTTTAAGGATTGAGAGAGCATCATATTGGTTATACCGCAGACTTTTCTTTTTATTTCATTGTACCGCAGCACGGAGTTTTGACTTAACACCCATATAATCGGAAAGTGCCATTTTCCGCCAATGAGATTTAAAGCATAGGTAACGGGGCATTTGTTCATTTCGTCATTAATATTTACTTTTTTCTTCATAGCATCCTCCAATAGTCATGAATTTCTTACTAGATAAGAAAAAAATGCATACTTGATATTTTATTTTTTTATCATATAATCATATCATAATAAAGTAAAGGAGAGAAAAGTTGTGAATGAGGTTCTTAAATTTCTGACAGATAATCCGGTTTTTTATATTGCTACGGTTGACGGAGATGTTCCAAAGGTGCGTCCTTTCGGATTTGTTATGGAGTATGAAGGCAAACTATGCTTTTGTACCAACAATCAGAAAGATGTATACAAGCAACTCAAAGCAAATCCGAATGTTGAAATAAGTACAACCTCAAAAACAGGCGAATGGTTACGATTAAAGGGTAAAGTGGTTTTTAACACCAGTAAGCAGTCCAAGCAAGCTGCCTTGGAGGCGGCCCCAGCCCTTAGTAAAATGTACAGTGTTGATGATTCCATCTTTGAAATTTTTTATATTGAAAACGCAGAAGCAACCTTTAGAGATTTTAATGGTGGATTCAGAACTATTCAATTTTAGAGATGCTTCTAAAAGCTAAGCACTGAAAGGCAGGAATTCTTCTTCTTTCGGTGTTTTTCTTTTTTAGAGATATAAAGGAGAGCGGTAGAATGGAATTGGGACAAATCTTTTTAAGGGATTATTTAATCGTAGCTACAATATCCTAAATGTGATAAACTTTTTCTATTCCAATTAAAATTGGCAAAAACAGCGGGATAGGAATAGCAAAATGATCATTCAGCATAATTTAAGTGCTTTAAATACCTACAATCATTTTAATAAAGCAAATATGTTCCTTTCTAAAGCTGCGGAGAAATTAAGTTCAGGTTTAAGAATTAATCAAGCCTGTGACGATGCGGCTGGTTTGGCCATTTCAGAAAAAATGAGAGCTCAAATTAGAGGCTTATACCAAGCTCAAAGAAATATACAAGATGGCATATCTCTTATCCAAACCGTAGAAGGTGCATTAGCTGAAATAGAAAATTCCAATTTACAGAGAATGAGGGAATTAGCCGTCCAGGCATCCAATGGAACAGTAACGGATCAAGAGAGGCAAATGATTCAAAGGGAAATCAGTCAAATTATTGATGAGATCGAGGCCGTTGCAGACAATACCGAGTTTAATGGGAAAAAACTGCTGAATGGACCCAATGTACAAATTACTCCCGGTGAAACAACCGTAGTTGCCAAAACCGAGGTGATTACCCCAGCAATCGGGGTTATTGGAGTTTATATATTAGACTATACTCAGAATCTATCCAGCACCCTGGCATTTGGCTTGGAAGCCTCTCCAGCCAATACCCATTCAAATGCTATGTTTTCGTTTTCAAATCCTCCGGTTAAACCCAATTATATCTATAGCCCGCTGGGGACAGATACCCAATCCACCTTGGAAAATTTAGTAGCGACATTTAATAGTATCAAGAATGACACCAGTGGAGATCCGGATATTACTTTACACAAAAATTTTATAAATGATAATAACATACAAATTCGCCTTTATGGAATGGATGTTATCGTTTTAACCGCCGATACAGAGATATATTTTAATCAGATGCCCGCAGGCCCGGACGGCAGTAGGCTAATGTCCGGCTGCTGGTGGGCCGTTGCGGGATATACGGTGGATTTTACATATCATGAATTACAAACAACACCGTCAGAGATAAACATAATGGATACAATTTTGCAAGTCGGGCCCAATTCCCAGGATATATTTAAAATTGCCTTGCCGAATGCTAAAACCTCACAAATCGGCATAAATAATATTGATGTTACAAATCAGTCTAATGCAGAACAGGCAATTTCAATGATTGATCAGGCAATCGATACAATCTTAGCTGAACGTTCTAAATTTGGTGCCTATCAAAATGCATTAGAACATATTTTGAGAAATGTAGCAAATAGTAGTGAAAATCTAACTTCGGCTGAATCTAGAGTCCGGGATGCAGATATGGCAAAAGAAATGATGGGATTCTTAAAAGAGAGCATTCTTCTTGAGGCTTCTCAAGCGTTATTACAACAAGCCAATCAATCACAAGATCGTATACTAAATTTACTTAAATCATAATCGATACGATTTTTTCTACAGGGATGGCTATCCAGAACAGAAAGCAACAAGAGCATTTTTAGGATACGATATTTTTTTTGACTTGCTTTACCTCTCCCTTGCCTTCCTCAGGCTAAGTTATCTTGTAAGCTAATACCCACAAATTTCGCCGGTAGAGCCATGCTTGCAACAACAGTAAATACTGGCTCTGCTCAGATCGTCCCCTGCGGGGCCTTCCCACTGCCAATTGACTTTAATTTAAAATGGATAAATAATAAAAAATGACAAATTTATGAAATTAAAAGGGTGTATCCATAATTATCGCGAAGATAATCATTCTTAATAACAAAAGTGGCATAAAGGAAGGGCTCCATGATTACTTGCTTACATCAGCTATATAACTTCGGTCGTTTCATCAACACTTTACCGACAGCCATCGTATTTGTAAATGACAAGGGGGATATAGTCAAATGTAATGAAAGATTTACAAGCTATTTTCCAGATTTAAAGGGGGAAGATTTGATCGGAAAACCAGCTAGTGGCTCTGAAGAATTATTGGGTGCGCAGATTGCCCGGGTATTAAAGGGGGAAGAGGTATATGCCCAATTTATCCTTTGGCAGGGCAGAGAATTTTTAACCAATGCCTTTCCCTTAAAAGATTGGGAAACCGGTGCAATTCCAGGAGCAATTATTATTTTTCAAGATATAACCAGTGAAATGAGCTACCAAAGGGAAACGTATCGTTTAGCCAATTTGCAGAATATTGCCAAGGAACGTACCTACGCACTAAATCAGGAAATCTCCTTGCGACAACAAATTGAAAAAAAATTATTGAATTTAAATAAAAAAGTTTCCGGTATGCTTGAAGGGATCAAGAATGGATATATGACATTGGATCAAACGTTCCGGTTCATTTATGTAAATAAAGAGGCGGAGAGATTTATTGAATTACCCAAAGAAGAACTCATTGGGCATTCCATGTGGGATAAGCTTCCAACGGAGTTGGGGTTAAAATATTACAATGAATATCACCGGGCACTGCAGGAACAAACGGTTGTACATTTTGAGGCTTTTTTATTAAACGGTCCCAAATGGGCTGAAGTATATCTTTATCCTTCCCAAGAGGGATTATCCATTTGTTTGAATGATATAACCAAACAAAAATATACAGAGGAAAAATTGCGGGAAAGTAAAGAAGGGTTTCAAGCCTTATTTAATCATAGTTTGGATGGAATTATTTTAAATGATGCTGACGGGAGAATTATCGCCGCGAACCCTTCCGCATGCAAGATGTTTGGGCGAACGGAAAAAGAAATGCGTCAAATGAACCGGGCTGAAATCATTGACTTAACCGACCCGAGAGTATTGGCCCTGGCTAAGCAGCGGGAACATCAGGACCAATTTAGCAAAGAAATCAATTTAATGCGAAAAAATGGTGCAATATTTTCGGGTAAAGTTACTTCCACTATTTTTAGAGGAGAAAATAACCAGTTATTATCATGTTTAATCATTCGCGATATAACTAAGAATAAAAAATTTGAGCAGGAGATGTCCCGGCTGGATCGCCTTAACTTGATTGGCGAAATGGCAGCGGGAATTGGTCACGAGGTAAGAAATCCCATGACCACCGTTAGGGGATTTTTACAAATGTTGAAGGGCAAGGAGCGGTATGCCGGGGACCAGGAATATTTTGATTTAATGATTAGTGAGTTAGATAGAGCCAATTCCATCATTACAGAGTTTCTTTCCGTTTCCAAAAGTACATCCAATCATTTTGAGATAAAAAGCCTAAATGATATTATTGAAGAGATTTATCCGCTTATTCAGGCAAATGCCTTAAATCATAATAAAAATATAAAATTTAATCCTGGGAATATTGTAAGTTTTACCTTGATTGAAAAAGAGATTCGCCAAATGATTCTAAATTTTGTTAACAACGGTTTAGAATCAATGGAATCTGGCGGATTAATCACCCTATCAACCTATATGGATCAAGGAGAAATTGTCCTGGAAATAAAAGATCAAGGGACCGGGATTGAACCAGGGGTTTTGGATAAAATAGGAACTCCCTTTGTGACCACAAAGGTGAATGGAACCGGACTGGGTCTGGCCGTTTGTTACAACATTGCCGCCCGCCATAAAGCAACCATTGAAATTCAAACGGGATCAAAAGGAACAACCTTTTTTGTAAGGTTTAAAATAAATTAAAGAAACCCTTTATGAACAAGAAGCCGTATTGCGCCCACTACAAGTAAGAAAAAATGCATGATTTATTTTAATAAAAACAATCATAGTTTTCCCCACCGGTGCATACAATTATTGAGTAGCCATTTTTGAGCAAAGGGGGGAAACAATGAATAAAGAATTAATTAATGAAATATTGGACAGCATTGGGTTGGAGAGCATCCTTTTGGATAAGGAGCAAAGAATTTATCCGGAGGATGGCCTGGTTCAGAGAAGCATGGAGTAAAACCGGGAGTCCCTTGATGGGTCCCGGTTATATTTTTGGTAAGAGAAGAAAATGAAAACCACCCTAAAATTGGGTGGTGCCAGAATCATTATAAAGACTTATTTAAAGTAGTGGATGGAGCATCCCGGCGTAGTTTGCGGGGGCTCCTTGGAGCTAGGCAGCAAGCATTGCCTGCGGCGGCATTGCGGATGGTTTCCGCGGTGGATTTAAGCGTTGTACAGAGATGCGGTGAAATTTCTATATTTAATTTTGAATGGCGCATGGTATAGCGTGTATTGGCCGGACATCCCTTGCATTTATCAGCTTGTTTCTTCATGAAATCCAACTGATGGGATGTGGGGCGAATATAACCTCTTTCACAATGTTCAAAAAAGTCTTTAATTCCCAGTGGGTCATCTTCAACAGGACAGTTGCAAACAATTTCCACTGAATCAGGCTTCGCGTTCATATGAGAGGTGACTAACTCACAAACAGACATCCCCAAAGTACCTTTGGCTTTTAACGGGCAGGAACAATTACTGCAAGACTCAAAATTTTTCTCCCCGCAGGTCTTTCGGATATCAACTACCTCTCTGAAATTATTCACTCGTATCATATATACCTCCATGATTGGTCAACAACAAAGTAGTTGTAAGCCCGCCTCCAGGTGAAAAAAACCCATTCCTGGAAATTAACCTAGATTGACAACATTCGACAGTGCGTTAAAAAATCCTTTTAATTCATTCTAACATTTTTGAAGTTTTTTAAATAGCTACAAAAATCATATTTAAATTATAAAGAATTTTTAATGAAATTCAAATGTTTAAACTATTTGCTATCGGGCTTATAACGGCTTACCCATTCCATTGGGGATGAGTGACAAGACAAGCCATTGTCATTAAAATAGAACATGTAGTAAAGAAAGGAGAAAATTTAAGGATGGGTTAAGGTCCTTTCAACCGGATTAAGGGGTGGATACCGATGAATATTTTGCTGGTGGACGATGATCAGGATAGTAGAGCCTGTGTCGGTAATTTTTTAAGGGAGATGGGACACCGGGTAATGGAGTGTGACAGTGGGCGAAGTGCTTTAAATCTTATTGCTTCGGGCGACTTTTCCATGGTTTTATCGGATATAAAAATGCCTGGAATGTCAGGAATTGAATTGTTAAAAAATATTTCTTTTCTTCCTGAAGGCAAAAAGGTGGATGTGGTTTTATTTACCGGGCATGGTGACATGGAGACGGCCATCGAGGCCTTAAGAGCGGGAGCCTACGATTATTTGTTAAAACCCATTAACGTGGAAGAATTGGCCGCCATCACCGAGCGTATCGCTGATTATCAAGCCCTGCGCAGGGAAAACATGATACTAACCAAACATTTTGAAGATAAGTTGAAAGCTGAAACAGAAGAAACCAGAAGGCAATTATCCAAACTAAAAGAAACACTGGCCCGCTCCATGGGTTTAGGCAATATCGGTTTTTTTTCAGAAACCATGCAACGAATCGCAGAGCAAGCCAATAAATATCACACCGACCGCTCTATTCCGGTGTTAATACAGGGAGAAACCGGAACGGGAAAAGAAGTTATCGCCAAATTAATACACTATGGTGAGTCCTGGGAAAACAGACCCTTTGTGGACATTAACTGTGCGGCCTTAACGCCCAGCCTTTTTGAGAGTGAGCTTTTTGGCTATGAAGCCGGAGCTTTTACCGGAGGATTACCCAAAGGGCAAAAAGGAAAACTGGATCTTGCCCAAGGAGGGACTTTATTTTTAGATGAGGTGGCAGAGATTCCCCTGGAGCTTCAGGGAAAGTTGTTACGGGTTATCCAGGAAAAGGAATTTTACCGAATCAGCGGGCTGAAAAAAGTGAAGGTGGATGTAAGAATCATTTGTGCCACCAATGTGGATATAACCAAGAGGGTAGAGCAAGGGAAATTCCGGGAAGATTTATACTATCGGCTTAAAGTGGGTCATATTTTAATACCGCCCCTCAGGGACAGAAAGGAAGACATTCTTCCGCTGGCTAACTTGTTCCTGCAGGAATTTTCAAAGCAAAAACGAAAGAGTTTTTCCCGCATCGGAGATGCAGCAGCCAAGATTTTAAAGGGGTATCACTGGCCGGGGAATGTCCGGGAACTGCGCAATGCCATCGAATGGGTTATCTTTATGTATGACGAAACAGAACTTAAGTCCGAATATTTAGCAATCTTGGACAGGATCAATCCCAACCATAACCGGGAGGAAAAGATGGAACCCAAAGAGCTGAATCCGGAAGAATTTTCTTTACCGGAAGAAAGATTTTTTTTAGAAGAGTATATGAATAAAATTGTGCTTAAAGCACTGAAAAAGTATGGGGGGAATAAAACCAAGGCAGCTCAATATTTAGGGATTTCCAGACGTTCTTTGTATTGTAAAATGAAACATATCCGGTTTCCCAATAAAAATGAGGAAATAGAGCAATAGATTCGGCCATGGTGGGTAAATTATAAATTGTGGGGGAGGGTGCTAGATGTCTGAGATTAAGTTAACGGACAGCGAAATGAAATATCTGGAATCCATTGGTTCGGTGGTGAAATATCCCAAGGGACAGATTATTTTTGCAACCGGGCAAAAAACCAACGAAGTTTATTTTATAAAGACCGGTTGGGTGAAGATCTATCGGACTTCCATGGACGGACGTCAGGTATCGGTGGCTCTCCGCTACCCCGGGGATTTTATTGGTTTGGCGGAAGTCTTAAGTGACGAACTGGAGAGAGAATACAATGCAGAGGCCATGGACAATGTTTCTCTTTTAATCGTCTGGAGAGATACCTTTAATAAAATGTTGTCTCAAAATCCCATATTTACCGCCCGGGTTTTGAACTTAATGGGCAACCGGCTAAGGGAAGCTCAGAATACCATTCATGATTTTATTATTAACCCGGTGCAGGGACGCCTGGCCCTGGTCTTAGAAAATATGGCCTTACGGTCGGGAATTGCCGGGGACGGCAACATTGTTCGCGTTCGTTTAAGAGTGACCCAGGAGGAACTGTCCTGTATTGTGGGGGCCTCCCGCCAGACCGTGTCTTCCCTTTTAACCTTATTCAGAGAAGATGGATGTTTAGAATATGAAGGAAGAGAAATAACCTCAATCAATTTAGAAAAACTAAGAAGTTGGATGGAATAGCCGGATTATATCCGGTTTTTTATTGTCAACATGTAGAGAGGACTGCAACAAAAACCTTTTAGCCCATAAAATGGGTGACAAATGTCGGCAAACCGACAGAAATTTGTCATAAGTAAGGTATTTCCGGACCAATTGCTTCGTTAAAATAATCACAATACAGGCTTGCAAGCTGTAAAGGGGTGTTTGGATAAGGAAATATTGTTGTGGGGAGATGGTAACGTGTCAAGTACGACATCCATGGATTTATCAAACAATAAAAAGGAACTTTTAACGGGAGGCCAGGGAAAACAGCCTGGTTCGCAAAAAAACTATGCTCTGCCGGGATTTATACTGGCTTGGCTGGTGTTTGCGGCAATTATAACAATGGTCCCGGTTTCCGAAGGGGGTTTAAGCGCGGAAGGCCGGGCAGCCTTGGCGGTAATGGGGTGGGCAACCGTTATCTGGTTAACCAACGCGCTTCCCATTGGTATCTCTGGACTTATGATCCCGGTGCTTTTAAAATTAACCGGCGCGCTGCCCAAAATACCGATGGCTTTTGCCGGCTTTACCAAGGATGTAACTTTCTTGATTCTGGGTTGCTTTATCCTGGCTGCGGTGATGCAGACCACCGGATTGGACCGGCGGATTGCGCTGGGCATTGTTTCCAGAGTAAAACCCAAGGTGGGCAGCGTAATTAAGGGGTTAATGGCGGCTCACTTGGTCATGGCGGTATTGGTTCCGGCAACCAATGCCCGGGGCGCGGTTTTTCTGCCCATTGTCTCAGGTTTAAATAACCTGTTTGGCAAAACCGGGGATGGCCTCCGGGCCAGAAAAGTTCTGACCATGGTGGGAATCGGGTTTGCTTCATTGGCCTCCGGAATTGTCTTAATGCACAGCCATATGTCCAACGTCATCGTGGCCCAAACCATTAATCAGAGCGTAGGAGCCAACACCATCACCTGGAGTAAATGGGCCTGGATGAACTGGCCTATGTTGGGTGTACTGGTAATCATCTATTTCTGGTGCAACTGGATATTAAAAACCAAAAATATTGAGGTGCCCGGCGGCATCGAGGAAGTAAAGATGCAGAAGGATGCACTGGGCAAAATGTCTTTCACCGAGTGGGTGGTCCTAGTGGCCTTTTCCATGGCCATTCTTCTCTGGGCCACCGATGAGTTCCATAAGCTGGGTTCGGCTATTGTCACCCTAGGGGTGGTCATGCTGCTGTTTATCCCGGGGCTGACCAACCTTTGCTGGAAAAAGGTACAATCCAATACCATTTGGGGCACCTGGCTTTTATTGTGCGGTTCCCTGTCGCTGGTGGACGCCTTTGGAAGCACGGGAGTGGATAAATGGCTGGCCTCCCATCTGGTTGGCATAGCGCCTGCCTGGGGCTGGATCGGAGTTACACTGTTCGTTTGTATTGTAGTACAGATTCTCCGACTGGGAATAGTCAGCAATGTGGCGGCAGTGACCTTGCTGGCCCCCATTGTGGCAGCCATGGCGCCGATGCTCCATTTAAACACGGTGGCCTTTACCATGGCGGTATTAAATGTGGACAGCTTCGCCTTTGTATTGCCTATCTCAGTTACAGCCTGTCTGATTGCCTACGGTACTGAAGAGTTCAGCTTTGCGGAGTTTGTTAAAGTAGGGGCGCCCCTGACACTCATGGTCATTCTGTATACGGTTTTCATTATGTTGCCATGGTATGCCTTTACAGGATTCCCAATCTGGGTGCCGACTAACTAAAAAGGAGGAACAATGGATGCCAAGAGCCCAATTACCTCAAACCATTGATGCAGCAGAAGAAGTTCGCATTGATACGGATATTTTAATTATTGGTGCAGGAAATGCCGGATGTTTCGCGGCCATCGAAGCGAAGCGGATGAATCCGGAATTAAAAGTCACTTTATTGGAAAAAGCGCATATTGATCGCAGTGGTTGCCTAGCCGGCGGCATGGATGCCATTAACACCTATATTAAAAAAGGACGCACCATTGAGGATTTTGTACGCTGGAGCCGTTCCCAGGCCGGAGGTTTACTGCGGGAAGATCTCACCATCAGCATGGCGGAAGTATTAAACCAGCCCATTGAAGAGTGGGAAGAATGGGGTATGCCCATAAAATATGAAGAAGACGGTGATGAATATAAAACCCGCGGTAAATGGGACATCACCATCAGCGGCTCTGAAATGAAGGTCATTCTGGCGGAAAAAACCCGGGAATCCGGCTGTGAAATTATTAACCGGGTTGTAGCCACCAATTATTTAATGGAAGGCAATAAGGTTATCGGCGCCATTGGTTTTGGTGTCCGGGACGGTAAAGTCTATATCCTGCGGGCCAAGGCTACCATCATTGCCACCGGTGGTGCGGCCGGTCTATATAAACCCTATCAAAATGACGGCAACGACTGCCATCATCAGCTTTGGTATTCGCCCTTTAACGTAGGAACCGGCTTTGCCATGGGCATCCGTAAAGGTGCGGAAATGACAACCTTTGAAATGCGCTGGTGCGCAACCAGAACCAAAGATTTTAACGGACCCATTGATACCATTTCCGTGGGTTATAAAACCCCGATGATAAACTGCAAGGGAGAGCAAATTCTCAAGACCCGCTATGCTCATTTAGGCGGGGATGCGGCTCCGCGTTTTATCCGGGCCAATCTGCCCATGGATGAATGGCGTGAGGGACGGGGTCCTTGTTACGTGGATACCACCCATATGACCCAGGAACAAATTTATGATATGAAGTACGATTACCTTAACGAGCGTCCCAGCTATGTGCTGTTCCTGGCCGGCCGGGCCCAGGATTTAAGTAAGGAACCCATTGAAATCTACGGTTCCGATCCATATATTGTTGGCGGTCACACAGCCAGCGGTTACTGGGTGGATGTAAAAAGAGCCACCACTTTGCCCGGATTATTTGCCTGCGGCGATGTGGCCGGTGGTACCCCGAACAAGTTTGTGGGTGGCTGTGCCGCCGAAGGATTGCTTTCCGCCAGGTCAGCCGTTGAATACGTAAAGGATATGGAACTGGGCACAATCGATCAAGATCAGATCACTCAAGAGAAAGATCGGATTTTTGCACCGGGTTTTCGTCAAATGATTGTTGGCGATGGTGTTAAGCCCAGGGAAATGGAAGAGAGATTACAACGTTTAATGGATGAATATGCCGGTGGAGTGCATCAGTTCTTTAGAATGAATGAGGAAGGTTTGCAATATGCCCTGCGTCATATCCATCAGATGAAAGAACAAGTCCAATATTTGATTGCTTCCGATCTGCACGAACTAATGGAAGCCCATGAAATCATTGATCGTCTGGATGTGGCCGAAACGCTGGTGCACCACCTCATGTACCGCAAAGAAACCAGATGGCCGGGCTGGCAAACCCGTGCGGATTTTCCGGAAAAGAATGATGAAAAGTTTGACTGCTTTGTGAACTCCCGGTATAATCCTGAAACCCGAGAAGTGGAAATGTTTACCCGTCCCTATGAGCAGTTGATCCCCGGTGATCGTTTAAAAGCCTAAGAACAGGAGGTTAAGCTATGCCGCCAGTAGTATATCAGGAAAAATGCAAGGGTTGTGGAAAGTGCGAGGAGATCTGCCCCGGAGATTTACTGGAATTAACGGAAGAAAAAAAGATTGTTTGCCGTGCCCCCAGGGATTGCTGGGATTGCATGGCCTGTGTAAAAGCCTGTCAGTTTGGTGCCCTGGAAACCAGAATACCTTATCAACTGGGATATTATCCTGCCAGACTGATCCCTAAAATGAGGGATAAGGAAATTGAATGGACCAGTATTGATATTCATGGGAAGGTAGAGAAGTTTTTAGTAAAAACCCGTAACAAGTAATATACACGAATTTATCAATTCAAAAGCCGATCTGAGTCCGCTCAGGTCGGCTTTTGAATTGATTACTAAATAATTTCCCGGCAGCTTGCTTCAGCACAATGATATAGAACCTTGATTTTCTGAGAAAAACTACCATTGCTGCTAAAGTATATGTTAAAGTATAGGTAAAAAACTGGGGGTGTCCATATTGCTCTGTTTACTAAAAAGGAACAACAGACTTTTTCTATTGGCTCTCATGGTGCTTTGCCTGACCCTTGTCCCGGTTGCCGCCTGGGCAGACGGGGATATAAAAATATCCATTGCCGATCCGGACAAGCCGGATGGAGCAAACTATGAGGGAACCACGGTGTATAAGGTTTTGGAAACTCCTACCGTTATTTATGGAGAGAACCGTGCCTTGGGAACCCTGCGTGTAACCGGAAAAGAAGGCATTCAAGAACCTTTAAGGCAGGGGAACAAAATTTTGGTGAGTTTGCCGGCGGGGCTTTCCTATATGCAGGTGCCCAATGCTGAAAACTATAAGAATTATGTACAATGGCCTGAAACCGTGGATGGCATGAAAAATCAAATAGCAGACGCACCCGGTGCTCCAGGAGTTAAATTTATTGCCGGAACACCCCGCTCCATTACTTTGGAAGTAGGAAATATCGATCAAAACGGAGAGAATGTATTTCTGGATATTCTTTTTAATAAAGAGGATTTTAGCACCGTAAGGGTGAGCAAACTGCTGGACATTGCTGAAGAATATCAAACTCATCCGGCTGAAGAGGTAACCCGGCTTGACTTTGTTAAAATTTATGCCGATGTGGTGATTCCCTTTGACGGTTCCTTAAAGGAAAGCGATGAATCCCTGACGGGGAATTTTTCCGACCTGCCGGAATTAACCGCAAAGGAAGAACAGGCCATCAGCGGGCTCATTCATTCCGGTCTTGTGGCGGGGTATCCCGGAGGAGCCTTTAAACCTGAGGAAAAAATAACCAGGGCGGAAGCTGTTGCCATGGTGGGGAGATTATTTCCGGAGGCTGAGCAAAGGCCTGTTTTTAAAGATAAACTTCCTGGCTGGGCTGTGGGGCACATCAATGGGGCTGCAGCACGGGGATTGGTTATAGGTTACCCGGACGGAACCTTCCGGGCCGACCACACCATCATCAAGTCCGAAGCCCTGGCCCTTCTGCAAAGATTATTAGAATCTTATTGTAGTCCCAATTAAATTGGTTTAAATAAGAACTAATGAAGGCTCCAAGGCAATGCCGAGGACTTCAAAGGAAATGAGGCTTTCACCCCCTTAGGCGGGCGGAAGCCTCATTTCTTAATCGCATTTTATTCGTTTCCGGACTCCTCGGCATATTTCAAAATTTGTGCCAGGACATCATCCCGCCGGACGTTGATGGCCTCAAAATTCATGGCCGGGATGTAATAGGTTTCCATGACATCGTGCTCGGCCTTGGCTGCGGCGATGTAATCCACGGCCCGGTGAACGGCGGAATGGAGACGCTCCCGGGCATAGGTAATTTCATCCCCGTATAGTTCCAGGATGCTGGAATTCAGGTGTTTGTTCAGGTTATACAGTTTCACTTTTTTAAGGTTGACCAACTGCTGGGGTGTAAATTGGATGAAAGGAATTTCCTTCATTACAGCGATTTCCAGGTCCGGAATCACCACTAGGTCTACTTCGGCGGGTTCAAGGGTGGAATGAAATACTTCGCTGTCTAACCCGTTCATGTACACATGATCAGCCACTTTTCCCAAGATCCCGTAAGCCAGGGCAGTGCAGTCGCCGGTAATCAGGTAAAGCTTTTTTACCTCCTGAAGGACGGTATCCAAATGGTGGCAGGGCCCTTTAGGGGTAAAGGCGGAGGCAAACAGGCGGCGGACTTTGGCCTCCCGGGCAAACTGAGCAGGGGCGTCGTCCAGTACATCGTCTATGATATCTAAGGTGATTTTGTTTATTCCCGCCATATTTACGGCTTCCCGGTAATAGGCGGTCAATTCATCTTGAATGACTCTGGCTCCGGCCAATTGATGATAGGCAATCTTAAATAGTTTGCCCACCCGGGCGTTGGACTTAAGAATGGCGTCCTTATTTTTAATGATTAAATCTTCATTCCAATAATCTCCCAGATGAATAATGGTATCCACAGCTCCGGGGTGTTTAGGATCTACCACATGGGGAGCCGTGCCGTCCAGCAGAGCCACGCCAATGGAGGGGATGCACACTCCGTCCAGGGATCCGTTGTCCGATGAGCAGCAGTGGTACTCCACATCATAACCCAGTTGAAGCATTTTTTCACCGATGTGGCACATAAAAGTGGATTTCCCAACCCCGGGTCCTCCTTTTATGACAAAAATTCGGGTGGCGTTCGGTTCAATAATATGGTCATAATAGGAGAAAAAACCCTGACAGGTATTTCCGCCGGGAAATACCTTTTTTAGTCTCCCCTGTGCCATGAATGTAACCTCCTTATTAGGGTAGAGTAGGCAACGCTGCCATGGCACGGGGTAGCCCTGACTTCCAGGCGCCGTTGCCCGGAACTTTGTTCCTGTAATTCATATTAAGGAGGCCAGGCTGTCTATGACATCTTTTTATCAGGGAAAAACTGGGCAGGCTAATGGTCCAATTGCACCAGGGCGGAGAGATTGATGAGCAATCCCAGAGCATCCCTATATTTAAAAATCCCTTGCACCAGACGCTCGTTTTCCAATAAGGGTAAGTATGCCGGAAACTCAAGCTGTTCCGGGTCATAAAAGGTTACCTCTTCCACGGCATCGACAATGATTCCGGCAGTGTGGTCACCTGCTTTGACCACCATGATTCTTTGCTTGGCGTTTACATTCTCGGTAGCCCGGCCTAAGACCGGGGCAAGATCGAGAACCGGTATTATGGCAGACCTTAGGCTGATGACACCTTTTATCCACCGGCTTGCTTTAGGAATCGGAGTGATTTTCACCAGCCTGATAATTTCAAGCACTTCCTCCATGGGTATGGCATAATGTTGTTTCCCCATGGTAAAGACCACGATTTGTTTAGCCATACTAACCCCCACTTGTTTCAAGCCTAAATTTATTAACCGATTCGTTTAGTTCCTGGGTAATGAAAAGCAGGGCGCCGACAGAGGCGGACACTTCTTCCATGGCTGCAGTTTGTTCTTCGGTGGATGCGGCTACATTTTGTATGGCGGCTGTTACCTGCTCGATGGCGGAGGCGATGTCCTGAATTTGTGTAGATAGGCTTTGTACTGCACTAATGATATTCATAAAATTGCCGCTTACCTCTTTTACAATGTTGTTGCCCGTTTCTACCTCCCGGGCACTGTCATGCATCCTTGCAACTGCCTGCTGGGATTCCTTTTGAATGGATGCGATCAACTGCTTAATTTCCTGTGTGGCATCCGAGGACTGTTCAGCCAATTTACGTACTTCTTCAGCCACCACGGCAAAACCGCGTCCGTACTCACCGGCTCTGGCCGCTTCAATGGCTGCGTTTAAGGCCAGTAAATTGGTTTGATCCGCTACCTGGGTTATCATTTCAACGATTTTATTGATTTCTAAAGATTTTTCATGAAGACCGTTGATGACATTGACCACTTCCCGGGTGGAGTTGGCAATGCTCTCCATCTGCTTGATCACTTTGCGGATTTCCTCATTCCCTGCACCGGCATGACCCGCTGTATCTTCGGATATTCTAGAAATGTTTTGCATATTGGTGGTAATTTGTTCCACTGTGGTGGCTACTTCTGCCATGGTGGCGGCGTTTTCATTGGCACTGGCCGTGGTTTGCTGGGCGCTGGAGTTTAGCATTTGAGAAGAATCAGCTACATCGTTGGATTTCTCTTTAATTTGTTGTACCAGTTCCCGCATTTGAAAAATCATTCCTCTAAAACCCTCTGCCAGTCTGCCAATCTCATCCTTTGCCTGAAAATGAATTTTTCCGGTGAGATCTCCCTTGGCGGTAAGCTGAACAATTTTCAGCAACTCAGAGATGGGTCGGCTGATCAGGGTAGTCATAAAAAGTCCCATGCTCACAGCAAACATCAGGCAAACCACCACCAGAATGATCATGGATAGCATGGCTTGGTTGGCTGTTTGGGTATTGCTGTCTAATTTAAGCTGGGCATTTTCTATGTTAAGCTTGGTTAATTGCTGTATGGATTGATCTGCTTCCAGGACCTGTTGAATCCATTCCTTATTTTTCAGTAAGGTTAGTGCTTCATTAAATTTATCTTCTTGAACCAATTGGATAAATTGATTTTGATGTTCCCGGTATTTTCTTACATTCCCTTGTAAGGAATCAAAAATTTTACGCTCCTCATCGGTTTGGATCTTCTTTTCAAATTCAACAAGATTGCTATTCATCTGCCGGTCCAGTAGACTGATCTTTTCTAAACATTCTGCCACAGCCGCCTGATCCTCTTGATTTATGATGCAGTCGCGTAAATTAACTCTTACCAGTTGAAAATCCACGCCAATTTCCCCGATTTCCACCAGGGAAACGGTATTGTATTCGTATAGTTGCGAATAGATATCATCAACGGTCCTTAAATTAATAATTCCAAGCACGCCAATCAGTCCTGCCATTAGAACCAGCAGCATAAAGGTGGACAAAAGTTTGGTTCTTATCTTTAAGTTGGTAAACCATTTCATGATTTTGTCTCCTCCAATGAAATAAGTTTTTAAGACGTCATTCACTCCGTTAGAAAACCCTTACTTAATATTTTTTCTATCTCTGTACCAGGCAAAGGTTTGCTGTAATAGTATCCCTGAACGATAGAACAGCCCAGTCTTTTTAAGAAAGCAATCTGCTCTTTGGTTTCAACCCCCTCTCCAACCACTTCCAGGTGAAGGCTTTTGGCCAGTACGATAATGGTGGAAACGATGGCTTCATCTTCCTGGTCACTGGTAATGTCCGAGATAAAAGAACGGTCGATCTTAAGCTTTTTTAGAGGGAATCTTTTTAAGTAGTTAAGGGATGAATAACCGGTTCCGAAGTCATCTACGGAGATACTCACGCCCATAGATTTTAGAGAGTTAAGGATCTTTATGGTCAGCTCCGGATCTTTCATGGCGGTACTTTCGGTAATTTCCAGTTCCAACTGGGTGGGATCAATCTTAGTTTCTTCAAAGGTGCGCGTAATGGTTTCAATTAGTGAACTTTGTTGGAAATGCCTGGCAGATAAATTAACGGCAATTTTTAAGGTTTTGTTTTTCTTTAGCCATATCCCGGCCTGAGTGCAGGCTGTTTTTAACACCCATTTTTCGATGGGAATAATTAAACCGGCTTCCTCTGCCAGTGGAATAAACTCTTCCGGAGAAATTAACCCCATGGTGGGATGAATCCACCGCAGCAAGGTCTCAACCGCGATAATTTCTTTGCTTTCTATATGGACCTGGGGTTGGTAGTAAAGGATAAGCTCCTGTTGTTCCAGGGCATGGTGCAGGTGATTTTCCAGTCGAACCTTCCTTAATGACCTGTCCTGAATGGTGGAGGTATAAAATTGATAATTGTTTTTTCCCCTTTCCTTGGCCCAGTACATGGCGGTATCCGCTCTTTTTAAAAGGGTTTCTGCGTCTTCTCCATCCCCGGGATACGTGGCAACACCAATACTGGCGGTAAAATAAAACTCAAGGTCATCAATAATCCAGGGCTTACGGAAACCATGAAGTATTTTTTCCACAATTTCTTTTAAAGCCTCATTATGCGGCAGTTCCAATAAAACAGTAAATTCATCGCCACCCATGCGGCTGACAATCCCCTGATTGTCAACGATAGCGGTTAACCTTTTACCCACATCCACCAGTAATTTATCACCGGCCCCATGGCCCAGAGTGTCATTAACCCGTTTAAACATATCCAGATCGATGAATAAAACAGAAATGGTATTTATGCTGCTGCCTGTAGCTTCAAGTCGATTGGCTAATATCTCCGTAAATTTGGTTCTGTTGGGAAGTCCTGTAAGGGTATCGTTAAAGGCAAGAAAACTAATTTTTTCCCCTGTTTTTTTCCGTTCCGTAATATCTTCTTTAACGGCAAGATAATGGGTTATTTTGTCAGTGGAATCCCGAATGGAGGAGATGGAAGCATACTCCCAGTAAAGCTCCCCGCTTTTCTTTTTATTTAAGAATTCTCCCCGCCACTCTTGTCCGGCAGAGATCACTTTCCATAGTTTTTTATATTCCTCGAGCGGAACCTTGCCGGATTTTAAAATGCGGGGATTCTTACCAATGACTTCATCATAGTGATAACCTGTGATTTCGGTAAATTTTGGGTTTACATATTCGATCTCTCCGGCGGTATTGGTGATAATAACAATGCTCGGGCCTTGTTCTACTGCGGTGGACAACTTTAAAACCTGCTCTTTGGTAGACTTTAATTCCGTAATGTCGTAGCATACGCCGATATAACCTGCGAATTCCCCTTTTATGCCGCTGTAGGGCCTCCCGGAGTGGATAATCCAGCGATATTTTCTGTCGTATCTCCTAAGCCGGTATTCAAGCTTGAAGGGTCTCCGATCTTTAAGGGCGTGACGATAAGCAATGGAAACGTTACCCACATCATCAGGATGAATGTTTTCCATCCACCCGTAATTTTGTTCTTCCTGCAGAGTCCTGCCGGTAAAATCAAGCCAGCTTTTATTCAAATCAATATATCGTCCGCGTCTGTCTGCGTGCCAGGCCAAAGTGGGCAATTCGTTAAAGATACTGAGGTAGAAATCCCGGGAGTCTTTGATGGCATCCTCTACTCTTTTTCTCTCGGTAATGTCACGAATGGACTCGATGGCGCCAATCACCTGATGATTTTCATCGTACAGAGGAGTTGCCTTGGCCCAAAGATAGATGTCTTGGCCCGGGAAAAAATTTTCCACAAAGCTTTGGGTGTAAAGGGAATCGTTGGTTCTTTTTAAGTCGTAGGTACAGTCAAATTGATCAAAGGTATCCGAGAAAATAAAATCAATCAGCATGGGCCGGGCCTCATTGTAAAAAGGCAGCGAATAGGCAAAATCACCCTTCCCAATCATGTCCTCCTTTTTAACTCCTGTCATTGTCTCCATGGCACGATTCCAGGCGATTACTTTTCTTTCTTTGTCAATGGCAAAAGTTGCATCGGGCAGGAATTCAATCATACTGTTCAGTTGCTTTTGGGCCAAACGTAGTTTTTTTTCTACTTCAATACGATCGCTGATGTCTCTAATGATACTTAATAAAAAATTGTCACTATCAAACCGAAATGCCTGAGAACTTACTTCCACCGGAAAGCTGCTTCCGTCCTTACGCCGGTGGGTAGCCTCAAACAGCAGATGCTCTTTGCTTGCCTCCTGCATCTGCTCTTTAACTAAAGAATCCGCATCGGGCTGCCTTAAGTCAAAGATGGTTTTATTTACTAACTCCTCATAACTAAAACCATAAGCATCAACGGCGGACCGATTGGCATCGACAATTCTACCGTCACTTTGTAGAATCAGAATAATATCCCGAGAGTGATTGAAGATTAACTCATATCGATTTTGTCGGTGGTTAAACCGGGTCTCTTTCTTCATAAAAATTTTCACTCCCATTTCATAAAAACCAAGTATTGCTTTATAATATGAAAACGCAAGCTAGCCGTTACCACATTCTGGAATAAGTTGGCGGTTTAAAAAAGACGCTGGATGCAGACCGCTTTTTTGTTGCTTTAATAAAATCAGGCAAATTTTTTGTCACTGGTTCCGCCATCGTTTGCCAACTTCATTTGGGCGGGCTGTCAAAATAAAATGGGGCTGTGCAAAAAGAACCAGAAAAGGTCCCTATTGCACAGCCCTAAAAAATAATAGAACACGGATTTTATGGATTTCTACTGATTGTTACGGATTTAATATAAATAATAAAATCCGCGCAAATCCTTATCATCCGTTAAATCCGTGTTCTATTTCTTATTAGCCTATTGTTTGTTGGACTGCTCTTTGGTCCACTTTTGCTACACTCCCCACGGGGAGAGATTTTTTTGTGAACTTAGGAAAAATCAGGCATCCCGCTCCTTGAAGAGGATGGAATGCCATTTAAAACAAAATTAATCCACTTTAATAGAAACATGATATTCATTTAACCAGTGATTTAATTGATACAGGTAAGCAAACAACTGGGGGCCGGTCATTAACTGGCCAAACCAGGGTCTGGCAAAGTGGTCGCCTTCCCCTTGGAGCATGGATCGGACGGTGCTGATGTCGATTAACTCCAGAAGGGGGGAGGAAGGATCATCCAGGATGTCCTGCAACAGGGTTTTTACGGCGGATAGATAGGCCGGATTATGGGTTTTGGGATAGGGGCTTTTACGACGTTCCAGAACTTCCTCCGGAAGAACCCCGGCCAGGGCCAGGCGGAGCAAGCCCTTTTCCCGGTCGTTAAAGCTCTTTATGGACCAGGGAACATTCCACACATATTCCACCAGACGATGGTCGCAGAAGGGCACGCGGACTTCCAGACCGGTGGCCATGCTCATCCGGTCCTTGCGGTCCAGTAGGGTTTGCATAAACCAGACGATATTCAGGTAAAACATTTCCCGTCTTCTGGCTTCAAGGGGATCTTCGCCGGGCAGGCGCGGCACCTCTTCAATGGTTTCGCGGTAACGGGCCGCCACATATTCCTCTAAAGGAACTGCCCGGCGCAATTCCGGGGAAAGCAGGTCTGCCCGCTCCCGGGTGGCCTGGGACCAGGGAAAGGTATTAGCGTTTAAGGCATCTTCCTGATGGAACCAGGGGTATCCCCCAAAAACTTCGTCGGCACATTCTCCAGATAAGGCGACGGTGGCTCCCTTTTTAATTTCCCGGCAGAACAAATAAAGAGAGGAGTCTACATCGGCCATACCCGGCAAGTCCCGGGCCAAAAGAGCCGTTTTTAAAGCTTCCACCAGCATGGGCGTGTCGACGGTAAAATAATGATGCTGTGACCCCAGGAAATCGGACATGACTTTTACCCAGGGAGCGTCCGCATTGGGCTGGAAAGCACTGGCTTTAAAGTACCGGTCGTTATCCACATAATCAATGGAATAGGTGTGCAGGGAACCCATACGGTTCTTTTTATAAGCTAAGCTGGCAAAGGTGGACAGGGCGCTGGAGTCCAAGCCGCCGGACAGCAGCGTGCAGACAGGGACGTCCGCCACCAACTGCCTGGATATGGAGTCTTCCAGAAGTTCTCTCACCCGGTGAACGGTTGTGTGAAGATCATCCCGGTGAGGTTCGCTGACCAGGTTCCAGTAACGGCTGATATGAACACCCTGATCATTGTATAGTAGGCGGTAGCCAGGGCGCAATTCCTGAACATCTTTAAAAACTCCCTGGCCGGGAGTGCGGGCCGGTCCCAGGCCGAATATCTCCGCCAAACCTTCTTCATTTACCTCCGGTTTCACCAGGGGATGAGCCAGCAGCGCTTTTAACTCGCTGCCAAAAATGAAGGCGCTGCCTCTGCGGGCGAAGAAGAGGGGTTTAACACCCATGCGATCCCGGGCCATAAACAAGCTTTGGGCGGACTCACTCCAGATGCCAAAGGCAAAAATGCCGTTAAAGCGTTCCACGCATTGACCGCCCCATTCAATATAAGAGGCCAGGAGAACCTCGGTATCCGAGTGGCCCCGGAAGCGATGTCCCCGCACTTCCAGTTCCCGGCGCAGTTCCGGGGTATTGTATAATTCGCCGTTATAAACAATCACGTAGGTACAGTCGCCCTGTTGGCGAATCATGGGTTGGGCGCCCCCTTCCGGGTCCACTACGCTTAGACGACGGTGGCCCAGGGCAGCCCGGGAAGAATACCAATAGCCCTCGGCATCCGGACCCCGGTTGGTGAGCGTGGCAGTCATTTGCTCCAGAATGATTCGAGCTCCGGACAGATCAATTTCTCGGTCAATCCAACCCGTTATTCCACACATATGCTTTCATCCTCCCTTTTAAATAGGATAAATAATCAAAACAAAAGCCACCATGGTAAAGGGGGATGCCTTAACCACGTGGCGCCGTTGCCAGTTGGCAGGATTTGTTCCGCTTTCTTTATTATTTTATGTGGGCAGAATTTAAAATGTCAGTGCTGGGTACAGGCAATTTATGGTTTCCAATCAATGCGGGCTGAAAGCCGGCAGGATACCGGAAGTAAAGAGCCTGCGGTATGGCCGGTTAGATCGAAGAATATTGTATACTTGGCCGGAGGGAGAAAAAACCTATTGACTGGGGATTGACCTCTGCAATATAATACACACATATAATAGCTGAATATCAATGGATACAATGTTGTATCCTATCAAGGCAACGATGCTCAGGCAGGTAGAGGTTTACCTGTCTGGGTTTTTTTGTTGTTACGGAGGGATACTGTGGCCAACCAACGAATTATCATCGTAGACTCAGATGAAACATGGCGTAAGAGTTTAAAGACCATGTTGGGCAAGCTGGGTTACCTGGTAGTTGGCGATGCTTCCGATGGCCCTACTGCATTAATGTTGGTGCGAACACGTAACCCGGACTTGTTAATCATTCAGGACAATTTGCCTGGCGTTAATGGTTTAGAAGTGGCCCGCATTTTATACGAGGACAAACTGGCACCGGTGATACTCAGCACAGACTATATGCAGCAGGAATTGGTTGAAAAAGCCAAGGAAGCCCGGGTTTTCGCGGTTTTGGTAAAGCCCATCGAGGAGCAGGCGCTATTCCCTGCGGTGGAACTGGCACTGGGAAACTATCAGGAAATCATTCGGCTGGAAAAGCAAGTGGAGGAACTGAAGGACACTTTGGAGACCCGCAAGCTGGTTGAAAAAGCCAAGGGAATCTTAATGAAGACCATGAACATTAATGAAGAAGAGGCGTTTAAGCGCATTCAGAAGCAAAGTATGAACAAGCGCATCTCCATGCGGGCGGTAGCAGAGGCTTTGATTCTGGCCCACCAAATATAACGTGCTATAAAAATGGAATATTGGGGTAAGCAATACCCTTGGGCAATGGCGCCTTTTATAAGGGAGTAAATTCCTTTAATAAAAGGTGTTTTTATGTTCTATGGTCAAAAGGAAAATTTTCCGGTAGCAAAAGAGGTAACAAGGATTTTGGCCGCTTAGATCGTAGGGGTGACTGAATTCAAGCTTTCTTTAACATTAAGTTATTTTAAACCAAAATATATTATAAGAAAGGTGGCTCATTATGGACACGGCGTTAAAAAAAGAAGTAATGGAAAAAGCCAGGGAGATGGGAGTTAAGTTTATCCGCCTGCAGTTTACCGATATTTTTGGATCTTTGAAAAACGTGGCCATTACGGTAGAACAGTTGGAAAAGGCTTTGGATGGAGAGTTAATGTTTGACGGTTCATCCATTCACGGCTTTACTAGAATTGAAGAGTCCGATATGTACCTGCGTCCGGACCCAAGCACCTTTGTGGTATTTCCCTGGAGACCCCGTGAAGGCGCTGTTGCCCGTTTAATTTGTGATGTTTATAATCCTGACGGAACACCCTTTGAAGGCGACCCCCGTTACGCTCTGAAGAAAGTTCTGGCGGAAGCCAAAGAAATGGGTTACACCATGAATGTAGGACCTGAGTGTGAGTTTTTCCTGTTCCAGTTGGATAAAGATGGTAAACCCACCACAGAGACCCATGACGAGGCCGGATATTTTGATATGACACCGGTTGACATGGGTGAAAATGCACGGCGTTTTATGGTGCTCACTCTGGAAGAAATGGGCTTTGAAATAGAGGCTTCCCACCACGAAGTGGCTCCGGGTCAGCATGAAATTGATTTTAAGTATTCCGATGCTTTGGATGTGGCGGATAAAATCATGACCTTTAAGTTTGTGGTACGCACCATTGCCCAACGACATGGTCTTCATGCCACCTTTATGCCCAAACCCATTTTTGGTATCAATGGTTCCGGAATGCATATGAACCAGTCCCTGTTTACTCTGGATGGTGAAAATGCCTTTTATGATCCCGCCACGCCCGATCAATTGAGTGAAATCGCCAAACATTATATTGCCGGGTTGATTAAAAACGCCCGCTCCTTTGCGGCTTTGACCAACTCCACGGTGAATTCTTACAAACGCCTGGTTCCCGGATATGAAGCCCCCTGCTATGTAGCCTGGTCTTTACGCAACCGCAGCTCCCTGATCCGCATTCCTGCCAAGCGGGGGATGTCCACCCGCGTTGAATTGCGCAACCCGGACCCGGCCTGCAATCCCTACCTGGCCATTGCCGCAGCCTTGAAGGCCGGTTTGGATGGAATTAAAAATAAGCTTACACCTCCGGCTCCTTCCGAGCGGAACATTTATCACATGGATGCCGAGGAAAGGGCGGCAGAAGGGATTGTCAGCCTTCCCGCCAGCATCCAGGAAGCGGTTTCGGAGCTGCAGGCCAACCCGGTTATTGCTTCGGTACTGGGACCTCACATTTTAGAAAAGTTTGTTGAGGGTAAAAATGAAGAGTGGGATGAATTCAGAACCACTGTCCATGACTGGGAAGTTAAAAAATATCTTACTCTTTACTAAATCCTTCGATTTATAGAAGTTTATTTTATGAAAAAGGCAGGCTTTGCCCCGGAGGGGTATGGTCTGCCTTTTTATGCTTTTCTTAAAAGTATACAAAATTCATGTCGATAAGGTATGGATTTTTGCACTTTTATTGGCTATACTAAACAAGAAAATGAATGGCACAATGGCGTGCCGGAAAATTAGGCAATGGCGCCTGCGACTGGAGTACATTTTTTGTGCTGCCTGTTGTAGGCTTTTTTTAGCTTTATGATATAATACTTGATAAAAGTAAAGCGAAAGGTGTGTTATTGTGACCAAGCTGACTAACGACGATGTTAGACAAATGTGCAAAGATTTAAATGTTAAATTTATCCGCCTCCAGTTTACAGACATCTTTGGAGTACTCAAGAATGTGGCCATTACCGTTGAGCAACTGGATAAAGCCCTTGATGGAGAGATGATGTTTGACGGATCCTCCATTGAAGGATTTGTAAGAATTGAAGAATCCGATATGTACCTCCGTCCGGATCCCAGCACCTTTGTGGTATTTCCCTGGAAGCCCCGGGAAGGTGGGGTAGCTCGTTTAATTTGTGACATTTATAATCCCGATGGCACTCCTTTCTTTGGGGATCCACGGTATGCTTTAAAAAGAGCCCTGGCCGAGGCCGAACAGATGGGTTATGTCATGAATGTGGGCCCCGAAGCGGAGTTCTTTCTGTTCCATGTGGATAATGAAGGCCGTCCCACTACCAAAACCCACGACAAGGCCGGTTACTTTGATATGACGCCCATCGACCTGGGTGAAAACGCCCGTAGGGATATGGTCCTGACCCTTGAGCAAATGGGCTTTGAAATAGAGGCTTCTCATCATGAAGTGGCCCCGGGCCAGCATGAAATTGATTTCAAATATGCCGACGCCCTGGATATGGCCGATAAAATTATGACTTTTAAATTGGTGGTACGCACCATCGCCCAGCGGCATGGGTTGCACGCCACTTTTATGCCAAAGCCGGTATTCGGCATTAACGGTTCCGGGATGCATGTTAACCAGTCCCTGATTACCCTTGACGGTAAAAACGCTTTTTATGATCCCGATGCACCTATGGGTTTGAGCAAGGTTTGCATGAATTATATTGCGGGTTTAATGAACCATGCTGACGCCATTACAGCCATTGCCAACCCCACCGTAAATTCTTACAAGCGTCTGGTAGCCGGTTATGAAGCTCCGGTTTACGTGGCCTGGTCCGGCCGGAACCGCAGCCCGTTGATCCGTATCCCGGCCAAGCGGGGGATGTCCACCCGGGTTGAACTGCGCAGTCCGGATCCCTCCTGCAATCCCTACCTGGCGCTGGCAGCTTGTCTGCATGCAGGATTGGACGGCATTAAAAAAGGAATGACTCCCCCGCCGGCCACCGATAGAAACATCTATGAAATGACTTTGGCCGAGCGCCAGGAACTGGGCATTAGCAATCTTCCGGAAAACCTATCGGAAGCCCTGAAAGTACTGGCTGCAGATAATGTCATTAAAGAAGCCCTTGGGCCACACATTTTTGAACGGTTCATAGAGGCCAAGAGTATTGAGTGGGACCGGTACCGTATGCAGGTTAGCTCCTGGGAATTGGACGAGTACCTTGAAAAGTTTTAATCTTCCCCTCCATAGATAAGATAGAAGCAGTAAAGGTTTTTGCCCGGGCAAGCGTACTTAAAAGGGTATTGCCTTATCCGGGCATTTTTATCCCCTTTTCATTTAGGCAGAAAATTCTAACTATTTAGTTGTTTAATACTTTGGAGAAGGCAGGTATCGTGAAATGACAGCCACTGGCCCGCCTCAACAAAACTCAAAAAATGTTTAAACAAAAGGATTTAATTTGATGAGCGGGATTTTGTGGTGGATGGATTTAATAACCGCCAACAACTCGATTCCCGGCGTTAAAATATTTAGCAATAGGAGGTAATAACGCCATGACTGGTATGTCTCCCGGAAGTCTTAATGGATTACCCCTAAAACAAGGCTTGTACAACCCGCGATTCGAGCACGATGCCTGTGGTATTGGGTTTGTAGCCAACATAAAAGGGGAAAAATCAAACGAAATTTTGCGCCAGGCTCTGACCATTCTAATGAACCTCGACCATCGCGGAGGTCAGGGCGCCGAGGTTAATACCGGCGATGGGGCAGGAATTCTTATCCAGATTCCCCATGGTTTCTTTGTCAAAGAGTGTGAGAAATTAAATATGGATCTGCCTCCTGCGGGCCGGTACGGCGTGGGTATGCTGTTCCTGCCCAGGGATCCGGAGCAGCGTGAAGGCTGCCGGCGCATACTGGAACAGGTTATCGAGGAAGAGGGGCAAACCTTACTGGGCTGGAGGGAAGTCCCGGTAAACGACTCGATGCTCGGCGAAGCGGCCAAGCTGGCCCAGCCGTCCATTTTCCAAGTTTTTATTGGAGCAGCCCCGGAAGTAAAGGACAGCCTGACTTTTGAACGCAAGCTTTACGTTATTCGAAAACGCACCCGGAAAGAGGTCCGTCGTTCCCTTTTAGAAGAGGGAGAAACTTTTTACTTTGCCAGTTTGTCTTCCCGGACCATTGTATATAAGGGAATGCTCACACCTGAGCAGTTAGATCAGTTTTATCTTGATTTGCAACAGCCGGATGTGGAAATTGCTCTGGCCCTGGTACACTCACGCTTTAGCACCAATACCTTTCCCAGTTGGGAAAGGGCTCACCCTTACCGCTATTTAATTCACAACGGCGAAATTAACACACTGCGCGGGAATGTTAACTGGATGCACGCCCGTCAGGCCATGTGCCAGTCGGAGCTGTTCGGGGATGATTTTAAAAAGATCCTGCCGGTGCTTGACCAGGAAGGCAGTGATTCTTTAATCTTCGACAATTGTATGGAGTTTCTTTTCCTTTCCGGCCGGTCTTTGCCCCATGCTGCAATGATGATGATTCCTGAGCCTTGGTATTATCATGAAGGCATGAGCGACGAAAAGAAAGCTTTTTACGAGTATCATAGCTGTCTGATGGAGCCCTGGGATGGTCCTGCCGCCATTGCTTTTACCGACGGCAAAATGATCGGCGCAGTACTGGACCGCAACGGTTTAAGGCCTTCCCGTTATTATGTAACTAAGGATGACATGATTATTCTGGCTTCCGAAGTGGGTGTGCTGGATATCGATCCGGCCAACATCGCCTATAAAGAACGTCTCCGGCCGGGCAGAATGCTGCTGGTGGATACGGAAGAAGGCAGGATTGTTACGGATGAAGAGTTAAAGCAGCGGATTGCTTGTGAACATCCTTACCGCCAGTGGATTAACGATTATATGATGAACCTGGAGGATCTTCCGGGGACTGCGGAAGTTCCGGAAGGGGCGGCTGAAAACAGCCTCCAGCGACAGCAGGCCTTTGGCTATACCCATGAAGACTTGCTCAAAACTCTGGAGCCCATGGCCAAAAACGGCGTTGACCCGGTAGGAGCCATGGGAAATGACGCCTCTCTGGCCGTGCTGTCGGAAAAGCCTCAGCTATTATATACCTACTTTAAGCAATTGTTTGCCCAGGTTACCAATCCTCCCATTGATGCCATCCGGGAGGAAATCATAACGGCTACCGGCACCACCATCGGTTCTGAAAAGAATTTGATTCAGCCGGAGCCGGACAGTTGCCGCAGAATCAGGCTGAAAACACCCATTCTGAGCAACCAAGATTTGGCCAAACTGCGTGGTATCCGGAAAGAGGGTTTCCGGGCTGTCACCCTGCCCATTTTGTACCCGGCGGCCGATGGCAGTCAGGGGCTGGAAAAGGCATTGGCTGCACTCTTTCAAGCAGCGGACTTGGCTATTGCCGAGGGTGCCAACCTGCTGATTTTATCCGATAGAGGGGTGAACCCGGAAAAGGCCCCTATTCCCGCCCTCCTTGCGGTATCCGGTCTGCATCACCATTTGATTCGGGAAGGGACCCGTACCAAAGTCAGTTTGCTGCTGGAATCCGGAGAACCACGGGAAGTGCACCATTTTGCCGTTTTACTGGGCTACGGCGCCAGCGCCATTAATCCTTATCTGGCCATTGAAACCCTGGACGATATGATTCAGCGGGGATACATTTGCCAACTAAGCCCCGAAGAGGCCGCCAAGAACTACATCAAGGCTGCCACCAAGGGGGTCGTCAAGGTCATGTCCAAAATGGGCATTTCTACTATTCAAAGTTACTGCGGAGCACAGATTTTTGAAGCGATTGGCATTCACCAGTCGGTGATTGACCAATACTTTACCTGGACCCCTTCCCGCATTGGCGGTATTGGCTTGGATGCCATCGCCCGGGAAGTGGAACTTCGCCACCGGCGGGCTTATGAGGAAGGTGCAGATCCTACCCTTGATTCAGGATCCGCCTACCAGTGGCGCCATAACGGGGAAGAACACATGTATAATCCCCAAAGCATTTACTACTTACAACAGGCCTGCCGCAACGGTGATTATGACTCCTTTAAAAAATATTCCAGCCTGCTGGATAAAGAGGCTAAAACAAGTTCTACCATACGGGGGCTGTTTTCCTTTAAATCAAACCAGCCGCCGGTACCCATTGAGGAAGTGGAGTCCGTAGAGGCTATCTGCCGCCGTTTTAAAACCGGCGCCATGTCTTACGGTTCCATCAGCAAAGAGGCCCATGAATGCCTGGCCATTGCCATGAACCGGATCGGTGGTAAAAGCAACACCGGGGAAGGGGGAGAAGATCCCGCCCGTTTTATTCCTGATGCCAACGGCGATTTAAGGCGCAGTGCCATTAAACAGGTGGCATCCGGCCGATTCGGCGTTACCAGCCATTATTTAGTTAATGCGGATGAAATCCAAATTAAGATGGCCCAGGGGGCAAAACCCGGCGAAGGGGGGCAACTGCCCGGCGGTAAAGTATATCCCTGGGTTGCCGAGGTGCGGGGAACCACGGCCGGTGTCGGTTTGATTTCCCCCCCGCCGCACCACGATATCTACTCCATTGAAGACCTGGCGGAGTTAATTCACGATCTTAAGAACGCCAATCCCAGAGCAAGAATTAATGTCAAGCTGGTTTCAGAGGTTGGCGTGGGCACCATTGCTGCAGGGGTTGCCAAGGGGCGGGCCGATGTGGTGTTGATCAGTGGCTATGACGGCGGCACCGGTGCATCCCCGCGTACCAGCATGAGGCATGCCGGACTGCCCTGGGAGCTGGGTTTGGCCGAAACCCATCAAACGCTGGTGTTGAACAAACTGCGCGACAGAATTGTGGTGGAGACCGACGGCAAGCTGATGACCGGCCGGGATGTGGTGATTGCCGCACTCCTGGGTGCGGAGGAATATGGCTTTGCCACCGCGCCCCTGGTTGCTTTGGGCTGTGTCATGATGCGGGTTTGTAACCTGGATACCTGCCCGGTGGGTGTTGCCACCCAGAATCCGGAGCTGCGCAAGAATTTTAAAGGAAAACCGGAGTATGTGGTTCACTTTATGCAGTTTATTGCCCGGGAAATGCGGGAAGTCATGGCTCGACTGGGCTTCCGTACCATCAATGAAATGATCGGCAGAACGGACGTACTGGATATTTGTGATGCTGCGGATCACTGGAAGAGAAAAGGATTGGACCTTTCCACACTGCTTCATCAACCGGATATTTCTGAAACGGTGGGCAAATATTGCCGTATAGCTCAGGACCACCGGCTGGAGAAATCCCTTGACATGCAGCAGCTTTTAGATATCTGCCGTCCTGCGCTGGAAAAGGGAGAACCGGTACAGGCCCGATTGCCTATCCGCAATATTAACCGGGTGGTGGGCACCATCTTAGGAAGCGAGGTTACCCGCCGTTACGGTGCCGTAGGCCTGCCGGAGGACACCATTCAGTTGACCTTTGACGGCAGTGCCGGACAGAGTTTTGGTGCCTTTGTCCCCAGAGGAATTACACTGGCTTTGCAAGGGGATGCCAATGATTACGTGGGTAAAGGGCTTTCCGGTGGAAAAGTCATTGTTTTCCCGCCAGCCCAATCTACCTTTGTTCCTGAGGAAAATATCATTATCGGCAATGTGGCGTTTTATGGTGCAACCTCTGGAGAAGCCTATATCCGCGGTGTGGCGGGAGAAAGATTCTGTGTCAGAAACAGTGGTGTGCGGGCAGTGGTGGAAGGCGTGGGTGATCATGGCTGTGAATATATGACCGGCGGGCGGGTCGTAGTGCTTGGCTCAACGGGCAGAAACTTTGCAGCAGGGATGTCGGGCGGTATTGCCTATGTGCTGGACCAAGACGGAACATTCCCCAATCACTGCAACAAGGAAATGGTTCTTCTGGAAAAACTTGAAAATGCTGAAGAGATTCAAGAGGTAAAAAATCTGATTGAACAGCATTTAAAATATACGCAAAGTTCAGTGGCTCAAAAAGTATTGACTCATTGGGATGATCTGCTGCCGAAATTTGTACGGGTTATCGCAAAGGATTATAAACGCATGATGGAAGCCATTGAGCGGGCTTATGGCCAAGGTCTAAGTGGTGAGGAAGCCATTATGACGGCCTTTGAAGAAAATAAGAAGGATAAATCCCGGGTCAGCGGCAATTAACAGGAAAAATGGGTTGGGGGGTACGTCATGGGTAAGCCTACCGGATTTATGGAATACAACAGGGAGCTTGCTGCCAATCGTGAACCCTTGGAACGGGTAAAAGATTGGCGGGAGTTTTACAACAGATTGCCGGAAGAAAAACTGAAAATACAGGCGGCACGTTGTATGGAATGCGGAACGCCCTTTTGTCACAGCGGCATCATGATTAACGGGATGGCTTCAGGCTGTCCCAACCATAATGTGCCGTCCGAATGGAACGACTTGGTTTACCGGGGCTTGTGGAAGGAAGCTCTTCACCGCCTTTTAAAAACCAATAGCTTCCCGGAATTTACCGGCCGGGTTTGCCCGGCGCTGTGCGAAGGAGCCTGTACTGCGGGGCTGGTTGGGGAGCCGGTAACCATAAAAAATATTGAAGTAGCCATTATTGAAAAGGCTTTTGAAGAGGGCTGGATGGCACCGCAGCCCCCCGCCAAACGCACCGGCAAAAAGGTTGCGGTGGTGGGCTCCGGACCGGCCGGATTGGCTTGCGCGGCCCAACTGAATAAAGCGGGTCATCAGGTAACGGTTTTTGAACGGGCCGATCGGATTGGCGGTTTGCTGATGTACGGGATCCCCAATATGAAGCTCGACAAGCGGTATGTGCAAAGGCGTGTGGACTTAATGGCCGCAGAGGGGATTACCTTTGTAACCGGTACCGAGGTGGGTAAAGATATTCCGGCCGAGCAGATGCTGAAAGAATTTGATGCCACCGTTCTTTGCGGGGGCGCCACAAAACCACGGGATCTGCCGGTGGAAGGAAGGGAGCTCAAGGGAATTCATTTTGCTGTTAATTTCCTCGGGGCCAATACCAAAAGTTTATTGGATTCCCATCATCAGGATGGCCATTTTATCTCCGCCGAAGGAAAAGATGTAATTGTGATCGGCGGCGGCGACACCGGCACCGACTGTGTTGGAACCGCTTTGCGCCATAAATGCAAAAGCGTTTTTCAGCTAGAAATCATGCCCCGGCCCCCTTTGGAGCGGGGTCCCAATAACCCCTGGCCGGAGTACCCGAGAATACAAAAAGTGGATTACGGCCAACAGGAGGCGGCTGCCCTTTACGGGGACGATCCGCGGCAATATTGCATTACCAGCAAAAGATTTGTTGGAGATGAACAGGGACAGGTAAAAGAAGTGCATACCGTTCAGGTCGAATGGGTAAGGAATGAACAGGGACGCTTTGTGCCCAAGGAAATTCCCGGAACCGAAAAGGTGTGGCCTGCTCAACTGGTACTTTTGGCCATGGGTTTTACCGGGCCTGAAGAAACTTTGCTGGAGCAACTGGCTGTGGAACGGGATGAGCGAACCAACGTCAAGGCCGAATATGGTCGTTTTTCCACCAGTGTGAAAGGAGTATTTGCCGCCGGGGATATGCGCCGGGGTCAAAGCCTGGTGGTATGGGCAATCAACGAAGGACGGGGAGCGGCCCGGGAGTGCGACCGTTACTTGATGGGTTCCACGCAACTGGTATAAATTTGATTCATAGTATAAATGAAGGGGCTGTGGCAGAATGAACTGCCCCCCGACAAGTAGACAGGACAAAAAATAAAAATAAACTAGGCAGCCTTGGTTCGAACTTCCATCGGACTAAGGCTGTTTAACTTGGCCTGTAACCTCTCATAATTATAAAAATAGATGTAATCATCAATGTCCTTCTTAAGAGCTTCAAAGGTTTGATATTTATGTAGATAATACTTCTCACACTTAAGCGTTCCCCAGAAGCCTTCCATCGGTCCGTTATCAATACACTTGCCAACCCGAGACATACTCTGAGTTAAGCCATAAGCTTCTAGTCGTTTCTTGAAGCCCCAGGAGGTATACTGAAAACCCCGATCACTGTGAATTATGGGTGTGCTGCCGGGTGCCGTTTGAAGAGCCAAGTCCAGGGTCTCGAAAACAAGACGGTTGTTATTCGAATGGCCTAAAACATAGGATACGATGGATTTATCATGTAAATCGAGAATCGCACTGAGATATGCTTTTTGACCCTTTCCGTATTTGAATTCAGTTACATCCGTCAACCACTTTTCATTCGATTCCTCTGCTGTGAACTGGCGGTTTAAAAGATTTTCTGCGATCTGCCCAGGAGTTGATCGAATGTATTTCTTTTTCTTTCTACGGATGACGGATTGAATTCCAGCAAGCTTCATGAGGCGATAGACCCTCTTCGGGTTAATCGACTGATGGGTTTCCCGTCTTAAATTGATGGTTAATTGACGGTACCCATAAATGCCTTCAACCTTCTCGTAGAGCAGGAGCATCGCTTGCATGAGTTGCTGATTTTCTTGTTCGCGAGGACTTACTTTTCGCTTTAACCATTTGTAATAGCCTGAACGTGAAATCTGCGCCATTTCACACAATAAGACTAGACTAAAATGCTCTTCTCCTTGTACCGCTTGAATCGCGTCATAAATCTTCTGATGCCGGATTTGGCTTAAAACCTCCTCCTTTCGAGTTCCTGTAACTTTTTTAACAGGGCATTTTCTGCTCTAAGTCGCTCGTTTTCGTATTCTAGTTTTTTCATAGCAAGCCTTTGCCGATCGCTCTCACTTAATTCTTCCGGTGCTTTTTTCCGTCCCCGTCTATCCTTTAAGGCCTCTTCTCCACCTGCTTCATATTTCTTAACCCATTGATAAACCTGCTGGTATGAAACTTGATATTTCTCTGAGGTGTTTTGGTAATCATGGTTATGAGAAAGACAGTATAGGACCATCTCAATCCGTTCTTGCCAACTGGTAGTGCGCCCTTTAGTCATAGCCTTGGCTCCTTCCGATGGGTAGGATTTAAAACTGCTATGATTATTATACTTGTTAATCCACCTTGCCAGTTGTGTCCGACTCGCTATTTTATACTTATCTATAATTTGATACTGTGAGTATTCGCCCGAAAGGTAATCCTGAACGGCTTGAAGTTTAAGTTCTGGTGAATATTTATTAAAATGGGTTTTTATTTCTAGCCCTTCATATCCGTACAATTCATATCGATGTCGCCATTTAACCAAGGTAGTCACACTAATATCATATTTTTTAGCTATCTCTACACAGGTAGCCTGACCTGTTTCAAGTTCCTGTAGTATTGCTAGTTTCTCTGCTGCTTTGTATTGATTTATTTTTGACATTAAAATGCTCCCCTCATGATAGCCGGTTTTTTTATTTAACCTGTCTACCATATGGGGAGCATATCAGAATGAACACAGTATGGTTCGTTTTGCACAGTTCCTTCTTGTCTAAAAAATAATAGAACACGAATTTAACGATTTCACTGCTTCACACGGATTTTTAAATCTTTTATTTAATATCCGTGCAAATCGTATAATCCGTTCAATGCGTGTTCTATTCCTACTAGCCGTGGCAAAATGAAACCGTTGCTGTTCAGGCGGAGGGAGATGAAGATGGAGATGGAGCGGTTAAATCGGACTGTTTCCAACTGGTAAAACCCTGGGCTTTGGCTTTTTGCATCAGCCCCATATATCGCCTCTCGCAGGTGGTGGTGTATAAAATAGCGGATTCCAGCAAATCTTTATCGGCCCAATCCATTTGCCTTTGGGCGATAAGCCAGGCCTGCTTGGCCTCTTCAATTTGTTTTTCTAAAGAGAATTCGCCATGGGGACTGTTATCCATAATAAGAACTCTTTTAATATTGCTCCAGGAAAAATCCTTTAAAATAGCACGCCAAAGGTTTCTGTCGACTTTCACGGAATTCACCTCCTTGTCCAACTGTTACATGTTTATAAAAGAGGGAGAAAGAATATTACAAAAAGTTTTAAAATCATAATGAAGGGAATAGTCAGTATTCGAATTAAGTGATTTATTTTACAATTTGAACTTAAAACAGAAGTTATTGCCAATCCAATTAAGGATTGTTATAATTTTCTCAAGTCAAGGGCCTGGAGGTGTAAAAAAGTGTCTAAATTAATTGGAAAGATTAAAATTGTAAACGGTAAAATACAGTTGATCCGAATTGGTGATGGGAAAAAGATCAGAACAGGTTCCTGTTATAAAATGTATGCCGCTTTGAGGAAGGTGAAAGGCGCATAGTGGAATCTTTCAAAAATACTGTAAACTCGGGCTATAAGCCGGGTTTATTTTTTTTTGCTTAAAAATTTGAAAATGGAAAATATAGAACATTTACATATTTCAGAGTAGAGGTTTACCAAGAAAGTTGTGACTTATTTTACAATTACGAATAAAAGAGAGTGGGTTGATTTTTTTAAAAGGTATTGTTATTATTTTCACAAGGAATAAAATATTAAAAGAAGGAGGTGCAGATTATGTCGAAACTGATTGGTAAAATTAAAATTTTAAATGGAAAAGTGCAGTTGGTCCGTATTGATGAAGGACAGAAACTTAGAACGGGCTGTGCCTATAAAATGTATGCTGCACTTCGGAAAGTCCAGGGCTCATAAATGGGAACCCTCGGTGTATCCAATCCTTTGCCATCCCTAACAACGTAAAATGCAATGCCTATTTAGAATTAAGGGCATTGCATTTATTTTTATTATTCGGTTAGGCGCGAATCATTCTTTTTGCCCAGTTTACAAGAGGATGATACCATTTTTGGCTCGTTGGCTTTGAGGAATGGTTTGGAGATTGTTTAACGGGTATCCAGCATAAATTTTCTTGGTCCGGTGCAGTCTTGGACTGGACAGGGCGATACATGGCTTTTACCAGCACCGGATAAAGTTTTCCGTCACTGGAACGGATCATCTTGCCCCGGATTTTAATATTGCGGGCTGTGGCTTGGGATAAATAATAGGCTTCATTTTCTCCGGTGAGCTCAATCATTTCTTCTATTATTTCCCATTCCTTTTCCATAACACCGCCTCCTGAAAACAATTATAATGGGGAGGCCCTGGACGGGAAAGGGGTGTAAAATGTCTATCCAATTGATATAATGGAAAATCATGACAAGCTTTTAAGGAGTGTGAGAAAAAATCGTTACACAAAAGGAATTAATTCAAATGGATGAACAGCAAAGGGAAGATTATTTATTAGAGGTATTACAGCGAAAGCTTACGGAACTAAAAACCACGGCAATCAATGAAAAACCTTCCGGAGAACATCAACACGGACCCGATTATCAAAGGGGTGTAGCCGCAGGGTTTGTATCCGGTCTGGGCTTTGCGGTGCGGGTACTTGCCCCGGAAGGAGAGCTATGGCCCAAGGCAGCTAAAATGCTTGATGAATATAACCGGTGGGCCCAGGACTTTAACCGGCGGGGAAGGGATTAATTTTCCCATCGGGGTAAACCAGTCACAGCCCGGTTTTGCAGTGCATAGCATATCTTAACCATAGTATTAGTGACAGGATGGGGGAATGCTATGGGGGGAGCAATTGCATACCCAAAAATCATCGGTGCGCTAACGGATACGAGTTTTCTTGTGGTTCCTGCCTTAAAGGATGAAATGGCTGGTTATTGCGAACGCTTGGCTCTGGGGGAAAATGTTCAATATCATTTGGATTGGAATCTGGTCATCATTAAATCTTTGAACCGCTGTCTGGTGACCCTGGAGATTCTGTGGGATGATGGGAATATCAGCGTTATTGGTTTCCCAAAAGATACTTGGGAACAATTAAGTCAATTTATAAATTATAGGAATCTATTATTGTTGCCGGACAGGGGACTGGTTGAATGTTCTCTAATCAGTCCAAAGGCTGCAGAAGGGTTCTTGATAAAAGATGCCAACAAGGGCCTGGTAAACCTGGCCCATAAAGCCGCCAATATTCCTCCCAGCCTGAATGTCGGGGGTTTAGTGGATCCTCTGTGCAACCTCCTGAATACAGCCAGAAAAATATCGAACGGAGTCCTCCTCAGTTAGCCGGGGTGATGATCATTGGAAACCATTCGGGTTGTCAGTTACAATATTTGTCATGGCCGTGGTATGGATGATAAGGTGAATTTGAACCGTGCGGCTGCGGTTCTTGCCTTTTCAAGAGCCCATTTAATCGGAGTTCAGGAAGTGGATAAGTATCTTCCACGCAGTGGGTGCTGCAATCAGCCCAGAAGGCTGGGAGAGATTTTGCGAAGGAACTGGGCCTATGGTCCAAATCTTAAATGGGGTCCCTGGTCCCAGTATGGTAACGCAGTCTTGAGCTTCTGGCCCATTACCGGGGTAAAAAGACATTTATTACCCAGTCAGGGTGAACAAAGGGGGATATTGGAAACTGAGATCAAGTTGGGTAAGGAATTGATCTCCTTTTTTTGCACTCACCTGGGATTAAACCGACAAGAACGAATGGATCAAGTACAAGAAATTTTGCAAGTCATTTCCACCACGGAGAAACCTTCCATTCTGGTGGGTGATTTAAATGACGGGCGGGATACTCCGGAGTTTGCCGCGTTATCCAACGTCCTAAGGGAGGCCACGGAGGTTACGGGTGGATTTAGCACTTTTCCGGCCTGGCAGCCGGAAGAACAATTGGATTTTATTTTTGTGTCGCATCATTGGCAGGTCGTTTCAGCCAATACTTTACAGTCCTATGCTTCAGACCACCTGCCTGTGGTAGTTCAATTAAATTTAAAAGTAACATAAAACGGCACCTGGTGGGGTGCCGTTTTTAATTCACTAACTATTTCGTATTGGCATAAATCATATGACCATAATTGGCCAGTACCGGGAGAGAACGTAAATAAGAATTTTTTGTTGAAGTATCAAAGAAGTACAACGCGCCATTGGTTGGATCTTCACCGTACAGGGCTTTCTCAGTGGCCTCCAGGGCAGTGGATGTGGCAGGGCGTTTAATCCAACCATTTTGTACCGGGCCAAACTGATTACGGGCATAAATGACTTCTGAGATGGTATTAGGGAAAGAACTGCTCTGCACCCGGTTAATCACCACGGCAGCTACTCCCACTTGAGCCTCCACCGGTTCCCCGCCTGCTTCGGCAGTAACCAGACGGGCCAGCAGGTCCAGTTCTTCTTCCGTATAGGGTATTACCGGCCGTTTGGCGCTCCTGCTCACCTCTACCGCCACCGGTCCGGCGCTGCGGGAAGTGGCGACGGGAACGATTAACTGCTGTCCGGGGTAGATTAAATTACCCGTGAGGCTATTGGTTAGAATTAAGGCCTCGGGACGAATGTTATATTTTTGGGCGATGACATGAAGACTGTCCCCCGGTTTAACGGTATAGGTGGTATTGGCGGGAGCAGCAGAACCGGCAGCCGGATGGTCCGGAATGGTCAATATTTGGCCAATTTCCAGAAAATCGCCGGTAAGTCCGTTGGCGGTCTTAATTTGCTCGACACTGACGTTCAGCTTCTGGCTGATGGCGGACAGGGAGTCACTGGGAACAACCGTATAAGTGGCAGCATAAGCAATGGCTGCAGGAATGAGCACTCCCAAAACGCAGACAGATACAAAGATCCGTTTAAAACGGACGAAAAAATTCATTGGAACCTTTTCCCTCCTTTGGCCTTCGAGGTTAGCTGTCGGGTTCGGGTTGAAGGGCACCCTACCGCACCTGTAGACACCTCCGTAAAAAGGCAGCGGATTCACCCCGTAAAATTTGTCCCCCGTACTCCGGTTTTCGCGGAGATTCGGCCTCTTTTGTAAAGTTATGAATTATTTTACTGGTTTTCCATAAATGTGTCCACCCTCAATATTTGGTAATTGTTCACATAGCATTGATTTATTGGGAAATAATATTTTTGCATTTAGCTCTGGGGGTGTTTTTTTGGAAAGCCAGACGGGAGTAAAAATAGCCATTATCGGGGCAGGTCAGGTTGGAGCGTCGGTGGCCTTTGCCATTATGTCCAGTGGGCTGGCCAGTGATTTGGTTTTGGTTGATGTCGATAAGGATAAGGCTAAGGGAGAGGCGCTGAACCTGGGGGATGCCGCTGTGTTCACGAAACCTGCCGGTGTAATAGCCGGAGATTTTGAAGACTGCCGGGATGCCCATATCATCATATTTACGGCAGGCAGCAATCAAAAACCTGCCATTGCCTTTGTCCTGAAACGCATCTGCGAAGCTGTGATCAGGGATGAGAATTCTATCTTGACGGTTTCGGGACTGGTTGATCATCTTTATGATATAGAAGGGTGTTGTTTAAGCATGTCCTGTATTATAAATGGGAGAGGAAGAAGCGAAGTGATTCCCCTGCCATGTCCGTGGAAGAGGAGGAGGGGCTAAGGAATTCCGCCAGGATTTTAAAGAAGGTTATTCAAGCGTTGGGGATTTAAGAGAAACTTATAACTTTCTTGCTATCCCATGATTATTAAGATAATGGCCTGCGAACTAAAGGAGTCCCAGCACAATTATTGTCTACAGGACCAAAGAGGAATATAAGTGCGTAACCTATAGTAGTTGTTACTTTTCAGCTTATGGTCTTATGGAATTATAAAAGTTATTGGACTAACCAATTAATTTTATTCCATATGAAAGATTAAAAAATCATAAAGAAAAGTCACCCCATTTGCTTGATAGCAGAGAGGCATTCCATTAAAATAAGTTGGAATGTAATACGCGGGAAAAGAAGGAGGTGCTGACATGTATACTAAAATCATCGCCTTTCTAGAGCGCTTTGGAAGTCAGGGCGCTATGGCCGATTTTGCCGCCAATGCCGTAATTTTGCTGGTCATAGGGATTATTTGCGTGTTATCAAGGCTTATTGCCAAGGAAATTCTCTTAAAAATTGTCACCAGTTATGCCAAAAAGAGCAGGCCGAGCTGGGATGATATTTTACTTGAAAAAAGGGTTTTCCAACGCCTTTCTCATCTTGTGACGCCCATTATTATCGCTCTCTTTGCGGGTACTTTTCCAAAGTACGAGGAACTGATCATGCGTGGCGTGCTGGTGTATACGGTTGCCGTCATGATGGGCGTGGCAGACGCGCTGATCAATGCTGTCGATGAGATATACAGAACCTACGAAATTTCTAAAGTGAGGCCCATGCGTGGGCTTCTGCAGATTATTAAGGTGGCTGTGTTTATTATCGGCTTCATTGTAATCATTGCCGGTCTGATTGGTGAAAGTCCGCTGGTGCTGCTGGGTGGCATCGGTGCCATGACCGCCGTTACCACCCTGGTTTTCAAGGATTCAATCCTTGGCTTTGTGGCGGGGATACAGATGACCTCAAATGATATGATACGCATCGGCGACTGGATTGAGATGCCGAAATATGCGGCGGATGGAATCGTGATCGACTTGTCCCTAAATACCGTCAAGGTGGAAAATTTCGATAAAACCATTACCTTTATCCCGGCTTACGCCCTGGTGTCCGATGCTTTTAAAAACTGGCGGGGGATGCAGGCCTCGGGTGGACGCAGGATCAAGAGGGCGATTTATATTGATGCCGGAAGCGTAAATCTTTGCTCGGACGCCATGATCGAACGCTTTCGCAGAATGGAGCTATTAAAGGACTACATTGAGGAAAAGCTGCAGGAGGTGGAGGAATACAATCTCAAGGGGAATATTGACCTTTCGGAGCCTGTAAACGGGCGCAGACTGACCAATATCGGTACATTCCGAGAATACATGAGGGCTTATTTGAAGCGGCATCCCGGCATACACAAGGAGATGACGCTGATGGTAAGACAGCTTCCGGCCGAAGGACAGGGAATACCTCTGGAGATTTACGCCTTTGCAAACACCGTTCAATGGGTGGACTACGAGGGAATCCAGTCGGATATATTTGATCACCTCTTTGCCGCTGCCCCAAGATTTGGGCTGAGCGTCTTCCAGCAACCGTCAGGACAGGACATCAGAAGCGCCCTGGAGAATGAAAAGGCAGCCGCTTGGCACAGTAGCATGGGAAAAAACTCCAATAATCAATAAAGGATTTAAATCAGCGGTTAAGCCGGGAAATGGCTTAACCGCTGACTTTTAGTAACTAAATAAGCTCCTCAGGTCCGTTTCCGGGGTTTTTAACCTTACCCTTTCAATTATAGGGATAAGTTTAACCCTTGTCTACTATAGTGCCAAGTTCACCATCGATCTGCATAAAATGTGCCAGGGTTCTCCTTTGAATCGGTTCATAAACTTGACTTAAGGCTTCTATTAAATTTGAAATCAGATGTTCCTTTTCAAGAGCAGACATGAGCGAGTAAAACTCATGTAGTTTATAATCTTATCCGGTATTGACATCTCGACGTTTCATCCAGAAGACAGCGAATAGCACGCAGGCCAGAAGATACAGTGCGCAACTGAGAAGGAACTGCTCCAGGCTGCACTGCATCGGGCCGCCGGGCTGATTGGCACGCATTCCGAGGCTTAACAGCGAGTAAGGAAACAAGACTCCGTAACCTTTCGCAAGCATCGCAAGCCCGACAATACCGCCAATCAGGGCAATCCCCACCGGTACGGCAAAGCTTCGGATGACAAGAGAAAGGCAAAGCTGCACGGAACAGATTACGATGGCTCCGGCTGAGCCGGTCAGCAGCCATTCAAGCAATTCCGGCGGAACCGGAGAGGACAGCCCGGCGAGCTTGCCGGACAGCACAAATAGGATTCCGATCCAAACTTGTGTAAGAACCACCATAACCGAGGCGGTCAAAAGCTTTGCAAGAAACAGACCGCTTACCGGTACCGGCGCTGTCATAATCGTGTTCCAGTTATAGTTCATGTGTTCCAACCTGTACAGATAGGAGCAGTATACGCCGATAATAGCGGGAAGAAAGAAATAGCAGGAAAACAGGGTGTGCTGTGTCCACAGGCTGTACCATTCCTCCTGTAAAATCCCGATATTTTGTACGTAATTAAAAGTTCCGATAAATGCGGGCAGAACCGGCAGGAGAACAAACGCAAACCAAACAGGGCTGTGCCGCAGCTTCATCCATTCCGCCTTCAGAGTACGGTAAAACATGGCTCACATCTCCTTTCGGGTAAACAGGGTGCGCCCAATGATATAAATTACAAAGAACGCCGCGACAAGAAGAAAAAATCCCGCCCAGTCAATCTCGACCCAGTAATAATTGGTAATCCGTGTTGCACGATCCCAATCCATGCCGACCACCATGAGCACGCCGTAGTAGCTCCATAGAACCAGCTTGGAAAATTGCTGCGGCAAATACATGGTAAAAAGTCCCGCAAAACCTCCGATCAACCCCACACTGAGCGATACCATTTGATTGACAAACAACAAGGATAAAACCTGCTGAAGCAATAAGAGCGTGATGCTCACACAAAATGTAAAAAAAAGATGATAACCCATTTGAGCCAACGGTACAGGGCCGGTAAAGCCTGCGAAATAGCCCAACAGAAGAATAGTCGCAAGTTGCAGCAGGGTTACGGACAGTATATAAAAAGCACCGCACAAAAATTTCGCATTAAACAGCCTTCCAGCGGGTATGAGGGTCTCCAGAAGTCTGAAAGTCTGGCCTTTATGCTCCACATCGCTGAGCTTTGAGGCAATTACGGCCGTGATCACCGGCATCATGATGGCGTTGAGAACAGGGAACTGGTACAGGCATGTCATCCAACCCTGCTGTAAGTCATGTACGTCCATATCCCAAAATCCCCAAAAGGCCCACAAAAATTGAAATCCAATCAGCGCGGCAACAATCATCCAGATTTTTCTGTACCGGGTCTTTCGGAATTCAACAGACAGCGCTCTGATCATAAACTTACCGCCCTTCCGGTCAGTTCGAGAAAAATGTCCTCCAGGCTTTTTTCACGCTGTTCGATGCGCACAATCTGAACATTGCGTTCAAATAGCCGCATAGTATGCCGTGCCAGTTCCGGATCGTCAAGCTCCGGCAGCAGCAAATAATTCTGTTGCATCTCAACGCCAATCCCCTGCTCCTGTAAAACGGATGCAGCCCGGGCGTTATCCAGCGTGCGGATGGCGATGCGGCGGCTGCTTTTTTGGTGCAGGGCGGCTAAACTGCTTTGGAAAATCAACTCGCCTTTGCTGATGATTCCCACATTGGTGGCCATTTGATCGATCTCGCTGAGTAAATGGCTGGAAACCAGCACTGTCATGCCGTATTCCTTTGGCAAGGAGCAGATCAGCTCTCGCATCTCCTGAATACCGGCCGGGTCAAGGCCGTTGGTCGGCTCGTCCAGAATTAAAAGCTTCGGGCTGCCCAAAAGGGCGCAGGCAAGCCCCAGACGCTGCTTCATTCCCAAAGAGTACTGGCTTACCTTTTTGTCCTTCTGCTTTTCCAGACGGACAATCTGAAGCACCCGCTCGATTTCTTTTTCCGGGACACTTTTCAAGGTACAGATGATTTGCAGGTTTTCATGCCCGCTTAAATGCCCATAATAACTGGGGGACTCTATCAGTGAACCTACGTTTTTTAAAATAGACATCCGGTTTTTGCTATTCACCGTTTTCTCAAAAACGGTAATACTTCCGGCCGTCGGCTTTGCCAGACCCAGTATCATTTTCAACGTCGTTGATTTCCCTGCTCCGTTAGGGCCGAGAAAGCCGTATACGGCTCCTTCCGGGACGGATAAATCCAAATCCTTTACACGCAGAATCTTTCCGTACTGCTTACATAAGCCGTTTGTTTGGATGATCGCAGCCATGCCCATACCACCTTTCATAGATTGCAGGAAACAGCATAGCATGGCTCGCTTACATCAGCCTGTAGGCAACCTTACGGTTACCTTAAATGTTGTATAAACCATACAAATTCTTTTTTAATCCTTTATAATAAAAGCCGGTGATGAAGATGGATAACCTATTTGATTGCAAAATTTTGCTGGTGGATGATGAGCCAGCTTTATGTAAGATGCTTAAAGAAATTCTTCAAAAGGAAGGATTTCAGAAGATCGTAACGGCAGCCGACTGTAAACAGGCAAGAGAGCTGTTTCAAAGACAAAAGCCTGACGGCGTAATTCTGGATGTCTCTCTGCCCGATGGCGACGGTTTTGCCCTAATGAGTGAATTTAGAAGCATATCGGCAGTACCGGTATTGTTCCTGTCGGCCAGGGATGAGGATGAAAATCGCCTGCTTGGGTTGGGGCTTGGTGCGGACGACTACATTACAAAACCTTTTCTGCCGCGGGAGCTGCTGCTGCGACTTAAAGCGGTATTAAACCGCACCTACTTCCCTGCTCCGGTACGGCAGCCGAAAAAACCTGTTTTTTGGCTTGGCGCCGCCGAGGTGGATTTAAACAGCGCCACCGTGACGTTTCCAAAGGGTCAGTTGGTACTGACCGCCAAAGAGTTTGTCCTGCTCGAAAAGTTACACGAGAACAAAGGAAATATTGTCACCGGCGACAGTCTGTGCCGGGCAGCATGGGGGGATGATTTGTATGGATATGAAAACACGCTGATGGTGCACATCCGCCGTCTGCGGGAAAAAATTGAGCCTAATCCTTCGTCCCCATGCTATCTTCTGACTGTGCGTGGATTGGGATATAAGCTGATCGGGGTGACGGAAGCATGAAAGGCATGATAAAGATTTTCGTCCGCTATGTGGGGAGCGCCGCAGCCATCACGCTGGTTTTGCTGGCGCTGAATATCGCCTTGCTTTTCTTTTGGCTGGCTGAAATGCAGCAGGAAGACGGATATGCTTACCGGATTTCCAGAATTGCGGACGGGCTGCAAAAGCAGGAGGATGGATACATGCTGTCCGAAGCTGCACAGGAAGCAATGAATGCTCGCTATGAATGGGCCATGCTGCTGAATGACCAGGGTGATATACTCTGGAGCCGGCACCTGCCGAAAGCGCTTTTCAAAAACTATACTGTGCCGGAAGTGGCAAGCTTCACTCGGTGGTACCTCCAGGATTATCCGGTGTATGTCTGGCGGCATGCGGACGGGCTTTTAGTCATGGGCTGCCCGAAGGGAAGCATCTGGAAAATGGGTATGGAGTTGCCGCAAAACGTTATGGACAAAACGCTTTTGTGGATTCCTTTTGGGTTGGCGATAAACGGGATTGCCGCTGTGCTCCTTGCGCTGCTGCTGGGGTGGCGCCTGTTCCGTTCCCTTCGTTTGCTGGCGGACGGAATTGAAAGAATGGCGGAAAAACAACGGGTAGAGCTTCCGAAAAAAGGTGTTTTAGGCGACCTTGCAATGCAGCTTAATGAAACCTCCCGACAATTGCAAAGGCAGGAAGCCGACTTACAGAAAAGAGACTACGCCCGGACCGCCTGGATTGCCGGCGTATCGCACGATATTCGAACACCGCTTTCCATGGCGATGGGATATGCCAGCCAATTGGAGGAGAATTCCGAGCTTCCCTTATCCGTCAGAGAGCAGGCGGGCATCGTACGCAAGCAAAGCGAACGGATCAAAACGCTGGTGAATGACTTAAATCTTGCATCAAAGCTGGAGTATGATATGCAACCGATACGCAAAAAGGGGGTTCCGCTGGCCGCCCTTTTGCGCAGTGTTTGCGCCGATTTTTTGAATGGAGGACTTTGCGAGCATCATATCATTGACTTAGCTATCAGCGAAGCCGCTCAAAATGCAAGAATTTTAGGAGATGAGGAACTGCTGCGGCGCTCTGTTGCCAATTTGATTCAAAACAGCGTACAGCATAATCCCAAAGGCTGTGCGATTTGGGTTGCACTGGACAAAAACTTATCTTACTGCGAAGTTGTTGTTTCGGACAATGGTATTGGATTTTCCGAAGAGTTTTTGAAGCAAATGAAGAAGCGGGAGGAAGAAAAAGCCCATATCCCGAGCCGCGGGCTGGGCCTTACGATTGTCCGGCAAATCGCCAAGGTGCATGGCGGGACGGCGGACTTTACCAATTTACCTGAAGGAGGCTGTGAGGTGCGGTTGCGCCTGCCTTGCTGACGATGGCATATTGGTTTGAACGAAGACGAGCAGGCTGCAACAACGTAAAAAATGTAGATCAATGCTGCAAAATCTGGCAGCATTTGTCTTATATAATACCGAATCATCGTTTTATCCTAAGCTCTCAATTGGCTTAGAGCATAGTTAATGCATTAAATACAGCAGGACCCTTTCCCTGATAATCACGCATAACCCATGATTATTTTTTTTCACAAAACCCAGCAATTTTTTCAGCTTTTGAAATGCGTCGTTGTATTTAAAAGACCGCATATTAGGGAATGCCCTAATGATCCTTGTGTTCTGAATGCGATCCAAATGAAACAGCGTTCTAATTTGATCGTTATAAAACTCGCTTTCTTCAAACTTGTCTAGTACAGCACCTTTTAGCTCTCCCACACGTTTTGTATATTGGCTCAAAAAGAAGTTGATTGCCGTTTGTATATCTTTCAGCCGGTTGTTTAAACGCAAAAGATGGCGCACAGTAACATACAAATCCAGCAAAACAAGGCTCAACAGAATTAACGATAATACAACCTGCATCCGGTCCGACAGTTGAGCAATCAAAGTTGCAACGGGCGGGTGAATGTAGAGAATAAGAAGCACCGACAGCGTCCCGAAAACAATCGCGCCTAAAAGGGAAACATGCCCGTGAAGATTGAAACGGTAAGTTGAATAATCCCACCATCTAGCATGAAATAGTTTTTCAAGTAAGACGGCGGTAATGTATTCCACGGTACAAGTTAAAAATATTCCTGCCAAAAACAAAACAAAGACATTCTCTATTCTTTGGTATAGGAACAGAATGCAGACCAATGCTCCAAAGCCATACACCGGGCAGATCGGCCCATTTAGAAAACGGCGATTGACTAATTTTTTCTCGTCCACGGAGCACACCAGCGACTCATATACCCATCCCATAAAGCTATAAGTAAAAAAACATAGAAACCATTCCAATAAAGTCATTATCACAGCCTCTTCCCATTCTATTGTTTCAAATAGTCATGAGCAGCCCAGGTTGTCTGGTAAAACGCCTTGGACTGTATCACTTCGTACCTTATTTCGCTTGGCTGCCACTTTCTATGGCTGCGTTTCTACCGCATTTATCGCACATCCTGTGCAACAACTGCAGCCTTGATTTTCACTCCAGATGCAGTCTGCGGCCACAGCCCATTTTTCCAACGTGTTTACACACTTGACACGCAGTATTTGAAAATTTCTCGTTGATTAGGTAGCGTCTGTAAGAGGTAAAGAAATAATGGTTATGTTTTTCGCAAAGAACAATGATTACCATTACCTTTATTCATTTTTCTACCATGCAATCTAACATATGGAATATTTCCGGTAATTAGATAAAAACGGCGTTTGTCAAAAGATTGAAAAAACGTCGTTTTTGTCAATAGAGGACTTTGTGTTTTAGAATAAAATCAGTTTTTGCTGCTGCTCCAAAATGATTCCAATCCTAGGAATCCCTATTATTTGCCGGCCACAATCTCAAATACAATTAAAAAGCGTTCTATATCTGTGCCGGAATTAATGCTGATTTTCTCCCGCTCCGTCTTCCGGAAAACACGTTAACAAAATAATGTGCTTTCAAGTCTGCGCACGTTTTTTCGTTCTCCAAAGTTAAAAGTTTCCATGGTTGCACAATATTTATCTACCATAGAGATAACATAGGTTTCCCTATACTTCGGCAGTTTAATTGTCAGAGGCCACATGTGTTTGAGAATAATATCCTGTTCCAGTTGGTTTAAAAAAAATGTTGCTTTGCATTCTGCAAAGCGATACGGGGATGCGCAAAGCCATGCAGGCCTCGATGTGGCGTTGCAACATGCCAGTCGTATAGGAAAAAATCGTGCAGGAACCCGCCCCTGGCCGCAGATCGGTAGTCAAGGTTTATTTTCCTGCATATAAGGTAACTGTTGTAGGATACATAAAGGCTATGCTGTAAACAATCAATGTTTCCGTGATGAATATAATTTTTCATCGATCTGACCATTGGATGGTCAATCAAGTCGCTTATACAGCCAATGTATTCAGCATCAACAGAAGAATCCGGTTCTAGTTTTAATTTGGATATAATCCAGCCGATCATGATACTCTCCTTTTAATTTAATAAGCTTTCCGCCAAATATAAGGATTCGAGAGAGTCATCCCTGCTGGAACCGAGTATGATTTGAATGGAGGTTCCGAACAAAGCGCCCAATATTAATTTGGATACACTCTGAGCAGAATATCCCGGATACCGATTGGCGGTTTCTGTGTCAGTCAAAAGATTTCTTTCGATCAGTTCCGCTAAGCGGTGAAAAAGGTTATCCAGGTGTTCTCTGAAGGATGGAATCCACAACGCCTGGGCGGTAAAATCGATAAATAACTTAAGCAGCTTGGGATTATCTCTCAGCAAATCCTTAAAAAATTCAATGAGGGAGGCTAATTTTTGCTTTGTGTCTGCGGCAGTTTCCAGCTTTTTCTCAATTTCTCTTAAATATTGCAGCATCATCAGATGGATCACTTCAAGAAACAGTGTTTCCTTATTGCGATAGTAGTAGGTTAATTGGCTCAACGCTACTCCGGCCTCATCGGCGATGTTGCGCATGGATACATTTGCATATCCCCTTGCAGAAAGGCATTCAAAGGCTGTATGCAGGATTTTTTCCGATGGGCTCATTTTGTTGGTCTTTCTTCCCATAGTGCACCTCTATCAAAATAATTCGTACGTACGTCCTAATTTTATCACTGTGCTTTGCTTTTGTCAAGCTACAAGGCCTTTGCACGTCTCAAAATATCATAGTCACTACGTCTGTCATTTTTTATCATAAATAACTCAAAATTGTTTTACCTTATATAAAAACGTAAAAAGGCGTAAATTTTAATAAAAAAGTCCCCATCTTATATTTTAGAAGAGAGAGTACAATTGCACCATCAGATAGGCAAATTTTCTGCGGTCAACATTGAATCAATATTAGCGTGATAAATGTCTAATGACGGTAATATTGATTCGATTTCACATTGCTCCCTATTAGGACAAAGCAGTTTTCCGCTTGACGTCAAAACGCCACGGGAGAAGCAATATAGGCCGCGTCTCCAAATACCGCCCTGCGCTCTTTTGGCAGCTTCGTCTCCGCGGGGCGGCACAGCGGTAAAAGACTTCCTTGGAGGCCCACTGCCTTGCGCATCTAAAATACTTTGCAGTCCTTTTAAAAACACACCGGCGGGCCGCACCGGTGTGTACATATTTAAGTTATTCGATTGTAATTTTGACGAAATTATCGGGTTTTACCACTTTAGGAACCGTAATGGTCAGCAGTCCCTCCTCAAGCTTCGCTTTAATACCCTCGGAATCCGAATCCCTTAAGAATATATTGCGGGTCATCGAGGAAAGCCGTCTTTCTCTATGGATATAATTCTTATACTTTTTATCGACGTTTTCCTTTTTGCTAACCGTAATATTGAGCCTTCCCTCGTTCAGTGAGACGTCCACTTCTTCCTTCTTAACTCCGGGCAGCTCCGCCTCGACAATATATTCTTTCTCATTTTCCTGTACATCAATTTTAAAAGTGTCACCGGCAAGGCTTCTTGTAAACGGCCAGGCGTCTGCAAAAAAGTCGTCAAGCATGTTTTGGAAGCCTTCAAAGCCGGTACTAAGTAGACTGTTTTCCCTTTTGTTAAAAGGAACTAATCCTGCCATGATCAACAACTTTCTTACATTATATTTTATATATTAACGCTTGGCCCAATCAGCGTTAATAACCAAGCAATTTTAAAAGATAATAGGCGTGCGATTTGCCGTAGCTCGGGGCCAGCGCAGGACTTCGACCGTCGGCAGCTCGCGCGGTGTACGGTTGGTATTGGAAAGCATGCGAGGCAACCGCGCGGCGGTATAGACCCGCGTTACCGGAAACATCGCCAGAATACACCTGGACGGAAAGCATTTATAGAACAGGGGAAAAGCATTCCCGTGTTTTTTCCATAAATTTCAGTGCCATAAAGCCTACCATGAAACTGATCAATCAAGTCCAGTAATGTTTTCCCCTGGAATTTTCCCATCGGCGACATGTACTGGTTTAAATTTCAATGATACGGCACCCCACGGTTCTCCTTTCTCTGATTGAACATAAGCCCGGGACTTGGAAAACTCTTTGTTAGCACTCTCCATAATCGAGTGCTAACGATTATTATAATATTTATTTTTAATGGTATTTCAAGTAGCAAAAAAGAGGAAGGAAGAAGAGATTTTCGTTTTTATCGGAATTAAATCTGGAATACCTGAATGAATCATTTATTTTCGTTAAATTTCTTGGTTTTAAATGAATTATCAGGCATGTGGCTGTTTTGTTTTTCCAAATAATGTTTGATCACATACGGCTCATAAGCGTATCCCCATGCCAGGGACAATTTGAAAGGCCAGCCTGTTGAAGCTATCTAGCCGTGATAGGATTATTGCGCTTCACCGACCGGAGAAATCAACGACTGTGCGTAGGATGCCGTTTTGACCCCAGGAGATTCTGCTGGTTGGACGCTGACCCCTGGAACCCCGCGATGGGGTTGCGCGGTAGCCGAAGTTAATATTCACTTAGAAAATAAAAAAACCGGTAGGGAGATTATCCCTAGCGGTTTTTTTATTATGGTGCGCCTGACAGGAATCGAACCTGTGCACCCGGCTCCGGAGGCCGGCGCTCTATCCCCTGAGCTACAGGCGCAAACTTACTACGCTATTAAATTATAGCAGCATTTTTGCAAATTGCAAGGGAAGAGCGTAAAAACTTATGAACAAGTAGGTGTTTTCACGGGTTGCGCCGCAATTCAACGGGAACCTATAATTTTAAAAAACATTTATATTATAAATCGTATGGTTAAGCAAATGTAAGCGGAAAAAAGGGTTTTTTAAGGTAAGTCCAAACCCAAAGAAAGACCTTGATAATATGAATATTTCATACTAATTGACTGTCTAGCATTTAGCAATTATAATAAAAAATGAATTAATTCATATTTGATTATATTCATAATTAATCAGGAGGGATACGATGTCTGCTTCTTCTGACAAGGCTGTAGCATTAATGAAAAGTGGGTTTTTATGTAGTCAGTCTGTATTTTCTACCCTGGGTGAAGAACTTGGCTTAGAACCGAAATTGGCCTTAAAGATGACTACCGGTTTAGGTGCCGGAATAGCAGGTCAAGGGGATATTTGCGGGGCTGTTAGTGGGGCAATTTTGGCTATCGGATTAAAACATGGAAATCATGAGGGGCGTTCCGGCATGGATGGTCAACATAAAACCTTCTTTCTTACCCAGGAGCTAATCCATAGAATTAAAATAAAGCATGGCTGCTACACCTGCAAAGAACTTACGGGTATTGATTTTACAAAACCGGAAGGTATGAAACGGGCCCAAGAGTTAGGAATAGGTGAAAAAGTATGTTTCCATGTAATTAGGGATGCTGTAGAGATCGTAAAAGAAATTTGGTAAACACATTGATTTCCTTGATATTATAGAGCAAGCTTAAAAACTTTATTAAAATCTGTCCTCTGGGGCATCAAAGTTAAGAGATATGGCGTCATGTCGTTGACTCTACAGACCACCAGATTTCCGGTTTGTCAATTTCACTGATCTTTGCCGGCTCTTTTCCTGCCATAAGATCGGGCAGCAGGTCTTTCACTTCAGAGACCAACCTGGCGATTTGAGGATAAGCCTTTAAGGTTCCCTTTACCACAATGGGACGCCCAAAACCAACCCAGCCCAGACGTCGGGAAGAAAAACCGCCAATTTTCATTAGAAGATTAATGGTTCCCAGGGTACTAATCAGGAGGAGTTGCCGGGGGTTGCCTCCTTGAATCCTGTGCATATCCCGCAGGGACGGTACAACAATAGGGCTGGCATACTGACAGCTAAGGGTATAAACAGGGTTTCCGTAGTTGTCTGTGCCGGCAAAAAGAATCCTTCCATAATCATCCTTGGTGGTATTATCAAATTTCTTCATTTTAAACAGGTCTGCTGATGAGGGAACTCTGTCAACAGGAAGAATATCAAGGTGGATCCCTGCGGCCACTTGTACCGAGTGGGCTCCACCGACGTCATAATATATGATGATCATAGCCGTTTTCACCTTATTAGGAGTTAAAATTTCTCTTTTAAAGAGTGTCCTTATACTGTTTTTTTATGCCCCAATCGTTTAACGTAATAGTAAATGCATTTCGAAGGCAGTGTCAAAGAATTTAAGGAGAAATAAAAAAGGGATGAATAATCATCCCAATTCTTAAAGAATTTTAGCTAGCGAGACTAATTGCTCAGTGACTGAGGTATTTTCTTCAATTGCTGCCGAGATTTCTTGGCTGGCAGCGGCTTGATTCTCACCAATTTGTTCAGTTTTTTCTATGTGCTTGGCTATTTGTTCAATATGATTGGATATAAGTTTTAGGGTTCCGGCAATTTCCTTAGTGGAGGAGGCGGTTCTATCCGAAAGTTTTCTGATTTCCTGAGCCACCACCGTAAAGCCTTTGCCGAGTTCTCCGGCCCGGGCGGCTTCAATAGCAGCGTTTAGACCTAGAAGTTTTGTTTGAGATGCTACACCATTAATGAGGCTAAGGATTTCGTCCGTGTGCTTCAAATCTTCCTTTGCTTTCTGTGAAAGGGTAATTAAATCTTTTTGGGATGAATTTAATTCATCGGCAGATGAAGCTAATCCTTGAGAGCTTGCCGCAATTTGCTGAAATGAAGCCGCCAGTTGTTCCGCTATCATCGTAAGCTCTTGCTGGGAAGACATATCAATACCCAGATTAAAGGTTCCAATGGTCTTACCTTCACCATCCTTAATGGGCATAACAATTCCCTTGAATGGAACTCCATAAGCCTCTTTTGGTATTTCTCCTTCAAACTTTTGCCCCGTTTTAAAGGCTTGGTGAATAACGAAATCATCCTCAGGAATAAGGGCGCCGGTTTTAGCTCCAACATCAACTTTTCTTCCAGGATAATAGGCAACAAACTTTACGCCATCTGTGACTGCCACCATACAGTCTAGGGGCAGCATCTCCCGAAGGTATTGTCCTGTATATGCTAAGGCTTTTAGTATTTCATCTCTAGTTTCATACATTTTGCAAGCACCTCGATGATATGATCATTTTTTATATCTTTCGACAACGAAAGGGCCAGTCTTTTAGAAACGAGTAACATGGATTAAAACTAACGCTATTGGTGAAGCTTCCAGGTATCATGTTGGCTGGATCGTTATATCACGATATTTATTATCGCTTCAATGACATGCTGTCGGTTTCTGAATTCCTAACAAGTCCTCTATTCGATCGTTTATATAATTGTATGAATCATAAACACCTTGGTTATAGAATTCAGGCGCTAATTTTTCTAAAAAGAAATCTAAGATAAGTCCTGAGGCCAAATCTCCTAAATCTTCATCTCTTTCTTTCAAAAAATAGGTTTGAATTTCAGAAATCATATATTGTCTCTTTTCTTTGTCCAGTTTAATGATCTGGCTCATTTTTGTATGCACCTCTTTGTAATTGTATCTTACATCAATAGCCAATGTTAACATATATTATAAACAAGGGACAATTATAAAGAATAAAATTATTTACGCACAAGCAATGCTAAAAGTAAAATATAAAAACCCCTTAAAGGGTTTTTATATGTAAAAAGTATTTTTGAAAAATTTATTTTTGCATGGCTGCGGCCTGACTTTCTTCCCATAACATTTCCATGACATCTTTTTTAATGGTGGAAAATTGGGCCGATAAGGTTGAACGATGGTCCCGGGGACGAGGAATGTCGATTTTAATTTTAGCCCGGATGCGGCCGGGACGCCGGGACATGACATAAAGATTATCTGCCAATAATATGGCTTCATCGATGTCGTGGGTAATAAACAATATGGTTGTCCGTTCCTTTTCCCAGACGGAAAGCAGCAGTTCCTGCATAACTAATCTGGTTTGAGCGTCCAAGGCGCCGAAGGGTTCGTCCATTAACAGCATTTCCGGTTTATTGGCCAGAGCCCTGGCAATGGCCACGCGCTGTTTCATTCCTCCGGAAAGAGCTTTCGGCAGTGTCTTTTCGAAGCCCCTCAGCCCCACCAACTCCAGGTAATGATGGGCTATTTCCCGGCGTTCCCGGTCAGGAACGCCTTTAATCTTTAAGCCGAACTCTACATTTTCTTGCACCGAAAGCCAGGGAAAGAGTGTATAGGATTGAAATACCATCCCCCGGTCGGACCCTGGACCACAGATTTCTTGACCATTCATGACTGCAGAACCGGTTGTGGATTTTTCCAGCCCGGCTACAATATTTAACAGGGTGGATTTACCGCAGCCGCTGGGGCCTACAATTACGGCCAGTTCGTTGCTGGCAAGGGTCAGATTGATATCTTGAAGGGCTTCCACGGACTGGTTGCCGATATTGAAGACCTTGGCTAATTGATTCAATACCAGTTTATTCATGTCTTGCACCCACCTTTTCACTCCAGGGCACCATCACTCTGGTTAACCACTTGAAAAAGTAATCTGTGGCTAAACCCAGAAGTCCAATAATAATCAGGCCGGCAAAAATACGGTCAAGGGCAAGGAAACGCTGGGATTTTAAGATTAGATAGCCCAGACCGGAATTGGCGGCAACCAACTCCGCCACCACCAAATAGGTCCAAGCCCAGCCAATAGTAATCCGCAGGCTGTCCATGATGCCCGGCAGGGCTGCGGGCATTAATACCAGGCGGTAAATTTGCCATTGGCTGGCTCCCAAGGTGGCGGCTGCCCGGAGTAAATTGCGGGATACATTGGCCACTACGTCACTAACCATTAGCACCAGTTGAAAGAAGGTGCCCAGAAAAATAATGACAAACTTTTGGATGTCCCCGATACCAAAATAAAGAAGGGTTAAGGGAACCAGAGCTACTACCGGCAGGTAGCGGGCAAAGTCAATCACCGGTTCCAAGAGGGCCTCTGCTTTTTTTAATGTGGCAATCATCATGCCCATAGGTACCGCTACCAGGACCGCCAGTATCCAGCCCACCAGAACCCGGTATAAACTGACGGCGGTATAGGAAATTAAAATACCTTCTTGCTGCATGTCCATAAAGGCCTGGATGACAGCGCCGGGCGTGGGTAGAAAAATTTTGTTATCCACAGCCCCGCTGTAAGAAAGGCCGCACCAAGCCGCTAAGATCAACGAGAAAGAAAAAAGTGTTAATAGGCCGGAGGCATTGTTTTTGTAACGGAGTTTTATTTTATACAGTGGCATTTATTTGGCAGCCTCTTTTACGTAATCCGGGCTAATTAATTCTGCAATCTTTAATTCCTGATCAATAATTCCCTTTTCCTGCCAGAATGCTCCGGCCTGTTCTGCCACTGTAAAGATATTATTTTCAGCCTTTTGATCAAAGAAGGCAAGATTCTCCTCTTGACCAAAGAAGGACACGCCCTGGGCCATTTCAGCAATTTCTTCCTTTTTTAATCCCAGGGCCTTAGCCATAATCTCATTGCCCTGATCCGGATTCTGGCGGTAGAATTGGATGGCCTCAAACCAGGCTTTGGTTAGGCCCACTACGGCTTCAGGGTGTTCCTTAACAAAATCCTGCCGGAGCGTAATGACGTCCACAATGGTTTTGGGGAAGTCTTTGCTGCTTACCAGGACATGGCCTCCTTGGCGCTGGGAGGCGTTGGACAGCCAGGGCTCCCAGGATACGGCGGCATCCAGTTTGCCTGCCACAAAAGCCGCGCCGGCATCTCCGGCCCCCATCTCCTGAACGGTAACATCCGATTCATTTAAACCGTATTTTTTCAATACCGTGAGAAAGAAGAAGTAAGAGGTGGAGGATTTATCCAGTCCAATGGTTGCTCCTTTTAAATCATCCACTTTGCTAATTTCTTTTTTGGCAATGATGCCGTCGCCTCCACTGGATTCGTCCATGGCCAGAACAAAGGTTTCAGGCGTTCCCTTGGCATAGTGAATTACTTCCCGGTCCAAAACATTGCATAAGGCCTGAATTTGACCGGAAGCCAGGGCGCCGGCATATTGGGATTCATCTTCAATAATCTGAAGTTCCGGTGCAATATTATATTTTTTAAAGAAACCCTGATCCTGGGCGATGTATAAAGGACCGTAGCCGATCCAGGTGGCATGGGCCATTTTAAATTTCACCGGTTCGGCGCCGCCGGTGTTGGTATCACCGGTGTTCTTACTGTCTCCGCCGCCACAACCCGTAACCACTGACACAAGGAGCATCAGCAACAGCGTGAATGCTACAAACGATTTTTTATACATGTTCGTCTCTCCCCTCAGAAATATAATACTTTTTTTCGACATTTATCTTGTTAACACCTGCCTATGCTAATGTTTTAATTTATTAAAGTTATAAAAGACAAAAATAACTACAAAGTAGATTATTAAACCTGAAATGTGGGGAAAGAACAGAAGTTTGCAAGGAATAGCAGATAATAATAATTTAACCGGAAATAACATTGCAGGCTTGATTTTTGTTTGTTTGACAGTATTTATGGGATGTTTTACAATGAAGTCATTCCATTTATGTTAATTAAATATTAAAAGATGATTAAGTATTTTTTTAGATTTAATTAGTTCAATTTTTCACTTTTTATAAGCATGAGCAGAAAGAGGGTGAGGAGATGTCGTGGCAATCCGTTGTTTTAAATATGATTGGTGGTATGGGACTATTATTATATGGAATGTATGTGCTTAGCGAGGGTTTACAAAAAGTTGCCGGAAAAAAACTCCGGGAAGCCTTGAGCCGTCTGACCAATAATCGCATGGTGGCCATGGGGCTGGGAGCCTTTTTAACGGTTTTATTTCAAAGCAGTACCGCCACCACGGTGATTTTGGTGGGTTTGACCAGCGCCTCCATTATTAGCTTAAGGCAAACTCTGGCGGTAATCCTGGGAGCGGATATCGGCACAACCATCACTGCTCAACTAATTGCATTAAAAGTAACGGAAATCGCCCTGCCCATCGTAGGAATTGGAGCAACCATTATCTTCTTTAGTAAAAAGAATAAATACAAGCGCATTGGTCAGGTGCTTATCGGTTTTGGCTTGTTGTTCTTTGGACTTAAACTGATGTCCGATACCATGTATCCCTTAAGGAATGACCCCATGTTTGGCAAAATGCTGTTCCAAATGAGTGACAATCCCCTGCTGGCCATGGCAGTGGCAGCGGTTTTCACTTTTCTGGTGCACAGCAGTGCGGCCACCATCGGGATTATTATGTTATTGGCCATGCAGAATATGATTGCCCTGGAACCGGCCATTTATATGTTGTTTGGCGCCAATGTGGGTACCGCGTTTACCGCCATATTATCCAGCCTCGGGTCATCCAGGGAATCCCAGCGTGTAGCTACCGCACACCTGCTGTTTAAAGTGGTGGGCGTAATCCTGTTCCTGCCCTTTGTGGGACCGCTGAGCAGTTTAATGGCGCAAATTACCTCTTCACCGGGTTTCCAGGTGGCCAACGTTCACACTCTTTTTAATATTGTTATTGCCTTATTGTTTGTCCCCTTTGTAGCGCATTTTGCCCGGTTATTGGAGATCATTGTACCGGAGAAGAAGGATCCGGTTAACGATATTTGCCCCAAATACCTGGATGAAAGCTTATTTGCCAGTCCGGAATTAGCCATCGGGATGGCTACCAAGGAAATTATGCATGTTTCCGATCATGTAACAGATATGGCAAAGCAGACCTATCCACTGCTTATAAACTATGACTCCGACATGGCGGATCAATTAAGGCAGAAGGAAAATCATATTGATGTGCTGACCAATGCCACCAACAAATATTTAACCCATCTTTTAAGGCAGACATTAACCAAAGATGAATTTAACCGGGCCATGGGACTGGTGCATATTGTCCGGGAATACGAGTATATGGGCGATATCCTGGAAAAGAACATTTTGTACAAAGCCGAGAGCAAATATGTCAATAATCTGGAGTTTTCCTCAGACGGACAAAAAGAGATTACCACCATGCATAATAAGGTCACCAGTTTGCTGCACGTGGTGAATACCGCCTTTGCCACCAACAGTTGTATGATGGCGGAGAAGGCAAAGACGCTGCAGGAGGAAATCGTAGACCTGGAGTTCCGGCTGCGCATGAGCCATATTGCCCGGTTGCAAAGGGGCGCCCAGGAAACCGAGAACACCACCTTTATTCATATGGATGTGATTAACTCTTACTTGAGAATGAGTGAGCATATGAAAAATATTGCTCTGGCCCTTACCGACGAAATTTCCTGTACCTGGCACGATGAGGCGCAGATTCTTACGTCACCCAATGACCTGTGGGAAGGAAATGGACATAAGCAGGCGCAATAAGAGAAATAACCTCCCGTTTCCGGGGAGGTTATTTTTTATATTAACAATTTTAATGGTAAAATAGTAATATTGGGAAAAAAGCAAGTACCGAAGTGGGGGCGGTCTTATTAAAAAGCTGGGTGGGTTAAGAAATACGGAATTATTTAGTGGTGTTCAGTTGGAGAAACTGAAGGAATATCAGGATTTCTTTACGGAATACTCTTTTACCCGCAAGGAAATGGTATTTTTCCCAGGAAAGTTCCCCAGTTCCATTCTTTTAATATTGAAAGGAAAGGTTCGGGTTTACTTAAGTTACCCTCATGGCAAGGAATTTACCTTAACCATTCTTTCGCCGGGAGATGTCTACAGCGGTCATACCCGCACCTTCGGACAGGCATTGGAACCTGTAAGCATGGCCTCCATTCCCATGGAGGTTTTTAAGGAGATGCTGCAAAAGATGCCCAATCTGGTTTTTGGCCTGGTGGGAGTGCTGGGGGATGCTCTGCGAGGGTCCATGGATGTCATCGAAAGCCTGGTTTTTGAAGAAGCGGATGTCCGTTTGATTTCTCTTTTGCTGGAATGGGCCCGGCATAACGGAAAGCCTGTACCAAGGGGCGTTGAGATTAAACTGGATTTTACCAGGGAGGAAATTGCCAGCATGATTGGCAGTAGCCGCCAGACCCTGAACAATTTATTCAGGAATTTAATGAACGAGCAGTTGATCGAAGTGCAAAATAAAAGTATCCTTATCAAGGATTTAGATAGAATGCGGCATATTCTTAGGGAAAGAAAAGGAGAATGAGTATTTAAAAAATTCGAAATATTGTAAAGTATTTTACAGAAATCCCCCCGGCAATCCTTTAGGATTAAATTAAAAACAACGGGGGGATTTATGATGAAAGATTTACCCGATGTAAAAGATCTGTCGCTGGATACCGGGGTTCAGGAACTGCTGGTCAAGGCAAGGAATGAAGGCATTGCAACTGCTTTTGACCGGGCGGTAAAAATGAGCCAGTGTGGCTTTGGTTCTGCCGGAGTTTGCTGTAAGCAGTGCCTGGAGGGACCCTGCCGCATCGCTCCCAACGGAAAAGGGCCTCGAGCCGGGGTTTGCGGCGCCAATGTGGATACCATCGTGGCCAGGAATTTTTTAAATACCGTTACCCAGGGGACGGCCAGCCACGCTGAACACGCCCGGGAGGTTGCCCATGCGATTTTAGAGGCGGTGGAAGGGAAGGCCCCCTATACCATTCAGGATACCGGAAAATTAAAAGCTTTAGCCCAGGGGCTGGGTATCACCGTGGAAGGCAAAGGGATCAACCAATTGGCCAAAGAGGTGGCTCATAAGGCTCTGGAGGATTTCCAAAAACAGCAGGGTCCCCTTCACTGGCTAAAGCTAAAGGGACAGACCAAAGAGGTGGAGAATTGGGAAAAACTAGGACTGCTACCGGTGAATGCGCACCTGGAAGTGGCCAAGTCCATGGCCAGACAGGTTATGGGGGGCGATGCGGACCCGGCCAATCTGCTGCTGGGCGCCATTACCATGAGTCTGGTGGATGGATTTGCGGGTTTGCACATGTCCACCGATCTCCAGGATGTCTTATTGGGTACCCCCAAGGCGGTTAAAGCCCAATATCGTTTGGGTGTAATCAAGGAAGAGATGGTGAACATTTCAGTGCACGGCCACATTCCCCTGCTGGCGGAAAAAGTAGTGGAATGGGCGGGGAAATTAAAGGAAGAGGCCCGGAAAGTAGGGGCCGAAGGAATTAATGTGGTGGGCGTGTGCTGCAGCGGCAATGAAATACTGATGCGCAAGGGAGTCAATGTGGCCACCAACTATGCCAGCCAGGAGCTGCCCATTGTGACCGGGGCGCTGGAGGCCATGGTGGTGGATATTCAATGCATTATGCCCGGGCTGCAAACGGTGGCCAGTTGCTATCATACCGAAATCATTACCACCTTACCCTATGCTAAAATTTCCGGTGCCAGCCATGTGGAGTTTAGCGCCGAGCGGGCGGATGAAGCGGCCCGTGAGATTGTGATGAGAGCTGTGGCCAACTTTAAGAAACGAGATCCGAGAAAAATAGCCATACCCAATGAAGTAACCGAGGCTTACGCCGGCTTTTCGGTGGAACAGATTGTTGAAGCTTTGAAAGCCGTTAATCCGGACGATCCTCTGAAGCCGCTGGTGGATGCCATTGCCGGGGGACAAATCCTGGGGGCAGTGGCCATCGTAGGCTGTACCAATCCAAGAAAGAAGCAGGATTATGACAATTTAACGCTGGCCATGGAACTAATTAAGAATAATGTTCTGGTGGTGGCTACGGGATGTTCGGCTCACAGTCTGGGGAAATTCGGACTTTTGTCGCCGGAGGGATTAAAATATTGCGGCGAGGAATTACGCAGCGTTTTGACGGCCATCGGTCAGGCCAACGGATTGCCCGCCCTGCCCCCGGCTCTGCATATGGGAAGCTGTGTGGATAATTCAAGGGTGGCGGATCTTTTGACCGCTCTGGCCGATTACCTGGGAGTGGGCATAAAGGATTTGCCGGCAGCCGGTTCCTGTCCCGAAACCCACCATCCAAAAGCCATCGCCATTGGTACCTACTTTATTGCCAATGGTGTGGATGTCCATGTGGGCGTGAATCCTCAGGTCAGCGGTTCGGAACTGGTAGTCAACGTTCTTACCGCAAATAAAGAAGACTTTCCCGTAACTACGGACGGGTTGTTTGGGGGTAAACTAATTTATGAGGAAGACCCCGTTAAAGCAGCCGCACTGATTATTGAGCGAATTAAGCAGAAGCGGAAAGCGCTGGGACTAAATTAAACCCTGAGGGGGTAAGCGAATGACTTTTCATAACGGCATAAAAATCGCTGTTTCCGGTAAGGGTGGCGTGGGCAAAACGACTTTATCGGCTATGTTATGTCACTTGTATGCCGGAGAGGGCAAAAGGGTGCTGGCGGTGGATGCGGACCCGGATGCCAATCTGGGGATGGCCTTGGGATTTACGCCTCAGGAATTGGAACAGGGAACAACCATCGCCCAGGACCGGAAATTGATTAAAGAGCGAACCGGCGCCGAACCCGGCTCCAGCGGACAGTGGTTTAGCCTAAATCCTAAAGTGGATGATATTCCACAAAAATACGTTTTACAAAAATCCGGCGTTAAGCTGCTTCAGTTGGGCGTAACCTCCACCGGGGGAAGCGGTTGCTATTGCCCCGAGAATAGCTTTATCAAACATCTGCTCAATCATCTGGTATTGGAAGAAAAGGATACCGTGATTGTTGATATGGAAGCCGGACTGGAACACATGAGCCGGGGAACCGCCAGGAGTGTAGATGCTTTTCTGGTGGTGGTGGAACCGGGACAGAGAAGCTTCCAGACCGCCAGGGCAACGGTAAAACTGGCCCGGGATCTAGGGGTTGAAAGGGTCTTTGCCGTAGTAAATAAAGTGCGGGAAGGCCAGGAGCAGGCCATTAAGGAAGCCCTGGATTTTATGCCCCTTTTGGGCATGCTTCCCTACCAGCCGGAAGCGGTTCTGGCGGATTTATACGGCAAGACTGTTTTTGAGACCTGCCCCTCCCTGGTAGCAAGGGGAAAGGAAATTAAGGAGCGGCTGGAGCAGCAACTGCAACACGCTTAATAAAAGGCGTAAAGGCGCACAATAAGTGCGTCTTTGCTTTTGCAAAGTTTTATTTGGAAAGCTTTCTGTTTTTTTGCCATAATAGAATTACCAAATCATTTTAAGGAGGTATTGGCATGGAAGTCCTTGAAGCCATCCAGGCACGCCGAAGTATAAGAAAGTTTAAAAGCGAGGCACTATCCGACGACCTGATTAGGGAACTGCTGGAGGCGGGGAGACTGGCCCCTTCGGGAATGAATATTCAACCCTGGCGTTTTGTGGTGGTTAAAAGTCCCGAAGCAAGGGAGAAATTACGTTCAGCCACCCCGCTGGCCTTTGTGGCCCAGGCACCGGTGGTTCTAGCCGTGTGTGTGGATAAACAATCTTTTTCCCAGGTGGGGGACCGGGCCAGGGAATTACAGGAGGCAGGGAGTCTGGGTAAATCCTTTAATGCGGAGGAGTATGCCCAAAGGCGCAATCGGGACCCTCAGGCAGCCTTGTCCTATCTGGTATTAAATGCTGCCATCACCATCGATCATATTACTTTGCGGGCTGTGGATCTGGGACTGGGATCCTGCTGGGTGATGATGTTTGATCAGGAGCTGGCGAAACTGGCCTTAGGACTTGAAGATCAATACCATATTGTGGCTTTGCTGCCGGTAGGTTATCCGGACCAGAGCCCGGGTTTAAGGCCCAGACTGCCCCTGGAGAAGCTGGTGCTCAAGGAAGTTTAAGTTTATTAATAAATCATGACCTGTGAAAAAGGATAATTAAAAAAAACCTAGAATAGGAATTGAAAATATTGGTAATTTGTTGCCGGTAGGGAAAGGTGGGTGTGTTAAAATAAACTTGAACAAAAATACACCTGGACCGATTTTATCTGGACCCCATTCTGTTGAACTGGGGGGCAGAAAAATTCCCTATGGCTTGAGGGAGAGCCAAAAGGCAAAAAATCTACAGATTAAAATTACTGAAGGAATCGGGCTGGAAGTTGTTATACCTAAAAATTATCCGCTCTCCCATGTGGAAGTGTTATTAAAAAGCAAAGAAGACTGGATTCTTAACAAAATGGCCGAGGTTTCCGGGGTAGAGCAACGTAGAAAGAAAAAGGCGTTTGAAGATAGGCAACTGGTTTATTTTTTGGGTCAACCCTACCGCCTGGTGGTGGTATTCCAGCAAAGTCCGCCCTCGGTGGAGCTGATGGGAGACAGAATCATTGTTATGCTGCCCCAGCATTATGGTCACAAAGTGAGGGACCTTTTGGAATTATGGTTTAGAACAAAGGCCAAGGAAATCCTCAGTCAGCGGTTAGATATTTTAAAAAGAAAGATGAACGTGGAATATAACCAGTTCTTTATTAAGGACCAGAAAACCCGGTGGGGCAGTTGTTCCGGCCAGGGCAATTTAAATTTTAACTACCGTCTGGTTATGGCTCCTTTAGCCGTTGTTGATTATTTGGTGGCCCATGAACTGGCCCATCTGATAGAAATGAACCACTCCAAAAAATTCTGGGATCTGGTGCAGAGTGTATGTCCCGAATACAAAAAATACCGGCAGTGGCTAAAGGAACATGGCTGGCGGCTGGAATTGTAAAAGCAAAGGAGCGGGCTGTTGGCCTGCTCCTTTGCTTTTACAATTTAACCTCAGCCAAGGGCTTATCATTGACGTCCGTAAGGGATAAGGTGACGGCCTTATAGCGGCCTTGTTCCAATTTATAAGTGGTTTTCAAAAAGGCCAGGGTATCTGCATGGGCGATACCAATAACCCTTTGAATAGTGATAATTTCTTTTACACCGTTCCCGTCATAATCCACCAAACTATATTCGGCAATGGGATCTACCCAGGTGGAAATTTCTTTTAACATATCCTCCAGCCCTTGGTATTCTTCCGCATCCAGGGCAATGGTGGTTTTCAGCCCGGTTTGCCGATCTTCGAAACGAACATAATAGTCACCCAGGTATTTGACCTCGTACCTTTTACCTTCCATATCATCAAAATCAAAGGGATCGTTTACGGAAAAAAGTTGCTGCCAGTCCTTTCCGCCGGTTTTATAAATGGTTAATCCTCTAGCCCCGGCGCTTCCGGTGGACTGGCGGTAAAATAAAACTTCCTTTATATCGTCCCCGTCCACATCCTCAAATTTTACTTCCGCAAAGCCATAAAGGCCCTCTTCCGGGGAGAGTTTAATTTTTTCAATGTCATCCACCACCAGGGACCAGGATTGGGGCATGCCGTTAGGGGATTGTTCACTGTATAAAATAATTTGTTCCGTTTTACCGTCGCTGCCGAGTGTTTCCCTGGTGGACTGTAGAATTTGCATGTTGGCAGTGGCCTGAAATTTTTCCAGCCCGGTTGACTCTGCTTCCTTTTTTTGAAGGGTTGTTTTATTGGCAGCACACCCGCTTAAAAGGGAGATGAATAGAATAAAAGCAATTAGGGATGCAAGGATTTTCTTCATATTTATGACCATACCTTTCCGCTGCGCTGCAAGGCACAAAAGAGAAATGAAACCGATGCCTCTAACGCAGCTGGTCGTAATTTGTTAGAATGTGCTTGAGGAAACAGGCACACTACAGAGCACGTGGAGGTGAGTGTGCACAGCCGAAGGCTAGACCGTATATTTATGTGTGCCGGGAGCTCTTTCAAGCACAAATGAGTAGGGCTTTGAACCCTGTAAACTTATCTTTGGAGAGACGGACTACTTCAATCTTTCAGTGAGCGCCCAGTCCCTGCTTGTTCCCTTAAATACTGTTTCGAGGGGATGTGTTATGCTCAAAATCGTTTACCCTATCTGCTGTGGGATGTGGATGTCCACAAGTCCTTTCTTGTAGCTTGTATCGCCTCCACCAATGGCCAAGGCGTTACCGCCTATAAGAGCAAACGGTTCTCTACCTTTACAGGGGACCTGCGACGTTGTGCCGTATGGCTTTCCGAAAACGGCTGCTGTGATGTTTGTATGGAATCCACCGGAAAGTATTGGATACCCATTTACAACATACTGGAGCCAACATGCAAAATCGTCCTTGCCCATCCCAAATACGTTAAGGCCATTCGGGGGAAGAAGACCGACAAGAAAGATGCCAAGTGGATTGCCGACATCTTCAAGCACGACTTGGTTTCCGGCAGCTTCATTCCACCTGCCGACATACGCCAGCTCCGGGACTTGGTGCGATACCGCTGGAAGCTCACCAGTTTCACCAGCGGAGAGAAAAACCGGGCGCAGAATTGTCTGACCGTCTCGAACATCAAGCTGGATGATGTATTCTCCGATGTGTTCGGTAAAGCCGCCTCTGCGATTACCTCTCGGCTTTTGGAAAAGCCATCCGAGAAAATGACAGACGTATCCGCTTTTCGTACCAAGGGAATGAAGGCTACCGATGAGCAAGTCCTCGCTGCTGTGGACGGAGAGATGTGCGCTGAGCAAGCTGAAAAGCTACGCATCATCCGTTCCCACATGGACAATCTCGAACGGTGCAAGTTGAATCTGGAATCCCTCATCCTTTCCATTGCTGAAAAGTATCTCCCTCAACTCAACCTTGTCCTGACGGTCCCGGGTATCCAATCCTTTGCCGCCATCGGCATTATCTCGGAAATCGGAGTGGATATGTCCGTGTTCCCCAGCTCCAAGCATTTATGCTCTTGGGCCGGGCTTACGCCGCAGAACAACGAGAGCCCCGCTAAGAAGAAAACCACCAGAATCAACCGGGCTGGGGCTTACATCAAGCCGCTACTCGTACAATGTGCACTCTGTGCGATTCGCGCCAAGCAGAACCCGGAAATCCGGAACCGTTACATTTCTCTAAAAAAGCGCCGCGGTCACAAAAAAGCGATTATCGCTATTGCCAGAATGCTGCTGACTGCCATCTACAACATTTTAAAAAAGAGCGAGCCGTACAACCAGGAACTTTACCACAAAGAGGATAGACCCCCGGTTCACCGCGAAGTTTCTGTTGATCAGGCGATTTTTATCTTGCAGCGACAAGGTTACCTTGTTTCAGTTCCTACACAATAGCCGTTCCCTCTAATTTTTCGCCGCCTTTGGACGCTTAGTTTGTTGCGCCCTTTTTCCGGTGGCTGCTTATACTACAATGTTTCAAACTTCCTCCTAATAAAAATAGGCTATCAAGCATATTTCATCCAATAAGACGGATGCAATTTAAAAGTGTTTCAGGTTTTAAAATAAAATATTTTGCCAAAAAGAGTAAAGATTATGTAAGATTGGTACTGGTTCTTACATTAAATCTATATTAAAATAAGGCTTGTCTATAAAATGTCATATTTGGTCATACTGCAGTGTTTTAAATAGTCAATAACTTAAACAGTTTAAAATGACTAACCCATTGCAGATGCCGAAACAAGCAGGTTAAGTTAAAAGAAAGAAAGGATAGGAAGATGAGAGAAGCAAGTCGAACTCAAACACAGTTTTCCAGCAGAGAAGGTTTTGGTTCTACCTTGGGGGTTATTGCCGCGACCTTGGGATCTGCGGTGGGGTTGGGGAATATTTGGAAATTTCCTACCATTACCGGTCAAAATGGCGGTGCCGCATTTATTCTTATTTATTTATTATGTGTCTGTTTAATTGGATTGCCCGTTATGATTTCCGAATTTGTCATTGGCCGCCGTTCCAATGCCGCAGCAGTAGGGTCCTTTAAAAGATTGGCTCCGTCCACCCCCTGGTTTTTTGCCGGACTTTCCGGTGCAGTGGCTGCTTTTTTGATTATGGCTTTTTATACCTCGGTGGCCGGCTGGGTATATGCTTATATTTTTAAAGCCATTGGCGGGGGGTTAATGACTGCGGATCCAAAGGTATCCGAGCAGGCCTTTAACACCTTTGTCAGCAGTGTTTGGTCCCCTTTAATCTGGCAGTGGATTGTTTTGATTGTAACCGGTGCCGTAATTTTGGCAGGAGTTAAGAACGGCATTGAACGGATGACCAAAACCCTGCTGCCTATTTTGTTTGTTTTATTGCTGATCTGCGATATCCGGGCCCTGACTTTACCCGGAGCCAGTGAAGGACTGGCCTTTCTCTTTAAACCCGACTTTGCCCAAATTACCGGGGCTACGGTTTTAGCGGCCATGGGTCTGGCCTTCTTTAAACTGTCTGTAGGTATGGGTGCCATGATTACTTACGGCAGTTATATTGGCAAAGGGGAAAACCTGATCGGCACCGGGGTAAAGGTTGCCTTGGCCGATACTGTGGTTTCCATGATGGCCGGCATGGCTATTTTCCCGGCGGTCTTTGCCTTTGGTTTTAGTCCTACAGATGGTGCTAAATTGCTCTTTATGACCATTCCCATGGTATTTAATTCCATGCCCTTCGGACAGGTGTTCCTGACGCTTTTCTTTATCTTAAGTTCCATCGCCGCCACCGGTGCCATGATCTCGCTTTTTGAAGTGCCGGTTGCTTACTTGCGTGAGGAAAGAAATTGGTCCAGAAAAAGAGCCACGGTGGTTACCGCCCTGGGGATGGCCCTGATTGGAAGTACGGCTACTCTTTCCAACAGCCTGTTGGCAGATTTCCACCTGTTTGGTAAGACCTTGTTTGATCTTTATGATTATACCAGTTCCAACTTGTTGCTTCCCATTACCGGTCTAGCCATTGCTCTTTTTGCCGGCTGGAAGCTAAGCCGGTGGGATATAGCCGATGAAATATCCAACTCCGGGAGCTTGAATAACAAGAGGCTGATTCAAGGATATTGGTTAGTCGTCCGGTTTGTGGTGCCGGTGGCCATCGTGATTGTGTTGCTGAGCGGCCTGGGTTTGTTTGATTAAACTGTAATATAAGTAAACCCCGCTGTGGCGGGGTTTTACTTATATCTTCATATGATGAATAGAAAATTGCAGGAACCCGGCAGTGGTTCTCTGGGCCCTTTTTAATAAAATTTGAATGGTCTCATCGATGACGGATAGAGGTCTGTTATCCGTCACTTGCGAAAGAAAGTCCGAGGAAAAGGAAGCATTTTTTCTGACCCAGTCCTCCGGGCGGTCTGACAAATGATAAATTCCACCGGAATAAAGGGAGTAATTCTCGTATTGATCTCTGGCCCGATCTTCAAAAAATTTGTGACCTCCTAAAACCTGTCCCCTGGCGTGATGAGGCACGCATAAATCCTGAACGATATGGCAGGCTGCGCCCAGATAAAAAAAGGCTTCCTTATAATAACCCCGCTGCCACTTTTTAAGTGCGCGGTTAAAATATTGCAGGCATTCCGTTGATGCGTCGGGACCGCGCCAAAGGCCGGTTCCCTCCCGCGAATCATAATAATGGCTGATATTTTTAAATCCCCTGTCACACCAGACCGAACCACGATCCATGGCATATAGATAGGAATGAGCGAGCTTTGCTTCTTTGTGAAAACCGTCCTGCTTAAGGATTTCAATGGCCTGCCGGTTGCAAAAATGGTGCGTATCTCTCTGCTGATTGGGGATAACCGCCTGAAAGGGCAGGGTCAGAGCCAACATTACTTTGGCGCAGTTCCATGTAGCATGGGTTAAGGTCATTTAAGCACTCTCCTAGGATGATTGTTTCCAAAATCAGGGGAAAATATGAATAACCTTCTTTTATAGGAAAAAGGACCTATTTTAGAGAAAAAAGAATAAATCTCATTTTTTAAGCAGGAAACTGGAAACAAATGGCGAAATAGCTAATAAAATATAAAATGGGCGCCTAATTTCTATTTTGAGGAAACGGGGGAACCGTTATTTTGGGGGTGAACTACCTGTTGGTAGCGGGCTATCTTTCGGTCCGAACCCGTCAGCTAACCCCGTAGGAGTAGAAAGTGGGGGAAAGAGCGTTTGTCAATAAGGAGGAAACTTTCCTTACTGGTTGCTTCCGTATGTCTGGCAACGGTTCTAGGAACGGGTTCCGCCTACGCGGCACAAGTTACCGTAGCCCAGGGAGATAGCCTGTGGGCTATTGCCAACCGGAATGGAACTACTGTAGAGGCTTTAAAGCAAATCAATCAATTAACTAGCGACAATCTTAGCGTTGGCCAGGTTTTAAACCTGCCGGACTCAGTAAATCAGTCTGTTCGTTCGTCTGCCAATCAATCCCAACAGCAGGTTTCCAGAGGGGGCGGCAGAATTACCGCTGTACTGGATTTTGCCAAGACACTGATCGGGTCCAAATATCGTTCAGGTGGAGAGAGCCCCGCAGGTTTTGACTGCTCCGGTTACGTACGTTATGTCTTTAAAAATTTTAATATTGATTTGGTCCATACTGCTGCCGGGCAATACAACGCCGGTACTGTCATTAAGAAGGAACAATTGGAACCCGCAGACCTGGTGTTCTTTAATACTGGAGGAAGCGGAATTAACCATTCCGGTATTTATATCGGTAATAATCAATTTATTCACTCTTCCAGTTCCAGGGGTGTCCGGATTGATTCCCTCGCCGACAGCTACTGGTCTAAAAATTACCGCGGAGCCAACAGAATTATTCCCTAGCTTATAAAACCCCGGAGAGATTTCCGGGGTTTAAGTATGAAAAACTTCCTGAAAATACAGACCTGCTTCAGGAATAAATAAACGGCACCGTAAAGGTGCCGTTTATTTATTCTTGGTACTCAAAGGTTAAAGCGTCATCTTCGTTCATTGCAAAGTAATCAATCACACCCTCGCCGATCCATACCTTATAGTCTTCACCGTCTTCAAGGCTGTCGTCTGCATCCAAGGTAACGGTCAGCTTATTCTTGGAGATCCCCGCTGCGTCGATATCCAGTTCCTTATGCCCCTTCAAAATGTGAATTCCGGCCCCGCTGGAACTAAAGTCTTCACCTTTCTGAAGAGTTTCATTGAACTGAAGTACAACCGTATTTTTGCTGCTGGCTGTCGCCTTTTCCAGGGCTAACTCATTTTCTCCGGTAGCAAAGGTCCATTCCCCTTTAGCAATAGCTGTAAAAGTTTTAGCATCGTCGGAGTCATCTGCTACGGTTTCCAGCATATTATCAGCCAAGGTAATGCAATATTTGGTGTTGCCGGCCAGCTTTTCATCACGGTCTAGCTTGATCACCAGATCATCATCATTTTCGCTGAAGACAATGGTAAAGTCCAGATTGGTATTGGCCCAGGCACCTTTTTCATAGCGAAGTATTCTTACGGCCTCAAGCAAATCTTCCCTATCCTTACCCTCTGCTAAAGTCAATTCTTCCGAAAAGCGGATTTTAAATTCCCTGGTATCCACATCGATTTTAGCCTTGTTAGCGGGGACTAACTGTTTAATAACAACGGTGGAAGAATCCTCATCGTCCGGATCCTGGTCATCAAGACCTTCACTGTTCATAAACCGGGAGATCATTACGGCAAACTCACCCCTGGAAATGGCTTTATAGGGGTTTAGGTAGCCGTTGGCAGAGCCTTTCATAATCCCTTTGTTATACATGACCGCTGCGTATACAAGTTCATCTTTGCTAAGCTGCTTTACATCCTTGGCGTAGGACAACATTTCCTCCAGAGAAACATCTTTATCCTCGGAGGCACGGCTCAGCCACATGGCCACTTCAATCCGTGTAGCCGGCTGGTTGCCATTCCAGTTGACTAGTTCCCAGTCTGCGATAATCCCTGCATCGTAGGCTTGAACAGGTGCCAAACCCATCCAACTGGGAAAGATATTCTTAAAGGCGTCAACCTTATTGAAAGAAATCTCCTCATGGTTAACCACTCTCATAATGATGGCGATGGCTTCGTTTTTAGTCACAGAACGTTCGGGCATGAACTGCTGGTTTTCATAACCCTTCATGATCCCTTTAAATTGGAGTTTTTCAATGTCATTTTTCGCCCAGTGGTTATTAACATCCACAAAAACCGTGGATTTCCCCTGGTATCCCCTCATTCCTTGGTTGCCCTTATTCTTCTTCCCAGAATCGGCCCAAACAGAACCGGCAAACAAGGTGGAAAGCAGACATATGGACAGCAGAACCATCAACAGCTTGCTAATTTTCCTCATCTTTTTCTCCTTTCAAAGAACAAAGTCTAAATTCCCAGTGGGTGAGACCCGTCAACCGGGGCGCCTGCCGGAGAGGGATCTCTACTCTCTTTTATTTACGCCAACGGAATTTTAAATGGCAGGGTGCATACTAAAATATATTCCTGTTCCAGTAGGGAGATCATATTAAAGCAATAATCATCGGAATAAATTAAATTATCATTATATGCAGAATTATTTATTTATTTTTAGTCAACCAATTGACATTTTATGTCAAAAAAATTATATTTAGGATTAGCAGAATATAGTTAGACTAAAGTTTTTTAAAATTAAGACCGTTTAATGATAAAAGCTAAAAAACGTGTGGGAGGATTGATTATGGCGAATCATCTTATCAACTGCTGGGAACATTTAAAATGCCCGGAGGATAGAAAGAACCAATGTCCCGCCTTCATAGAAAAAAGAGGCAGTGAATGCTGGAAGGTATCCAAAACCCTTTGTAAGGGACAACTCCAGGGAACCATGGCTCAGAAAATTGGTAACTGTAGAAAATGCGACTTTTATGCTACTTTCCATAAAATGAAATGTTCTATTAAAGTAAAAATTATGAGTGGTTTCGCCTGTATGATTTTTCTCTTTCTGGTGATGAATCTTTTTGCCCTATATCATATGAAGCAATTGGCTGCCCTCAGCCATCAAGACCTTTCGGGTGTACAAACCTTTTTTATCAGCGCCATGGTATTTGTGGCGGTAATTGCCGGGGCGGTTGCCTGGTTTGCCACCGGTGCTGTTACCAATCCCATTAGGCAGATGGAGCAGGTTGCCGGAAGAGTAGCCGGAGGGGATTTGACGGTTGAAGAAATTCAGGTAAAAAGCTGTGATGAAATTGGCTTACTGGCCACTGCTTTTAATCAAATGGTGGTCAGTTTAAAGGATATTGCCGGTCAACTGCGCCACAAGTCCGAGCAGGTTGCTTCTGCGGCTCAGCAGTTGTCTTCCAGTTCACAGCAAATTACCGCCAGCACCAATGAAGCAGCCTCTACCATGTCGGAACTGGCCTCCACCGTAGAGCGGGTAACGGAAAATACCCAGGTGGTTGCTTTTGCTTCGGAACAGGCTTCCCAGTATGCAGAGGGCGGAAGTGAAGGCATCTACAGAGTAACCTCTCAGATGAAAAGCATTGGCAGTTCCACGGACCTTGTGGGGCGCAGTATTCATAATCTGAGCGAAAGATCCAATGAAATTTCCCAGATTGTAGAATTGATAACCCAAATTGCCGACCAGACCAACCTCCTGGCATTAAATGCGGCCATCGAAGCGGCCAGAGCAGGGGATCAAGGAAAGGGCTTTGCCGTGGTGGCTGAGGAGGTTCGCAAGCTGGCTGAACGTTCGGCCAGTGCAGCGAAAGAAATTAAAACCCTGATTGTCACCATTCAGGAGGAGGCCGGGGTTGGAGTGGAAACCATGACAGCCAGTACTCAGGAAGTTGAGGCCGGCAATCTGGTTGTCAACGAAGTGGGAGAATCCTTTAACAGTATCATTACCACAGTCCAACAGTTAAGCCATCAGATTCAAGACGTTGCCGCCGCCACCGAGCAAATGTCCTCAGGGATTCAAAATGTGGCCGCCGCCTCCCAGGAGCAAACAGCCACCATGGAGGAGGTCAGTGCATCGGCGGAGGCCCTTACCAGGATGGCTGCGGATTTAGAGGAGCTTTCCGAGAGGTTTAAATTATAATCTTCAAATTTTAGAGTAACAAAACAAAAGCCTGTAACGTCTTAATAGATGGTAGGGCTTTTGTTGCTTTATACCGGGTCGGTATGAATTTGTAAGAATGGACGGTATGGCATATACTAAGAATGAAAAATTAAACACAATGATTTCTTTTTGTAGTATAAATTATAGTGTTACTGAAAAATTATTAGTGGAGGTTGAATAATGAAAATGAAGCGAATTGCTGTATTTCTTCTCTTGCTTTTGTCCCTGTCATTAACAGCCTGTGGAGAAAAAGCCCCTACCCTGAAGGAACAGCCTAAACCCCAGGTTCAGGAGACGGCGGAGGACAAGGTGAAAGTAACCCTGTACTTTGGTAATGAGCAGGCGGATGGTTTAGTGTCTGAGGTGCGGGAAATTGATAAACCCGGAGATATGGTGGTAGCCTTGATCAGCGAATTGACCAAACCCGGCAAGCATGCTGCCGTACTGCCCGAAGGAACGGAATTGGTTTATTATCAGAAGGAAGGCGACACTATTATCCTGAATTTTAATAAAGCCTTTGCTAATCTGCAGGGCTCCACCGGTGAGTTTATTGCCATAAATGCGGTGGTGAACACCATTACGGAACTGCCTGAGTTTAATAAAGTGATGCTGCAGGTAGACCGCCAGCCTCTGTCAACGGGGCATGCCATTTACGACAAACCCCTGACCCGGGATGAAAGTATGATAAAAAAATAAGTTTAGGACTTTGCAAGGATCCTGTTTTTAAACCTCCAAGCCTGGTGTATCGCAGCTTGGGGGTTTTAACGTTTAAAGGAATAAAGCGTTACTTTATATTGATAGAATAGAACACGGATTGAACGGATGATAGGAATTGGCACGGATATTAAAGAAAATCAAAGAGTTCGTAACAATCCGTGTTCTAGCGTTTTTTCCTTTATTTTGGTCGGCATCTTTTTTAATATAATTTTAGTCTTTACGAGTCATTAGAATGGTTGGACTACCATAATTTTACTTGACGATGAAAAAGATTATCATTATCATATATTTAAGACGATCTATTCATAATTGCAAATTCATAGTAAAGAAGAGGGTGTTTAAATGTCCTCGCAAGAAGAAATTTTTTCCACAGTCAGTACCAAGATTTGTTCCGGGCTAAGCAAGCGCGAATTGGAAAAAAGGCTCGGGGAAATCCAGTTTATTAATGATGTTTTAATTACTTTAATAAAAAACACGGATATGGACAGTACGCTGGCGGCAATTCTGGATTTGGCCATCAAAATTACCAAAAGTGAGGCCGGTGGAATTTTGCTGGCAGACCGTTTTTTCAACGAAGCAAGAATTATGCTGGCACGGGGGGAACTAACAGAAGCACAATTGCAAAATATTTTAACCAGGGCTAATTTTATCCGAAACTCGGCGGTGGCCAAAGAAGTGGTATGCCTGACCAAGAGTTCCCCGTGCTTTAGAGAAATGCTTAAGGTGGATCCGGCCCTGCTTTCCTTTATTTCTGTGCCTCTGATTGTGGAAAGAAAAACCATGGGCATTCTGGTGTTAATGCACCGGCAATACCATGGGGGTGAGGACCATCTGGCCAGTTATTTGCCTCAGGATATCGGAACCATTTCTGTTTTTGCCAGTCAGGCGGCTTTGGTGCTTCATAATACTCTCTTAAAATTAGAAAACGGTAAAAAGGAAGTCTATTTGGAGACCATCGCCGCGCTGGTTACGGCCATTGATGCGAAGGATAAGTATACCCGTAATCATTCTAAAAATGTGGCCCGGATAGCGCTGGCTTTAGCCCAGGGACTTAAGCTTAGTGACTCGGAAATTCAAACCCTGGAGTATGGTGCTTTATTGCATGATATAGGCAAAATTGGTATCCCCGAAGCGATTTTAAATAAGAATGGCAAACTGGAGTATGAGGAATATGAAACAATTAAAAGTCATCCTGTTATTGGCGTAACCATTCTACAGCCGGTAGACTTTCTGCAAAATACCAGTGCCATTATACACTATCATCATGAAAGGATCGACGGTAAGGGTTATCCCAGTGGGCTCAAGGGTGAAAATATTCCTTTTGAGGCTCGCGTTGTTTCCATTGCCGATGCCTGGGATGCCATGACCTCGGACCGCTCCTACCGAAAAGGAATGTCCACGGAACAGGCACTACGAGAATTGCAAAATCATGCCGGAAGTCAATTTGACAGCTATATGGTAAAGGCTTTTCTGGCCATGATTAAACAAAATCCAATCTTGTCCGCCTAAATTCTTTATCCCCGAGGTGAATCCTGGGGGTTAAACATTGAAAGAATATTAAAAAATTATTGTTGGTTATTGACAACGATAATCGTTTTCAAATATAGTTAAGATAATACATGCTGTATTTGCACGATTTATGTTAGAAATAAAGTTTCACAATCAGAAATAATCCTAATTTTAGAGAACCATTTGCAAAATGATTTTTAACTAATTGGTGATAATGAATTTAGTTATCATTAATTAAGGAGGAAAAATGTTATCGTTTTTTGGAAAAGGGAAAAGTCAGGTTAAAAAACAAAGCCTAGCCGGAACATTGCTTTCAACGGAAGCAGTGGAATTGGATGTATTAACCCGGGAACTGCTTGATTTAAACCACAACTTGATTAACTCCGGTCAGGAGATCCACGGCTTGGTTTCCGAGGCCACCGAAACCGCCCTTTGCAGTCAGGGGATGGTGGAAGAGCTAAGCAAACATGTAACGGAAGTCATGAAGCAGGTGGGGGACACCGGTTTGTCGGTAAAAATTGCCAAGGAGTTTGCCGAGCAGGGGGCTGTCCGCCTGCAGTCGGCCCGTATCGAGATGGAAGAGATCCAGGAGCAGGTTTCGGCCTCTATTGAAATGACTTCCCGCCTGCAAGAGGATATCAAAACCCTGGGAGAGATGCTGCAAGCCATTAAATCCATAGCGGATCAAACCAAATTGCTGGCTTTTAACGCTTCCATCGAGGCGGCCCGGGCCGGAGAGGCCGGACGGGGATTTTCAGTGGTGGCCCAGGAGGTCAGTAATTTGGCGGTAAAAAGCAAGGAGACGGTGGATTATGTGTCGGCTACCCTGGGGCAGGTAAGGAACGTTGCCACCATGGCGGTGCAGGGGATGCACCAGGGATCTAAGGGAGTTCAAAACGGCATGCATTTAATTATTCAGGTCAATGATCTTTGCCAAACCATCGTGGAACACATGGGCAAGGGCGTGGTTGCTGTGGAAAGTGCTTATAGCAGTGCGGAAGCTTTAGATTTGGGAATGGGAGGGGTGCAGTGCATCGCTCAGGAAATAAAAGAAGTCATAGACAAATGTTCCGATATTAGTGGCCAGAGCGCAGGCGTTTTGACGACCCAAGCAAATTGTATGGAGCAATTGGCAACCAAGCTGGCCGGATTACAGAGGCAAGTAAGCTAGTGATATTTTTGTTAGAGGAGGTGCCTAGGATGAAATCTTTAAGCTGCGTTAAGCAAGGAAGGGTTGTTGTTATCCAGGATATTGAAGGTTGTCCTCAGCGCAAACGTCATTTAGAGGAAATGGGCTTTATTCCCGGTACTCCTCTGGAGGTTTGCCGTTGCTGTCAGCAAGGTCCCCTTGTTGTATCCATTCGCGGTGGTAAAGTTATGCTTGGCCAGGAAATGGCTCAGCATATCATGGTAAGGCCATAAAAAATTAAAAGGGGGCTCTAGAATGATCACGTTAAAGGATGTTAAACCAGGCCAAACGGCTGTTGTGGACAGTGTTAAAGTGACTGGCCAGGCCAGAGGGCGGTTTATGGCCATGGGAATTATGAAAGGGGCTAGGTTAAAGGTTATTAAAGTTGCACCTTTGGGTGACCCCATAGAGGTATTGGTCAAGTCTTATAATCTGTCCTTTCGTAAGGCTGAAGCGGAACAGATTATTGTATCTTTGGGATAAGGAGGGATTTGCTAAATGTCAGCACTTAATGTAGCTTTAACAGGTAACCCCAACACCGGTAAGTCCACCATTTTTAACGCTTTAACCGGTGCCAGACAGCACATTGGCAACTGGCCGGGTGTTACAGTAGATAAAAAAGTAGGGCAACTGAACAAAGGCAATCAGAAAATTAATATTATTGATTTGCCGGGCACCTACAGCCTCAGCGCTTATTCAATTGAAGAAAGAATTGTTAAAGACTATCTGACCGCTGAAAAACCGGATGTGGTAGTCAATGTAGTGGATGCCTCCAATATCGAGCGTAACCTATACCTGACGGTCCAATTATTGGAGATGGGCGTGCCCACCCTGGTCAATCTGAACATGATGGATGAGGCCAAAAGCAAAGGCTATGAGATTAATCTGGGGGTTTTGAGTCAGCAACTGGGAGCACCGGTTATTTCCTCGGTAGCCACCAGCAGAAGTGGTCTGCAGCAGCTCATTGATTCTTTGGATCCCTCTTTTCTGGCACAGACCAAGGCGGCTGACAGTTCTCTGCTGACCGAACATCTGGCACAAATAGAAGCCATTAAAAAATCCGGCAAGGGCGCCGACTTGATTGAGGAAGAAATTATTGAAGCCCGCTATGAATTTATTAATAAGGTTTTAGATCAGGCTTTAGTAGCTAAAGAAGGCGTTCAGTCCTGGAGTGATAAACTGGATAACTTAATAACCAACCGGGTGCTGGGAATTCCTATTTTTATTGCTATTATGTATTTAATGTTTCAGATAACCTTTAGCTGGGTTGGTCAGCCCCTGGCCGATCTGGTGGACGGATTTATTGGAGAGACTTTGACCGGCTGGGTTGACGGAGGGCTGGCAGCGGCCGGAGCGGCTGAATGGCTGCATTCCCTGGTAATCGACGGTATTATTGCCGGGGTTGGTGGTGTACTGGTCTTTGTACCCTTAATTTTTACTCTGTTTTTAGTAATCAGCTTTTTGGATGGAACCGGCTACATGGCCAGGGTTGCCTTTATTATGGACCGGGCCATGCGTAGAATTGGCTTATCCGGAAAGGCGTTTCTGCCTATGTTGATTGGCTTTGGTTGCGGTGTGCCGGCTGTTATGGGTGCCAGGGCGCTGGATACCGATAGGGACCGCAAAATGGCCGTTTTATTGACTCCCTTCATGTCCTGCGGCGCCAGACTTCCGGTATACGCCTTATTTGCCGCTTTGTTCTTCCCGGGTCGGGAAAGTGTGGTTGTTCTTTCTCTTTATTTGCTTGGCATCGCCATGGCCATCATCATGGGCCTGATCTTTAAAAACACCTATTTCAAGGGAGACGCCGAGCCCTTTTTGATGGAACTACCGCCTTACCGTATACCTACCTTAAAAACGGTCTTGCTGCAAACCTGGGAAAAAGGAAAGGGTTTTCTGGTTAAAGCAGGTACCATTATTTTCAGTATGTCGGTGGTCATTTGGATTCTGAGCAGTTATAACTTTTCCGGCGCGGCTGAAATTCAAGACAGTTTGCTGGCTAGCATCGGCCACGTCATTGCTCCGCTCTTTGCCTTCCATGGTTTTGGTTCCTGGGAGACCGGAGTGGCTGTACTGACCGGTATTTTAGCGAAGGAAGCCGTGGTTTCCACCCTGGGTGTAATTTACGGAGTCGCTGAACTGGCGGAAGAAGCGGTGGATGCCGCATCACAATTGCAGGCTGCTTTGGGCGCAAGCTTTACCAGCCTTTCCGCCTATGCTTTTCTGGTATTCACTTTGTTGTACACTCCTTGCGCCGCTGCCCTGGGAACCATTAAAAAAGAACTGAACTCATGGAAATGGACTTTATTTGCGGCGGGTTATACCTTTGCACTGGCCTGGATTGTTTCTCTGCTGGTTTACCGGGTCGGCCTGTTACTGGGATTGGGTGGTTAGGTTTGCCAAGAGCTTGAGTTGGGAGGGATGAATATGGAAAACATTACCGGATTGGTCGTCACCGCTGTCCTGGCTGCCGGGATTGGTTTCCTAACCCTGCGGGGATTTCGCCGGGAAGTATCCAGCATAAAAAATGGCAGTTGTTGTGGTTCCGATAGTTGTGGTTGCGGTGGCAGTTGCAGCAGTCAATGCAGCCACGATGAAACCCGGCAGGACCGCACAAAAACGCAAGAATCCTAAAAACCTAAGCCTGCTAAGTCTGAAGAAAGTTGAGGCCAGCTTTGGCCAGCACTTTCTTCAGACAAGGGGGCTTTTTGTTATCTAAGAAAGATTAGAGCGAGGACCAATCATAATTAATGATTATAATGAGGTGAGAAAGAATGGCGGATCTTAAGGAGGCGGTGGCTAGACTATTATTAATTAATCATCATATAAATTCTCAACTGCAATCATTTAATCATGTCTTGGAAAAATATATTCATTACCTTGAGGACAAAAGCAAAAATTGGTATTAAAATATAAAAAAGTCTTTCCAGTTTGCCTTACAGTTGGATAATAAGAAATGATAATGGTAATTATTATCATTATTGGTGAAGGGGTGGTTACTCCATTGTTTAAACCTTCAAAATCTAAACTGGCTCTTGGACTGCTGGGGTCCCTGTTTTTTTGCCTGGCCTCCCTGCCTTTCAGCAGCAAAGGGCACCGGGCAGCAGGTTTGATTTTCTCCGGGTTTTCTTTTATGCACATGCATCAGTACAGAAAAGGTTTGTATCATCATCTGGGGAGGGAGCGTGACGGTATCAAAAATTTCCTGGAAGAGATCGGTGGAACCGTAAAGAAGAAAATGTTCCGGCACCTTACCGGTGTTCAAGTTTTGCATTATATTCCTGGCCGGGTAAGAATTTATTCCCGGCAAATCCACAATAACCAGACCAAAGCTCAGGATTTGAGCAACTATCTAGCGGATATCAAGGAAATACAGAATTTTACGGTAAATCATCAAACAGGTTCCGTTCTCATTGAATATTCTCCCGAAGCTGTGCTTGGTAATAAATTTCTGCAGGAAATAGAGGGACTTATTGCAAGTAAATATGACAGGAGGTAATCTATGAGTTATATGGCAGGCTTAGCGGTTGGCACTTTGATGGCCGAGCAACTGCGTAAGGCTGGCGGCAACGGAGGTATAAAGCTGGTTCATCGTACTGCCGGCCGCAGGCGTTATCATGATCCCAGGCTCAAGTGGGACGATCAATATGCTAAAAAGGTAGAGGGTTATTTTAAAACGGTACAAGGGGTTAACCGTTTCACCATCAATCGGATTACCGGTTCTCTGGTAATCAATTATCATTGTTCAGAGGAATTCGTAAACCACTTGATGAAAGACAAGATCTTTTTTCCGCGGGCAGGTAAACTAAGGAAAAGAATCCAGGGCATGTTTGGCCATATGAATGTCGGTGTATATAAAAGAACGGATGGATTTCTGGATTTTCCTACTTCCTTGGCGGGAGTTTTTTTAATCCTGGGTTTAAGGAAAGCCTTGCGGTTAAAACAGTGGCCCAGCGGTCCACAAATGATGTGGTGGTCTTATAATCTGATGAAAAAGGCACATTAAAATGGTGGAAGGGAATTACATGAGGCACAGCAAACTCTGCTTTAGGCTAAGTAAGCCCATGTCCAACCGGCAAAAAGCTTTGTTGGAAGCCCGACTGAGATCTTTTCAGGGAGTGTCCAGCGCTTACATTGATGAGCAAGGAAATTTACGGGTGGTATGTTCTCCGGCGGCCGGTGGACAAGTTAGCAATTTTATTAAAAGGCATAGGCAGGATCAAAGGGGTCCCATTACTTACCAATCAGAGCTAAAAGAAGAAATTTCCAGAAATAGAAACGGCTTGATCACCTCCGCCGTTAGTCTAGTGGGTTTGGAGTTGGTCAAAAGAATTCATCCTGCAGCTTATGGCGGAATGTATCTAGCCAGAAGCCTTTTGGTGCTGTTTATTTCCAGGTCCTTTCTTAAAAGCGGCCTAAAGAGTTTGGTTACCGATTTACAGCCTAACGCAGATACCTTGACGGCTACTGCCGTAGCTGCCTCGGTGCTGGGGGGAAGACCGGAATCCAGTCTGACCATTATTTTGCTTTCCAATGCAGCAGAACTTCTGACCGGCTATACCGCTGAAAAAACCCGCAGCCATATCTCAAGAATGTTAAATCTGGATCAGCAACTGGCCTGGCGGGTTGATGCCGAAGGCCGCGAGGAAAAGGTTCCTGTGGAGTCACTGCGATCCGGAGACACTGTGTGTGTACATACAGGAGAGAAAATTTCTGTAGACGGCAGGGTTACCGATGGCCGGGCGGCTGTAGACCAATCTTCTATCACCGGTGAATATATGCCGGTGGAAAAGGTGGCAGGGGACGGGGTCTATGCCGGGACCATTGTTAAAAACGGTTTTTTAGAAATTACAGTGGAAAAGGTCGGGGACCAGACGGCTCTGGCCCGAATTGTTCATTTAGTGGAAGAGGCCCATACCCGGAAAGCACCGGTACAAAATTTTGCCGATAAGATTTCCACCATGTTGGTCCCCTTGTCTTTTGTAACCGCTGCTTTGGTATACGGGGTAACCAAAAACTGGCAGCGGGTGCTCAACATGTTGTTTATTGATTATTCCTGCGGTTTAAAACTATCCACTTCCACTGCCATTTCTGCTGCCATTGGACGGGCAGCCAGCCGTGGGGTGCTTATTAAAGGCGGCAACTATGTGGAGTCCCTGGCCAACATTGACACCGTGGTGCTGGATAAAACCGGTACGATAACCGCAGGGAGACCGGTGGTTATGGCGGTGGATACCACCGGGGAGGTCAGTGAGCAGGAAGTCCTGCTTCTGGCAGCTGCGGCTGAGTATCATTCGACCCATCCTCTGGCAACGGCTATTCTGGCCCGGGTCAAGGAGGCCGGCTGGCCTATTCCTCAGCACAACAGTACCGAAACGGTGGTTGGCAGGGGAATTAAAGCGTCTCTGCCGGGCGATGACACGGTGGGCGGCGGCTGGGTATTGGTAGGCAGCAGGACCTTCATGGCCGAAAATAAGATTGACTGTGCATCTTTTCATTTTGCGGAGACCCGACACCGGGAACTGGGGCATAACGTGGTTTATGTGGCCAGAGAAAACCAGACCCTGGGGGTTTTAGCCATCAGCGATCCCATTCGTCCTAAAATGAAAAAGGCCATTAATCGGTTAAGACGTTTGGGCATTGACGAAGTGGTTATGCTCACCGGGGACAGTAAGAATGTTGCCATGCAAACGGCAACCCATCTGGGAATTGATTCCTATCAAGCGGAGGTTATGCCTCAGGACAAGGCCCTGCTGGTGGCTAAAATGCAGCGGGGTTCCCAGGTGATGATGATTGGTGACGGCATTAACGATGCTCCGGCTCTGGCTTTTGCCGATGTAGGGGTGGCGATGGGGGGCAGCCGGACCGATGTGGCGGTGGAGGCAGCGGATATCACCATTAATATCGACGATCCTCTGGCGGTGCCGGAAACCTTGGGCCTGGCCAAGCAGACCATGGGCATTATCCGCCAGAATTTTGCCGCGACCATCACCATCAATACGGTTGCTATTTTGCTGGGGGCCATGGGAAGAATTAACCCGGTAGTATCTGCCTTAATTCACAACACAGCCACCATCGGGGTGGTATTAAACAGTGCCAGGATATTGATAAAGGGGAGTAGCAGATGAGCGGTAAAGGTTACGAAATCAGGCATTCCTTACCCGGCAGATTAAGATTGGAGTTCCAAGGGACTTTCAGATTGAACAGCATCGGTGAAAAGCTGGGAAAATTGCCGGGGGTTGCTCTAGTGAGGATAAACCCTGTTATTAAAACGCTGCTGATCTGTTATGATCCTCAACAAATCGATCAAAACACCATTTTGAGGAATATTCCTGCACAGCCACCGGTACTGAACCATGGTTTCGGATCGGGCATGGATGTTAATAAAAAAGATCTCTTCTGGTCCCTGCTGGCCGGGGCTTCACTGCTGGTGGCTCATGCCTCCAGAAGAGCGGTAACCCAGGCGGGGACTGCTGGAAATGGGGTTCATTATTTGGAATATCTGGCGGCTGGTATTACCGGATATGCTGTTTTAACCCACCGGGATGTGGTCAGCTGCGGCAATCGATCCCTGCACCTGGATACCTTAGCCGGGTTGTTCAGTATTCTTTCTTTAGAAAGTGACCGGGCGTTGATGGGCATGTTTGTTACCTGGCTGCTCAACTTTATTGAGATTGTTTTTGGTTGGCCTCAATATAACACCAAGTGTGCAACATTAACAAACTAATTTAAGGGGGTGAAAAATATGTTTACGAGAACAGATTTCTGGATTGGCCTGGGGGTTGGTTTGGTAGCTGGGATACTAGGATATAAGACTTTTACTGAAAACAAGGAAAAGTTCAGCAACCTCGTACCAGTACCAAAGGAAGAGGCTGGGGATATTCAACTGGAAGAGTTGATGAAACAGAAAGAACGCCTGGAGGATTTAATTGCTGAAAAACAAGTTGCTGCTGCCTCCTAAAGGATGATAGCAGTGGATACTGTAGTCCCGGTTTCGTCTGTAATGGACCTGCCGGGAATTTTTTATTTACAAGATGAACGAAGCAGGATCGAATAGCATAAAGGGGAAAATATCGTGACCGGAAGAAATCATGAACCAGTAGGGATTGACCAACATCACCTCATCGATTACAATAATATCAATAATGATAATCATTATCATTATTGATATTATTAATAATTGGGTTTTAAAAGTGAAACAATACGGATTGTTCAGAGATGATGTTACTTATCGGTTATAAATGGTAAGGGGATGAAATCAATGCCATTACAGACAGCAATAACCCAATCCTTTGCCAGCCAAAGGGATGGAAAGGGCGATTCTTTTAATCCCTTTGCTGAACAGGAGCGGCAGAAATTACAACGGGAGAATAAAAAATTAAGAGATCTCCTGAATATAGTCAAGGATGATCTTGCTTTTTTTGAAGCCAACATCAAACTTTTGGAAGAGGAGAGGGTAACTTTACTGCTTAGAATTGACGAGTTGCAGACCAGATTAAGGAATTTTGAGGCGGAATGGATATTGGTTTAGACTCTTTTAAAAGTTATTTAAGACTTGACAGTGCTAAAGTTTTAAAATAAAATCATACGATGATAATGCTTTAAGGTGCCCTTTTATAATCAAAAGGGATAATAGGGAATCGGGTTGAAATCCCGAGCAGCACCCACTACTGTAACTCAGACGAAATCCGGTATGGCCACTGCCGTGCATACGGTGGGAAGGTAAGGAGAGTAGGATGATGGGAAGCCAGGAGACCTGCCTTAAAAGCAAAAATCTCAATCTTTGGGAATGGGGATAGAGACGATTTGTGTATAATTGTGTCTATTTCCTCCATTAATACTGAGGAGGAAGGGAAAGTGCAACTTTTATCAACCGTGGGATACCCGAGAATAGGAGCTCAGAGGGAATTAAAAAAGTGGGTTGAGAGTTATTTTAATGGAAAACTCTCCAAGGAAGAACTTTTGCAAAAGGCTGCAGAAATTCGCAAGCAGCACTGGTCATTGCAGGCGGAAAAAGGTGTTTATTTTATTCCGTCCAATGATTTTTCTTTTTATGACACCTTTTTGGATACCGCCTTTTTATTAAATGTTATTCCTGACAGCTATCGAAGATTAGGGCTTGATGATTTGGGAACCTATTTTGCCATGGCCAAGGGGTATCAAGATGCCCAAAACGATGCCAAGGCCCTGCCCATGAAAAAATGGTTCAATACCAATTATCATTACATGGTTCCCATGATCAGTGACAGTACCAAGTTCATGCTCAATAGTAGGAAGCCCTTTGCGGAATATGTTGAGGCACTGGGCCTGGGCATAAAAACCAAGCCGGTTCTGATTGGACCCTTTACCTTTTTAAAATTGTCTAAAATAAACCACGGTACAAAAACCTACCGGGATTATATCGAAGATATTTTGCCTGTATATGAACAAATTCTGAATGAATTCAACGAATTAAAAGCGGACTATCTCCAAGTGGATGAACCCATTCTGGTAACAGATTTAACAGCAGAGGATATTGAGATTTTCCAGTTCATGTACAAAAAGCTGTTAAGCAAGAAAAAGAATGTAAAAATCCTGCTGCAGACTTATTTTGGGGATGTCCGGGATGTATACGAAAAATTGATTTCCCTTGATTTTGATGCTTTAGGACTTGATTTTGTTGAAGGACCCAGGAATTTAGAGCTCATTAAGCAATATGGGTTTCCCAAGGACAAAGTGCTTTTTGTCGGCGTTGTGAACGGTAAAAACATATGGAAAAATCATTACAGCGATACCCTAAAAAAATTAGACTTCATAGCAGGCTCCATTGAAAAAAACCGGATTGTTTTAAATACTTCATGTTCCTTGCTTCATGTTCCTTATACGGTTAAAAATGAAACTCAATTAGCTGAAAAATATAAAATTCATTTTGCCTTTGCCGAGGAGAAATTGGACGAACTTATGGAATTAGCAGAACTGTTCCATGAGCAAGCCTTTGAACAAAATGAAAGATATATAAGAAATCAACGGATCATTAAAGAAAAATTGGAGAACAAAGAATATTGGTATGAGGACGTAAGGAAGGAAATCAGCAGTCTTACAGAAAGTGATTTTCAAAGAATGCCTTCTTTTGCAGAAAGAATAAAGCTGCAGAAAAATGCCTTGAATTTACCCCTGCTTCCTACCACCACCATTGGTTCTTTCCCCCAAACCTCCGAGATAAGGGAATTAAGGAAGCAATATAAGAACCAAGGGATTTCTCATGAACAGTACCAGGAAACCATAAAGCAAAAAATTACGGAGTTAATTCAACTGCAGGAGAAAATCGGGCTGGATGTTCTTGTACACGGTGAATTTGAAAGAAACGATATGGTTGAATATTTTGGGGAAAATCTTGCGGGCTTTTTATTTACCCGAAATGCCTGGGTGCAATCTTACGGCACCCGGTGTGTAAAGCCCCCCATCATTTTTGGAGATGTCAGAAGGAATAAGGCCATCACGGTAGACTATATTGACTATGCCCAAAGTCTTACCAGCAAGCCGATCAAAGGAATGCTTACAGGACCTGTAACCATATTGAACTGGTCCTTCCCCAGGGAGGATCTTTGCCTGGAAAATATTGCCTACCAAATTGCTCTGGCGATTAAAGCGGAGGTCATGGACCTTGAAGCCAAGGGCATAAAAATTATACAGATTGATGAAGCGGCGTTAAGAGAAAAGCTGCCCCTTAGGAAAAAGGACTGGTACGATGAATATCTGTGCTGGGCCATCAAGGCTTTCAGACTGGTTCATGCAAGTGTTAAACCCCATACGCAAATTCATACCCATATGTGCTATAGTGAATTTGAAGATATCATAAAAGAAATCGATGATATGGATGCAGATGTCATTACTTTTGAAGCAGCAAGGTCCGATTTGTCCATTATTGATGTGTTGAACGCAAACCATTTCAGAACCGAGGTTGGTCCCGGGGTTTATGATATTCATTCTCCGAGGGTGCCGGGCAAGGAAGAGATCGAAGAGATATTAATGAAAATGATTCATAAGCTGGACCTAAAGAAACTATGGGTTAACCCGGATTGTGGACTTAAAACAAGGGGTATGGAGGAAACGGTGCCCAGTCTGCAGCATATGGTTGCTGCGGCCAAAGATTTAAGAAAAAAACTCCTATAATCATGATGCGGGGTTCAAGAGCTTAACCGGCTTGAACCTCGCTTTTTTAATGAACCAAGGCGAAAGCAGGAATGTTTGTGGAAAGAAATGATTTATATTATATTTAATAACAAAAGGAAAATATTGAACAGTGAGAGGATTGTCGGATTGATGAAAAAAACCGTCCTTATTACCGGAAGTTCCAGGGGGATTGGCCGTGCAACCGCAGAAGTGTTTGCCAAGAATCATTATAATATTATTATCAATTATTTACATTCTGAAAAGGACGCCTTCTCTCTGGCCTCTTCCCTTGAGGAGCAGGGACACCGGGTGATGGTTTATAGAGCGGACATCGCTAAGCGTGATCAAGTGGAGGCAATGGTTGAAAAAAGCCTGTCAACCTTTCAAACCATTGATGTTTTAATTAATAATGCCGGTATTGCGCAGCAAAAACTCTTTATGGATATTACGGAGGATGACTGGAATCGCATGCTGAACATTCACGTTAAAGGAATGTTTTACTGCTGCCAGTGTGTTTTACCGGGGATGATTCGCAGAAAGGAAGGAAAGATCATTAACGTATCTTCCATATGGGGAATGACCGGGGCCTCCTGTGAAGTCCACTATTCCACCGCCAAGGCAGCGGTCATTGGTTTTACCAAGGCTTTAGCCAAGGAGCTAGGCCCGTCCAACATTCAGGTGAACTGTGTGGCGCCTGGAATTATTGAGACAGATATGAATGATTTGCTAAATGAAAAGGAAAGAAGTAGCTTGTTGGAGGAGACTCCTTTATTAAGGTTTGGAACGCCAACGGATGTGGCCAATGCTGTTTTTTTTCTGGCCTCTACAAAGGCTGATTTTTTAACGGGGCAGGTTTTAAGCCCCAATGGCGGATTTGTTATTTAGAAAATCCATTCTATTGCTAGTAAGACCTTCTTAACCGTGACAAAATAGGTAAAGCATTGCTGTGTTTGAGAGAAAGATTCACAGGTAAGTTCAAAATAAAAGGTTGACCGGCACACCTTGTCCATGTAAAGTATAACCAGTAATTGATAATGATTATTATTATTGGTTATGCGGAGGGGGGGATACGCCATAGCCAAGACCTTAAGTCAGATGTGTCATGGTGAAAAAGAAACGGCATTAGAAATTAATGAAAAAGGACAAGTTTATCGCAGGATCATTGATATGGGCCGTGGTGCCGGGGGTGACCTTGGAAGTAAAAAAGTATGCACCTCTGGGAGATCCCATGGAAGTTAAATTAAAGAGCTTTCATTTAAGACCACTATTTTTAATAATCTTACCGGGGCTCGCCAGCATGTTGGGAACTATCCTGGAGTAACCGTTGAAAAAAAGAAGGCTTTCTAAGATTTCAAAACCGTGACCCGGTAATCATTGACATGCCGGGTATTTATGGTTTTACGGCTTATATCTCTCTTTCTCTACATTGACGCGATCTATCCGCGCTCGGTTTAATTCTTAAAAAGAAGATTAACAAATGATAAAAAATTGATAACGTTTATTGCCAAATTATACTATGAAGACTATGATTATAGAATAGTGCGGATGCGAAGGATTAACAAGCGTTCATTTATTTGGATTGAAAAGGAGAGCGGACATATTGAGATTACAAAATAAGTTAATGTTAATCGGAGTAATCCCCATCAGCTTTTTGGTCATCATTACCTTTTTCTACGTAATTCCAAATTTTAAAGACCAGATGTATTCCAGGGCAGATATCCAGAGTAGAAATGCAGTGGATAATGCCTATTCGATTGCCAAGTATTACTATGCCTTGGAAGAAAAAGGAGAGCTGTCTGCGGAAGAGGCACAAAACAGGGC